>DRLC01000243.1 GCA_011053145.1 Planctomycetota bacterium | reverse complement strand
CGAAAGCCTCACGAAGGCGACCGGCCTCTACGACATCTGGCTCTACGTCGCCGAGCTCGTCGGCCTCCCCGCCGCGACCACGGCGCGCGTCTGCATGACCTTCCTGGTCGTCGGCTCGACCGCCGCGTTCATCATCTGGATGGAGTCTCCGATCCGGGCCATGTTCGCGGAAGTGCCCGCGGGCACGTTCCCCAACGCGCTCACGCGACGCGACGAACACGGAACGCATCACCAGGCGCTCTGGTCCCAAGCCGCGGTGGTCTCGGTCCTGATCCTGCTCCCACTCGTCTCGATTTGGACGGGAACACGGGGATCCGAGGAGTTCCTCACGCTCCTGAACGACATGTCGTCCCTCTCCCTGGTCGTTCCCTACGTCTTCATCGCGCTCGCCTATGTGCGCGCACGTCGGCAGGGTATGCAGGCACCGTTCCAGATGACGAGCTCCAACCGCGTCGCCACGGCCGTGGGCATGCTCGTCCTCGTCGTTTCCGCACTGGGCTACTTCGGGGCGGGACTCTTCGCCTTGCAGGAGGACCCGATTCGCTGGACCTATGTGGCGGTCGTCTACGGAGGCCCGATCGCCCTGATCTTTCTCGGCCTGGCGCTGCGCGCCGTGTCGCTGCGTCTGCACGGAACGCCTCGGCGGTGAACCGATCCCCGGCGCGGGGACCGCAGGCCGCGACCGTACGGAATCGGCCGTATTGCCGCGCAGGGGGAGAGGAACCACGATCCAGCGCCTCCCTCTCCGCCACCGGACTCGCCATGCTCCACCACGCCCGAAACGCCGCGTTCTGCGCCGCGTCCCTCGCCCTCCTCGCCCTCCTCGTCCCCTCGCCGCGGGTGACCGCCGCACCCTCCCCGCGCCAGTGCGGCCGGATGCTGTTCTCGCGCCACTGCGCTCCCTGTCATGGATCCGCGGGGCTCGGGGACGGTCCGGCTGCCGCCCGGCTCGACCCGAAGCCCCGGGATTTCAGCACCGGGCGCTTTCGGCTGATCTCGACGGTCAACGAGGTGCCCACCCTCGAGGACCTCTTCGAGGTCATCACGAACGGAATCGTCGGTTCCGCAATGCCGCCGCACGACCACCTTCCCGCCGAACAGCGCATGCGTCTCGCGCGCTACGTGCAGAACCTGACGACGGCGCGTCGGGCCGAACTCCTGCAGGAGCTCGCGACCGAGGAGGGCACGACACTCCCCTGGTCGCAAGCGCTGGAAGAGGCGACCTTGCCCACGCCCGCGGTCCTCCGAATCCCCCCCGCCCCGGTCCGTACCCCCGAGCAGCTCGCCCGCGGTCGCGAGCTCTTCCTCGAGAACTGTGCGAGCTGCCACGACGCGGACGGAACGGGTCGCTCGCGGGACGATCTCGTGGACGAGAAGGGTCGGCCGAGCCTCGCCCGCGACATCACCGCCGGGATCCTGAAGGGGGGTGCCCGTGCCGAGGACATCTTCCGGCGCATCCGCTGCGGCATGCCCGGCTCGGCGATGCCCTCGTTCGAACTTCCGGATGACGACACCTGGGCCCTGACACGGTACGTCGAGTCCCTGGTTCGCCCAGGCGCACGCGAGCTCGCGGTCCAGACCCACCTGGACCTGCGTCCCGCCCAGGCGCCGGCTCCGCTCGTCTCCGACCCCGCCGCGGCGGTGTGGGAGGAGGTCGAGTCCCACTGGATCCCGATGGCCCCGCTGTCCTGGAAGCCGACGCGGGTTCCCGGGGCGCGGATCCAGCTCGCCCGCGATGAGCGCCACCTCGGCATTCGCCTCGTGTGGGAGGATCCCGCCGGTGCGCCGGGTACCCCGTCCCCTTCCCCCGACTCGGCCCGGATCCGCTTTTCGTTCTCGACGATTCCGACCTACTTCGATCCCGGACGCAGCGCCGAGACCTCGGAGGAATGGGAGTGGAGTTCCACATCGGGCGACTTCGACTATGCGCCCCTCGGGGTCGAAGTGCGCGAGATCACCCATGCCGGTCACCACGAACTCGTCTTCCTGCGCGACCTTTCGATCTCTCCCGAACGCATCGGGATGGGGAGTGCATCGGTCGGCATCGCGTTCGAGATCCTGAACGGATCCCCGGACGATCCCGCGGGCTCGGAGAACCTCACGGTCTGGCACCGACTCGCTCGCTGAGAGGCGGCCGTACGACGACGGGACGGAATCGGATCGAGAAAAGCTTTCCCGATTCGATCCCGTCCCGCGCTCGTCTTCGTCGAAGGGTTTTCGTTGTGCCCACAGGGGTACGTATCCCTTGCACGAGAATGCAAGGTCGAATGGAACGAACTCGGTAGGTCGCGCCGTCAGGGTTCCTACTCCCGAGCTGAGGGCCATCCCCCCCGCCGCCAACGAGGCGATCTCCTCGACTCGAAAGCTCCCCGCTCGCACCGCAACCTCAGCTCCGCCACCTCCGCGCCTCTCCCGCATCCCGCCTCTTCCCATGTCAGCTTCCCGCGGACCCCGGCTCGGGGCCCTGCCACGGATCCGCTCTATCCTCGGCGTCCTGGCTTCGATCCTCCTCGCTTCGCTCTTCCCGGGTCCCACCACGGCCCAAGGGATCGCATCCCATCGCACGCCGGAGGAACAGGCGAGCCACGAACGCATGCTGGCGCTGCTCGCGGACCTCTTCGAGGAGACCACGGACGCGAACCCCTACCTCGGGCTCGCCGGCCTGCGCGAGGCTCGCGCGGAATACAGCCGGGTCGCGGAAACCGCACATCCGCTGGAACTCGTCACGCGCGGTCTCGAACTCAGCCGTCTCGAGATGCGGGCCGGCCAGGTCGCGCAGGCCGTCGAAGAGCTCTCCAAGGCGCGCTCGGTGTTGCACCGGCTCGACGCCCCCCACCCGCGCCTGGACCTCAAGATCCTCTACGAACTGGCTCTCGCCCATCTGCGACTGGCCGAAACCTCGAACTGCGTGGCCCGCCACACATCGCAGAGCTGCATCCTGCCGATCGGGACAGGCGGCGTCCACGTCGTCCAGGGCCCCTCGCGCGCCGCGATGGACCTGTTCTCGGAGCTCCTCGCCCGCGACGACGTCGTCGAGCCCATGCGCTCCTCGAGCCTCTGGCTCCTGAACATCGCCGCCATGACCGTCGGCGACTGGCCGAACCGCCTCCCGGAGAAGCTCCGCGTCCCGCCCACCGTCTTCGACTCGGACCAGGACTTCCCGCATTTCGTGGACGTCGCTCCCGAGCTCGGCATCAACTCCTTCGATCTGTGCGGAGGCGCGCTCGCCGAGGACTTCGACGGGGACGGTATCCCGGACCTCCTGACCTCCACCTGGGACCCCCACGGTTCCATGCACCTGTTCCTCGGGAATGGGAGCGGCGGCTTCACCGAGGCCACCGACCGGTCCGGACTCGAAGGCATGCCGGGCGGACTCAACATGGTCCAGGCCGACTACGACAACGACGGGGACATCGATGTCCTCGTGCTGCGTGGCGGCTGGATCCCCGGAGAAGCGGGGCGTCAGCCGAACTCCCTGCTCCGCAACGACGGACACGGCTTCTTCACCGACGTCACGTTCCTCGTGGGTCTGGGAGACAGGCACTGGCCGACCCAGACCGCGGCGTTCGCCGACTACGACCTGGACGGGGACCTGGACCTGTACATCGGGAACGAGTCCTCGCCGAACGCTCCGTGCTCGAGCCAGCTCTTCCGCAACGACGGCAAGGGCTCGTTCACGGAGGTCACGGCCGAAGCCGGGGTGAGCAACATGCGCTACGCGAAGGCGGTGACCTGGGGCGACTTCGATGGCGACCGCGATCCCGACCTCTACGTTTCGAACCTGCTCGGGTCGAACCGCCTGTATCGCAACGAGGGTGACGGGACGTTCACCGACGTCGCCGGCGAGCTGGGCGTCATGGACCCCTATGACAGCTTCGCCGCTTGGTTCTTCGACTACGACAACGACGGAGCCCTCGACCTCTACGTCGCGAGCTACAGCCAGGGAAGCCAGGAGGGCAACCACGCCGCGTTCCGGCTCTACCCGACCGTCGCGAGCTATCTCGACCTTCCCTGCGGTGCGGAGACCGCCAGGCTCTACCGCGGGGATGGATCCGGCGGCTTCGAGGACGTGACCGAGCGCGCGGGCCTCGGTGCGATCTCGCTGACGATGGGCGCGAACTTCGGGGACCTCGACAACGACGGCCTCCTCGACTTCTACCTCGGCACCGGCTATCCGAACTACGATGGCCTCGTCCCGAACGTCATGTACCGCAATCGTGGCGACGGCACCTTCGCGGATGTCACGAGCGCCGGTGGTTTCGGCCACCTCCAGAAGGGTCACGGCGTCGTCTTCTGCGACTTCGACGGGGACGGGGACCAGGATGTCTTCGAAGAGGTCGGCGGCGCCTACCGGGGCGACGGCTTCGGCAACGTCCTCTTCCAGAATCCCGGCAACGCGAACCATTGGGCCGAGATCCAGCTCGCGGGAGTCCGCTCGAACGCGTTCGGGGTGGGTGCTCGGATCACCGCGACGATCCGCGAACACGGAACCACGCGGACGATCCACCGGGTCGCCGGCGCCGGTGGAAGCTTCGGGGGCAACCCGCTCTGGGTCCACCTGGGCCTCGGGTCGGCCGTCGAAATCGAAAACCTCGACGTCTTCTGGCCCGTGACCGGCGAGCACCAACGCTTCGAACGCCTCCCGGGAGATCATCGCCTCCTGATCCTCGAGGGGGACCCCGCCGTCCGCATCCTCGATTCCGCGGCACCCCAGTAGCCCCGGAATCCCGCCCGTTCTGGAAAAGGGTTCCGCCCGCCGGGAACGCTCCGATGCCATCCGCGTCCGTGCCCGGTGGCGGGCCCATCGCACCCCGGATAGGTTGACCGACTCCTGCTCCGAACCCGCCGACCAACCCGACACCATGCATAGACGGCCCGCCGTTCTCCTCGCTCTCCTCGCCCTCCTGTTCCTGCCCGGATCCGCCTCCGCCCAGGACTCCCTGACCCTGAAGGCACTGGCCCGCATCGAGCAGTACGAACGCCTCGAGCCCGGCCTCGAGGAGGGAGACGCGAAGACCGCTGCGCTCTACCTCAATCAGATCGCCTGGGCGAAGAAGCGGCTCGACGCGGTCTCGGACCAGTCGGAGGCGACCTGGCAGGACGCGAATCGACGCTACCTCGCGCTGCGCGAGAAGATCGAGAAGAAGGCGCGCGGGAATGCGCCCCCCGTCACCGGGGACTACGACTACGCCAAGCTCGTCCAGCTCAACAAGGAGATCGCGAACGCGCTCTCGAACTTCCAGCTCCTCTCCCCCAAGCACCTCCTCGACGCGTCTCGCGTGCGAGGCATCGAACGGGACTTCCTCGACTTCGACTCCCGACTGGCCGAGTTCCCGGCGGAGGACGAGAACGTGAAGATCGTCGCGGGAAACCTCGCGGGCTTTCACCGCCTCTTCGACGCGAGCATGGAAAAGGTTCGTGCCGGCCGGGATGCGAAGGGAGGCATGGATGCGAAGCTCGAGGAGCTGCGCGCCAAGTACGAGTCCAAGAACACGCCCGGCAACCTCGTCCCCCCGTTCGAGGAACAGCAGCTGCGGGCCTGGGCGCTGGAGATGAAGCGCTGGCGCGAACGGGAGATTCCGGCGGACCTCGCATTCCTGAGCGAAGCGGCGAACAACCCCGCGGTGAACCAGCAGGCGGTCAACAGCCTCTACCACTGGCTGAGCGGGACCTGGAAGCGACGCCTCGACGAGGTGGAGAAGCAGGTTCGCGAACGCGTGGCGAGCGACGTCCAGATCGGCCAGGAGGTCGCCCAGTTCATCCTCGATACCGACCCGGCCAACCGCAGCCACGTCCTGCGCATCCTCAGCAAGGGACGCTTCGACGAGAACATGCAGCGCCTCCAGGACGCTCGCCACGCGGTCGCCATGGCGCGCGTCTATGACGACGCGATGGGATCCCCCGCGGTCTTCGGGCCGACGATCACCGACCCCTCCGCCCCGCGGCCGCCCAAGCCCGATCGCGAGGCCCAGGCGCAGCTCGTCGAGCGAGCGATCGTCCACCTGGAGGCGGTCGTGGAACAGGCCCT
>DRLC01000242.1 GCA_011053145.1 Planctomycetota bacterium | reverse complement strand
TGTCGGTTCCGCTGGGGATCCCGTCCTGGTAGTTGCGAATCACCTGGATCTCTCGTCCCGCATCATCGTACACCGTCCGGGCGATGAGCGCTCTGGGGTCGGTCGTGTCCTGGAGCTCGCCCGCCGTGTCATAGGCGTAGGAGGTAGGCAATGCCGTATCCGAGCGGGTCGGCACGCAAACCGATGCCACGACGATCGCCATGGCCCTGGAACTGTTGACCGAGCACGGACTCGAAGGGGTCGGCTCCGCAATCCAGATTCCGATCAACGAGGCCATGCAGCTCGCGCGGTCGGCCTTCCTCCATGTAAGCCGCCCCGGCCATTTGGGATTGACCCGATGGGGGCGCGGGTCGTGAGATCCTTGGATGGTGGATGAGGCGAGGATTGCGGGGGTGCTCGATCACACGCTGCTTCGGGCGGGGGCGGGTGAGGTGGAGGTGCGGCGGCTGTGCGGGGAGGCGCGGGAATTCGGGTTTGCCGCCGTGTGTGTGCAGGGAGCGTTCGTCGAGCTTTGCGCGGGGCTTCTCGGGGGATGCGGGGTCGAGGTGGCCTGTGTGGTGGGGTTTCCGCTCGGGGCGCCCGGAAAAGGGGTGAAGGCGTTCGAGGCGCGGGTGGCCGTGGAAGCGGGAGCGGGGGAGCTGGACGTGGTGGCGCGGGTGGATGCGCTGCTCGCGGGAAAGGACGGTCTCTTCGTGGACGACCTCGCGGTTGTGGTCGAGGCGGGCGGCGGAGCGAGGGTGAAGGCGATCCTCGAGACCGGGCTCTTGGGGGAGGAAGAGATGCGGCGCGGGGTGCGGCTCGCTCGACGGGCCGGGTGCGCGTTCGTGAAGACGAGCAGCGGGTTCGGGGTGGGCGGCGCGAGCGTGGAGGCCGTGCGGGTGCTTCGCGAAGAGGCGGGGAAAGGGATGGGGGTGAAGGCCTCGGGCGGGATCCGCACGGCGGCGCAGGTGCGAGACTTCCTGGAGGCGGGGGCCGATCGGATCGGATCGTCCTCCTGCGTCGCGATCATGCGGGAGCTGGCTGGGGAATCGCCGCGCGCGTGAAGTCGGCTTCGACGGCGAGGGACTCCTCTCCGCCGGGGGTGATGTTGAACATCAGGAGCTGCATCTCGTCCTCGGCCGGGGAGTGGAGCTCGATGCGCCAGCCCCAGTCGGGGCCGGGGGGGGCCGGGTAGGACCCGAGAGCGGAGAGGGCGCCGCCCTTCGTCGCATCCGGCCGACACGCCATGAACCCCTGGTTCATGTGGAAGGAGTCGGTCCATACGAGGTCCCAGTCACCGGGCTCCGCACCCAACCGGAGCACGAGGACTCCGTCCTGGGGCTTCTTCCCCTCCGCCCAGGTGTAGCGGACCACCGCGGAGGATCCGGTGCCTGCAACCGAGACCGAGGCGGTCGCCGCGGACTCGGCCGCGGGGGCTCCGGGCTCGAGGATGAGCTTGTTCGTGCCTCTCCACTCGCCGACCAGCGCGGCGATTCCTTCTCGTGCTTCCATGGTTCTCCTCGCTCGGGGTCCTGCCGGGCCGCCCCGCCTGGCGGGACCTGTCTTGGCTCCAGTGTACGCGAGGTGCGCGGCTGGTCCAGCGGCAGGGCTCGGCGAGGAGATGCCGATCGTGCGGACGTACTGCGGCCGGCGCCCACGGGTTCCTGGTCGTGGGCACCGGCCGCTCTGGCTCGCCCCCGGGGGGGGGCGAGGGGGAATCCGGGCCCCGTGCCTCAGGCCGGGGCCCGGGGGAATCCATCACCGATCAGGGCTGCAGGTCCGCGTTCGGCTTGGCCGGAGCGCGGAGGGTGCGCAGGAAGATGAGGAGGTTCTCCTGGTCCTGTGGGGTCGTGGCAGCGAAGGCGGCGGCCGCCGGAGCAGCTTCGCCTCCGTGCATCTCGATCGCTTCGCGCAGGGTCATCGCCCGGCCGTCATGCAGGTAAGGCGCACTGCCGGCGACACCCCAGAGCTTGGCGGTGATGAAGTAGGGGTCGAGGGGCACGCCCGCGGTTTCCGCGAGTTCGGGACCCATGTCGTGGCGCTTGAGGTCCGAGAACAGCGGGACGAGGATCCCTCCCTCGCCGTCCGGCTCGAAACCCGCGGAACCGTTCACGAGATCGATCCTCATGTAGATGTTCTCGCACGGGTCGGTCGGGACTTCGGGGAAGGAGATCGGAAGGGAGGTATTGACCGTCCTCATTTCGGGGATGTGGCAGGCGGCGCAGCCCATCTCCATGAAGACCTGGCGACCGCGCTGGACGGCCGGCCGATCGTCGTGCATCTCACGCGGACGCTCGAGGTTCGCGAGGTAGATGTGGATCGCGGAGAGCTCGCCCGGGAAGACCTCGTTGACGACGTTGTCGCCGTCGGGGTCCATGTCACGACCGACGACTTCCGCGGGCTGCATGCCGAAATGCATCTCGAAGGCCCCGATCGCGAAATCGCGGATCGATGAGAACTCGCCCTTGCGTCCGAACGGCCGTACGACGAGGTCAGGCTCGATGCCGACGACGTTCGAGGTCTCGAAGTCCTCGGTCGCCTCGATGTAACGGATCGTTCCGAAGTTGACTCCGTGGGTAACCAGCTCGACGTTCAGTCCGGGGAATGTCCGAGCCTTCACCTTCAGGGACTGGAGTTCCGAGGTCATTTCCTTGGCGAGGAGCTCCACGCCCCCCGATCCGAAGAGCGCGACCGGATTGATCATGCGCCCGTTGTTCTCGGCGACTCCGTTGGCGTTGTTGTCCGGGATATCGCAGTGGGTCAGGCCGGGGAAGGAAGTGGCTGCGATCGCGCCCGCCCCCCCGACACCGAACCGCGGCGGAATCATCAGGTTGCTCACGATGCCGTGGCACTCGAAGCAGGACTGGGCGTCGAGACCGTTCGCGCGCAACCAGCCCGCGCTCGTGGTGGGCCGGCCACCCGGCGAAATCGGGTCAGCCGGATCGACGAGGCCGTCTCCGTACCCGTCGAACCGGTTGAACGGCGTGCAGAACATCTCGAAGCCCTTCAGGCGAAGTTCCAGGAGACTGTACTGCCCGCTCGTCACATCGAACTGCGTGAGGCGTGGGGCTCGAAGGGTCGGCCCCTCCATCGGCACGATGGCTTGCTGTGCGGACGCGTGTGCGGAGGCCGCGATTGCGCCGGCGATGAACAGGATTCTTAGCTTCATGGCTCGTGTCCCTTTCCGTTTCGGTGATCCGAAAGGGCGCCTCCCGGCCGCTCCTGGCGCAGCGGGCGACTCGGGTCCAAGACCACGTCCACAACCGTGCGGGCGCGACTCAGGTCGACGCCCCTCCATGGGGGATTCCTAGGACAAACGAGGGGGAGCTGAAGCCGGTGCGTGCGATCAGGGAATGGGGGAATTGACGGTTGAGAAGGCAGGGGGGAAGGGTTCCGGACGGTCTCGTGAGGGGGAGTTGGAGGGGGCATGCCTCACCCGGTCGCCGGGCGGCCATCCCAAACCCCCACCCACCCAAGGGGAGTGTCCCCACACGACCGGATGGTTGCGGGATCGGTTTCCGGCGCCGCGGCGACCATCGACCTTCAACCGCCGAATCCCCCGACGACCGCGCCGAGCAGCCGGACGAGGCGCCTCGACGCAGCGCGCCCGACCTCGACGACGTCCTCGTGCAAGAGCTCGCCTTCCCCGACGCCGGCGGCGAGGTTCGTGATGCAGGAGACCGCGCCGACCCGCATGCCGATGCAGGCTCCGAGCGTCGCTTCGCACACCGTGCTCATGCCGACCGCGCTGGCCCCCATCTCCACGAGCGCGCGGATCTCCGCCGGGGTTTCATAGCTGGGGCCGCGAACCCCCGCGTACACGCCCCGGCCGACCTCCAGCTCCTGCTTCCGCGCCTCCGACTCGATCGCATCGGTGAGCCCCGGATCATAGGGCGAACCACTGGCCTGCTCCCCGGGGAAGAGCGGGCTCTCTCCCTGCAGGTTGATGTGGTCTTCGAGAACGACCAGAGAGCCCGGACGCATCTCGGGTCGCAGCCCGCCCGCGGCGTTCGTCAGGAGGAGCGTTCGGACCCCGAGAAGCCCGAAGGCCCGGACAGAACGCGTGACTTCGAAAGGACTCCATCCCTCATAGAGGTGGACGCGTCCCATCTGCACGAGCACCGGAACCCCGCCGAGGCGGCCCGCGGTCACCCGCCCGGCGTGCCCGGGAACGCGACTCTCCGGGAGGTGAGGCAGCGCCTTTGGATCCAGCTCCACGCGTTCCTCGAGCCCGTCGGCGAAGGCCCCCAGACCCGAACCGAGCACGACGGCGACGCGGGGCTCCCCCACGCCCGCCCGGCGCAACTCCGCCGCGAGGGCCTCCGCCCCCTCCCGTGCCCCCGCCATGCCCCTCATAGGAACATCCCAGCGACGGTCGCCGTCATCCAGGAGGCGAGCGCCCCGCCGAGCATCGCGCGCGGAGCGAGCCGCGAGAGATCTCCCCGGCGCGCGGGCGCGAGCGGGGAGATGCCGCCGATCTGGATTCCGATCGAGGCGAAGTTCGCGAAACCGCACAGTGCATAGGTGACGATCGCCGCGGAGCGCGGATCCTGGAAGCCACCCTCCGCCGCCCCGCCCCGCAGGATTCCGGAGAGGTCCGCATAGGCGATGAACTCGTTGATCGCGAGCTTGGTCCCGAGGAGCGAGCCGACGAGCTGCGAATCGTGCCACCCGTCCACGCCGAGGAGCCACGCCACCGGCGCGAAGGCCCAGCCGAAGACTCGCGCGAGCGAAAGCCCGCCTTCGACCCCCACCGCCTCCCCGAGCGCAGCCAGCGGCCAGTCGACGAGGTTCACCAGCGCCATGAACGCGATCAGCATCGCAGCGACGTTCAGTGCGAGCTCGAGTCCCTCGCGCGCCCCGGTCGATGCCGCGTCCACGAGGTTCGTCGCACTCCTTTCGACGACGAGCGGAATGCTCCCGGCGGTCGTGGAAACCTCCGTCTCGGGGACCATCACCTTCGCGACGAGGAACGCGGCCGGCGCGCTCATCACCGATGCGGTCAAGAGATGGGGGGCGAGATGCGGCCCGACGAAACCCATGTAGAGCGCGAGCACCGACCCGGCGATCGTCGCGAAGCCCCCCACCATCAGGGCGTTGAGTTCGGACTCGGTCATGCCCTTGATGTACGGGCGGACGACGAGCGGCGCCTCGGTCATTCCGGCGAACACGTTCGCGGCCATCGCGGTGGCTTCGGCGCCGGAAACGCCCAGGGTCCACTTCATGATGCGCGCGGCGACCCAGATCACCAGCTGCATCGCGCCGACGTGGTAGAGCACCGCCATCAGCGACGCGAAGAAGATGATCGCGAGCAGACCGGAGGCCGTCGTCGCGAAGATGTACCCCGCTCCCTCGCCAAAGACCCCGTCCATCGCACGCGTGTTCGCGAGGGGGCCGAAGACGAGGTTCGCACCGGGTGCGGCGCGTTCGATCAGCGCCCGAAAGAAATCGGCCGCGCCCTCGAAGATGGACCTCCCAGAACCGGTGCCGAGGATCAGCCCGGCGATCGCGATCTGGAGCCCGAGCGAAAACGAGACGACCCGCCAGGGAAAGCGGCGTCGATGCGAGGACAGAGCCCAGGCGCCGGCGGTCAGGGCGGCGACGCCGAGAAGCGCCCGCAGGACGATCATCGCTGGGGCAGGTCCGGCCGGAAGATCGCGTGGCAACCGTTGCAGCTCGCGAGAACCTTCGGATACGCATCTCGCGCCGCCTGCATGTCTCCCGCGGTGAGCGAGGACTGAATCTGGTCCAAGGAAGCGAGGAGTTCCGCGCGATGTTGGTCGAAGTCCTCCGATGTCCCGAGGATGTCGCCGCGCTCGAGATAGCGCTCCGCGGCAGGGTCGGAGATCCACGTTCGGATCTCTCCGATGCTCTTCATCGCTGCCTCCGGCCCGTCCTCACGCAGGAGCGCCTTGCCCAGGTCCTGACGACTCATCTCCACCTCGAGCATCACGATGCGCAGCGGGTACTCGGTCGGTCCGTCGTCGGCACACGCGAACAGGAACGCTGGAAGGAGGGCGAGGAGGGTCTTCGTGAGCTTCATGGTGGCCAAGAACCTACTCGCCGCTCGACGGAGCGGCCACAATCGGCCCGTGCATGAGCTGCTGATCCCGGACCGACCGACCCGCCAGGAGGCCGCGGAGCGCTGCCGGAGAGCGTTGCGCGAGCGTTGGCGCGGCGCCTCCCTCGCCGCCCGGGCGCTGGGCCGCTCCGTCCCCGAGGAGGTCTTGGCCCTCGTCTCCTGGTTCGAACTCCTGCGCGCGCTGGACGAGGAGGAGCGTGGCGTGGAAGAGGCGAGGGGGGTCGTGCGGGATCTCGAGGAGGGGGAACCACGCTCGGCAATCGCGGTGCTGCTGCGTCCCACGGTCTCTCGCTACTCCCTCTCGCTGCTGGACCTCCTCGCCCCCGCGCACGAGCGTGCTCGGCCGCGTGGGGTCTTCGACACCCGCTCCGAGCTGGTGCGCCACGCGCGCCGGCTGGTCGACCCCGAGGTCCGCGCTCTCCTGCGCGTGCTCGGCATGACAGGGGAGCGGGACGAGGTCCTGGCGCGCTCCTTGGCACTCGGACTGCAGGGCGTGCGGTGGATCCGTCGACTCCCCGTCGACGTCGCGCGAGGCCGCATCCACCTGCCGATGGACGAACTGCGCAGCGCCGACTTGAACGTCTTCGAGCTTCCCGACGCCCTCGACCACAAGGACGACCTGCGCGCGCGCCGTATCGTTGCGGACGAAGTGCAGTGGGCCCGCGGGGAACTCGCGAAGGGTTGGCCGCTCACGCGGGAGCTTGGCTGGCGGCGTGGTCGGCTGCTCGCCTTTTGGCTCCGGTGGAACGCGGCAACCCTGAGCGCCGTGGAAGCGAATGGATATCGGGTGGGACCGCGGGGGGTGCCCGCGGGCTGGCTCAGACTCGGAGCCTGCGCGGTCGCGGCGGCGGCGAGTCCGCGTTCGCCGTTCCGCGGATCCGCTCAAGGGTGATCCGGGTCGGGCTCCGCCTCGAGGAGATCGAGTTCGAAGAGGGCCCCATCGCGAATGCTGAAGCAGCGCAGCTCGTGGGCCCGAGCGTTTCGTGTGGCGAGGATCAAGGAGAGCCAGCCGGGCCAGAGGCGCTCCAGGTCCGCGCGTGAGGGCCGGGCGGCGCAGTCGGGGTGCGAATGCCAGAGTCCGAGGATTCGAAGGCCGAGGAGGGCAGCGCGGTGCGTCGCGGCAACGACCCGACCCGGGTCGAGCTCGAAGCGCCCGAGCCGGGAGTCGAGGTTGCGGGCGTGGACGACGCGGTGGACCTGGGCCGCCTCGGGAGTGTCGCCCTCGGTTCCCAGAAGGAGCCCGCAGCCCTCCCGCGGGTGGGCGACGCGGGCGCGACGCTCGATCGATTCGCGCAGGGAGGCGGGGAGAACGAGGCGGTCGGGGAGGGCGGACATCGGGAGTGGGGAGGTGGATACGCAGGGTACCCCGCCCGATCCAAGGACGCCCCACCACCATCCCCCTCCACCCGGGGGCGGGGACCGGCCGGGGAGAGGGTGGGTTTCGATTCCCGAGCGGGTTTTCGTGCGCCCCTCCTCCCGGTTCCGGGGGGCGCTCCGCCCTCGACTGCATTAAGGTGGTCGCCCCTCTCCCGCGCCCCGGGGACCGGAAGAACCGACCCCCGCCGCCGCGACACAGGCGCGGGGTGCGACCGGTTCCCGCCGTTTCAGATCAGCCGCCATGCAGACCCTCACACGCCCCACCTTCGAAACCCTCTCCCCCCACTTCTCGAAGTGGGACAAGACGGCGGACCTCATCGATCAATGCATCGACCTGATGTTGAACCTGCGCCAGAGCGGGCACCCCGGCGGATCTCGCTCGAAGGTTCCGATGATGGTGGCCTCGACCCTCGGAGCGGGGATGCGCTGGGACGTGCGCCGTCCTGAGCTGGCCTTCGGAGATCGTCACGTCCTCGTCGCCGGGCACTGCTGCCCGCTGATCTACGCGATGCTCGCGGTCTACAACGAAGCGCTTCGGATCCGGTTCGAGCGCACGGGCAATGAGCGATTCCTCGTCCCGAACGCGGACGAACGCCAGCTCGTCTGGGAAGACCTGCTCTGGTTGCGCCACAACGGCCACCTCTCCGGGCACGCCGAGATGGAGGGCAAGACGCTGTTCTTCAAGTTCAACACGGGTCCGTCCGGACACGGGATGCCCGCGGCCGTCGGGGAAGCGCTCGCGCTCAAGCACTCGGGAGCCAAGGGCGTGCGCGTCTTCGCTGTCGAGGGCGAAGGCGGACACAGCGCGGGTGTGCACCACGAATCGAAGAACACCGCCTTCGGCCTCGGACTCGACAATCTCGTCGTGCTCTTCGACTGGAACGACCACGGGATCGACGCCTTCCCGAACAGCTCGGTCGTCCACGGCGATCCGCGCTCGTGGTACGAACCCTACGGCTGGCGGGTCGCCGGCGCCGAAGACGGGGCCGACTACGCATCGATCACGCGGGCGCTGCTCGAAGTCGTCCACGACGAAGATCCCGCCGGGCGGCCCGGCATGGTTTGGTTCAAGACGCGCAAGGGACGTGGGTACTACAAGTACGACGCCGCCTCCCACGGCGCGCCGCACAAGCGCAACAGCGAGCTGTTCTGGAAGGGCCGCGACGACTTCGCCGCGAAGTACGGTGTGAGTTTCGAGGGGCGCGGAGACACCTCGGACCCGGGCGAGGACGCTTGCCGCGAGCAGACTCGCGGCTGGTTCGAGACGGTCTTCAGCGTGCTGCGCGACGACGAGGAGCTCGTGAACTACCTCTCCGACACGCTGATCGAACTCGGGGAGTCGGTCCCGGATACGATCGACGGATTCGCCCTTTCTTCCGGCGAGAACCTCGCCGAGGACCGTGCGTGGCTCGAAACGGAACGCCTGCCCGAAACGCTGTTCGTGAAGCCCGGCGAAAAGGCACCGAACCGCAAGGGACTCGCCACCTTCGGCGCCTGGCTGAATGCCGAGAGCCACCGCCGCATGGGACGCCCCTTGGTGCTCGCGGCATCGGCCGACCTCGCCGACTCGACCAACATCTCCGGGTTTGCGAACGCCAGCGGCGACTTCGAAGGTTTCGGTTGGTACGAGCGCAACTCGAATCCCGCCGGCTGCTTGCTCCCCCAGCAGATCACCGAATTCGCCAACGCCGGGCTCGCGGTCGGCGCCGCGACCGTGAACCTCTCGGAGAAGCCAGAGGACGAGTTTCTCGGCTACTGGACGGCGACCTCCACGTACGGTTCCTTCAGCTACCTCAAGTACGGGATGATGCGGCTGTTCAGCCAACTCGCCCAGGACTCCCCTCTGAAGGTCGGAAAAACGATCTGGATCGTCGGGCACTCGGGTCCCGAGACCGCCGAGGACAGCCGGACGCACTTCGGAATCTTCGCGCCCGCAGTGACCCAGCTCTTCCCCGACGGTCAGGTGATCAACCTCTATCCGTGGGAGCACAACGAGGTCGCGCCCGCGCTCGCGGCCGCGCTCGCCACCGAGGTCCCGATCGTGGCGCTGCACCTCACGCGCCCCGGGATCGAGATTCCGGATCGCAAAGCGCTCGGAGTCCCCTCGCACCTCGAGGCAGCGCGGGGCGCCTATGTGGTCAAGGACTTCGATTCCGCGCGCGAGCGCGAAGGCGTCCTGATCGTGCAGGGCACGAGTTCGACGAATTCGATCTACAAGCTGCTGCCCCGCTTCCTCGCCGGCGAAGGGCCCAACGTCAAGATCGTCCAGGCCGTCTCCCCGGAACTCTTCGCGCGCCAAGACGAGGCCTACCGCGAGTCCGTCCTCTCGCGCGAGGATTGGCTCGACTCGACGGTCATCACGAACGGCTCACGGCGAGGCATGCACGACTGGATCGCCCACCGTTGGGCCGCCGAGTACGCGATGAGCGCCGATCGAGACAACCGCTGGCGCACCGGCGGAAGCGTGTCCGAGATCGAGCGCGAGGCGGGGATCGACGCGGACTCCCTGTGGGACGGCATTGCGCGCTTCGCCGCCGATCGCGGCAAGCGCCTGGCCGCGCTCTGCGGCGAGAGGTAGGGAAGTGGAGACGGTGGGCGCCGGCGCCGGTTGGTCCCGCGCGCCGGCGTCGGTAAGCTCGGATGCATGAACGCCACGCTCCGCAGCCTCGTCCCGAAACTCGCCCTCTCCCTCGCTTGCACGGCCGTCCTCGGAGCCTGCCGGGCGACCCCCGAATGGGGCCGGCCACTCGAGGAAGGTGCCCCCGCCCTCCTGCCGCTCGGGTGGGGAGACTCGTTTCCGGATGTCTCGCAGGACTGGGAGGAACGCGACGACCTCCTCGCGAGCCTCGACCTCTCGATCCAATGGACCCGCCGCAAGAGCTCCGAGGCCTTCTTCCCGATCGCCGGAATCACCCACGCGCGCGCCCTCGCCTCCCTGGAACGCTTCCGGGAGCTCCTCGAGACGAGCTACGGACCCGAGGAGTTCCAACGGGCGGTCGAGGATGAGTTCGTGGCGTACAAGAGCGCGGGGTGGGACGGGCGCGGCGGGGGTGTGCTCTTCACCGCTTACTGCACGCCGATCCTCGAAGGCAGCCTTACCCACGAGCCCGGCTATGACTCCCCGCTGTACGCGTTGCCGCCCGATCTCGTGAAGGGCCCGCACGGGGAGGTCCTGGGCTGGGAAACCTCCCTCGGCCGGGTTTCGACCTACCCGTCTCGGGGAGCGATCGAGGCGGGAGCCTTGCTCGCCGGACGCGGCCTCGAACTCGTTTGGCTGCGCGACCCGATCGACGCGTACATCGCGCACGTGAACGGATCGGCGTTCGTTCGGCTCACCGACGGCTCGATGCTCCGGCTCGGATACGCCGGCAAGAACGGGCGCACCTACCGCTCCCTCGGGAAGGCCCTCGAAGCCGACGGCAAGATCCCGCGCGGCCAGGCGAGCCTGCCCGCGATTCGTGCGTGGGCGGCGAATGCCTCTCCGGACGAACTCGCCGAGTACCTGAACCGCAACGAGTCCTACGTCTTCTTCACGCCAATCGAGGGCAACCCCCACGGCAGCCTCGACGTGGAGGTCTCCGCGGGACGGTCGATCGCCACCGACAAGACGCTGTTCCCCCGCGGCGCCCTGGTCTACGTCGAAGCCGACCCGGAACAGGCGAGGTCGGGCGCACCGGTGAACCGCATCTACCTCGACCAGGACACGGGGGGAGCGATTCGAACCGCGGGTCGGGCGGACCTCTACCTCGGGGTCGGGGAAGAAGCCGAGGCGGTCGCCGGACGCACGAAGATCGAAGGGCAGCTGTACTACCTGTTCCTCGAGTAGGGGAATCCCACGCCGGGCGATGCCCGGCGTGGGACTCGCGACCCCAGACGGAATGGGTGGGGCAGCCTTGAAGAGGCCGCTCCACCCATTCTGTCTAGCGCACCGCCGGGGGGGCGGGGAAGGAGGGGATCTCCGCGACGTCCTGTCCGCTCTCGGGAGCTGGCGGCGGGGTCGGCTGGCCTTGCCGTTCGCCGTGCGGGGCACGGGGGGGGTGGGGAGCGTCCCGCAGGTCGAGGTTGCGCTCGAGATCACGCCTCATGCGATCGAGCTCACGCCGCATCTCGTCGAGCTGACGGAACTGCTCGTCGAGCGCGCGGCGCTGTTCCTCGAGTTCGCGGCGGTGCTCCTCGACCATCCGGAGTCGCTCCTGCAGCGATGGGCCGTGATCGCCGCGACCACGGTCGTCCCATTCGTCGCGCCCGCGGTGATCCTCCCGGCGGCGTCCGCGCTCGCGGAGCACGCTGCGGTCCCCGTCACGGTCGTTGCGCCGCTCCCGTCGGTGCAGCCGGGAATCGTCGTCACGCCTCCAGAAGAAGACGTCGGGACCAGAATCCTCGCCCGGCACGCGGAACTCATACCGCCACGCTCCGTCGCGGTCCGGCCCGGGGTGCTCCTCGAACACGCCATCGGGGCCGACCCCGAAGCGATGAAACTCCATCCGGCCCTCGGGGCCCCTCAGGCGCTCGACGAACTCCTCGATCTCCTCGGGATCGAACCCGTCGGGGGCGAACCCGTGCTCGAAGACATGCCAGCGGTCATCTCCCCGCGCTTCGCGCGTTCGCTGAAGCCAGCGTTCGATCTCTTCGACGTCGTCCTCGGTCTCCCTGCGCAGGCGAAGGGCATCCATTCGGCCCCCCCGGTCCCCGTCCTCGAATTCGAACCCGTGCATGGGGTCCCGCGGCGCTGGGTCCTGTCCCATGCCTCCCTCGGCCCGAAGCTCCACTTCGAACTCCTCACCATCCCGCTCGATCTCGACTTCGATGCCGCCGTCGCGCAGCCCTTGCTTCGCTTCGTTGAGGGCCTCCCAGGTCGCCGGACCGTCCTCGATCTCGACGATCACGTCGCCCTCGCGCAGACCTGCGCGCTCCGCGATCGAACCGGGAAAGACACGGGTGATTTCGAGTTCCGTGGCCCCCGGCCCGAAGGTCTCGATCGAGATCCCGATCATCGGAGGCTCATCCCCTCCCCGATCCGATCCCGGGAACGGGGGCCGGCGCGGTGCTCGGTGAACTCTCGCTCGTTCCTGGGGAGCCATCACGTGGAGCCCGGGTAGCGCTCCCGATTCGGCGAGCTCCTCGAGTTCCTCGATGCTGCCAAACTCGAAGACGCGAGACTCCCCGTCGGGTCCTTGGGTTTCCACATGCCCATGGGCTTCCGGCTCCTCCGCGGCCTCGATCTCTTCGAGGAAGAGAGAGATCTGGTGCCCGTCGTCATCGGTGGAGTGGACGAGCCAGTGGTTGGACTCCTCGGACTCCTGCACGACCTCACCCTCCCCGTCTTCCACGATGATATGCCGCTCGAGGACCCGCTCGTCTCCGTCGGCTCCTCCATGGAAATGGGTCGTTTCCTCCCCGTCTTCCGTCAGCACGATGATCTCGCCCTCGAGCTCGATCGGCTCCCCCCCCTCTTCGGGGGTGTAGAGGATCACCACGGTGCGTTCCGCCTTTTCGGAGTCCTGTTGGACTTCCGTCGCCTCTTCGGAGACTTCGACGACGCGCTGGCTGCTCCTTTCGACCTCGCGCTGCAGCGGACCTTGGGCAGGAGCCATCGAGGCGGCGAGCGCCACCTGACCTCCGAACAGCGCGGCCATCGCCGAGGCGGCGAGGAACACGGGACCGCGGCGGACATCGCGCGGGTGGGATTGGGATACGAGCATCTCGATTCTCCTTGCTAGTTGACTGTTCGTCGTCGTCCACGGCACGAGGCTCGTGGCCGGGACGACCTGGGGGACATCACGGCCCATCCAGGCCGCGTATTCGACGAGGGCGGATGCGTAGCGCTTCAGGCGACCGGTCCGTCGAACGACGGTCAGATCGCAGGAGAGCTCACGCAGTTGATCGATGCGCTTCGAGAGCCACGAAGCAGCGGGGTGGAACCAGAAGAGCGCCCGCAAGAGTTCCTGGGCGAGCATGATCCAGGTGTCACGGCGCTCGAGGTGCACGAGCTCGTGCAAGAGCACGCACGAGAGCACTTCGCGCGAAAGCTCGGGGCCTGCCGCGGCCGGGAGGAGGACGACCGGTCGACGCAGTCCGTAGCACATCGGGACAGGCACCTCGGGGCTGGCGAGCAACCGAACCCTCGGAGCGAGCGAGGAGCGTTTCGCGAGCTCGCGCCAGACCCCGAGGACCGCTTCGTTCTCGACCGGCCGCGCGCGCCGAAGCAGCGCCGAGGTCCGTCGCAGGCGCAGCCCCGTGCGTCCCAGGGAAAAGAGGAGGCCGACGAGGTAGGTCCCGACCAGCCCGAGGGAGAACCACCGCGCCCGATCGGACCGGAGCACCACCGAGGAAGCGATCGGGGTCTCGAGGATTTCCTCCGGAGCGGCGGCCGCGATGTCTTCGGACTTCCACGCCTGCTCGGGCGCCTCGAGACGCACGCGCGCCATGGCCGGGGCCTGGTCCGACGGCGCCGCCGGGAGCCCGGCCCGGGGAATCTCCTGGCCCTCCTCGCCGACTCTCCAAGCAGCCGAAAGCACGACGAGGTGCGTGGCGGCCGCGGCGCGTTCTTCGGGGACGGACCCTCCGAAGCCGGCCGCGTCCACGGGAGCTCCGCTCGGGTTCGCGTCCCCGCTCTCACCCTTCCGCAGGAACGCGAACTCCTCCGCGATCTTGCCGGCGAACGGCACCCGTGAGCCGAGCCCGCTCCCGCGCAGGAGCCCCTGGCCCAACGGGAAGAGGAGCGTCGCGACGAGCACCCAGCACAGGAGCCGATACGAGGCGACAGGCTCCGCCCGCCAGCGCCGCAGCATCGGTCGCAGCACGAGGGAAGCCGCGGCGAGCCCGGTCGATGCCACCAAGAGGTCGAGTTGCCAGGGCTGCACTACACGTCCTCCTCATCGTCGGAAAGCTGGGTCTCGATCCGCCGCTTCAGCTCGACGAGCTCGTCGCGATCGAAGGACCCGTGGTCCAGGAGATGGGCGACCAGGGGCTTGGCTTCTCCGCCGAAGAGCCGCGAGACGAAATCCGCCGTCATGCTCGAGGTGGCTTCATCGCGGGTGACCAGCGCTCGGTACTCGTGGGCTCGACCAGGTCCGGGACGGGAGCCCAGCACCTGCTTCTTCTTCAGGATGCCCATCACCGTCTGCACGGTCGTGTAGGCGAGGGAGTGCCCGTGGCGTTCGAGGCCCTCGACGACGTCGCGGACCGTGGAGGCCCGCGGGTGGGCCTCCCAGATCACGTGCATGATCTCCAACTCGAGATCGGTGAGGCGCTTCTTCGGCGGACGGGGAGGCTCGGGGAGCTCGGAGGGCATGGCGGCGTGGACGAGGGGAGGGGGAAGGAACTCCTAAGAGGTTAGGAGCGCCCGCCAGGCCGGCAACCCCTTTCTCCTAAAGACTTCGTAGATGCTTCGTAAGGCCGCGCGCCGCCGCCCGACCCGGCGTCTACCTGCCTTCGTCCAGCCTAGCCACCGCCAGGGTGGGATCCGGGCCTTGGTAGCCCAGGGCGCGCGCCTGTGCGAGGGCGGCGGAAGCGCTCGCTTCGAGCCCGAGTCTCAGCCGGACCTCGCCCAGCGCACACCAGGCCGCAACCCGCTCCGGCTGCAGCTCGCACGCGACCTCGAAGTCGTGCTCGGCTGCCCGCGCGTAGCCCTCGGCCGCATACAGCGAGCCGCGCGCCTCGCGGAGCGCCCCCGATTCGGGCCTCTCTCGGATGAAGCGATCGAGGAGCCGCAGGGCCTGTTCGACCTTGCCCTCGTGCTCCAGCCAGCTCGCACGGCGGAGCATCGCCTCGACACCGCGCTCCATCCGTACCGCGTGCCACGCCCCGAAAACGATCGGTGCCGCGCGCTCGGATCCGCGTTGCTCCGAAACCACGGCCTTTCCTCGAGGCCTTGGCGAGGCGCTCCTCTCCCCCGGGCTCCCGCAGGACGCCAGCACCAAGAGCAGCCCCCAGAGGGCCGCCTTTCCCCCACTCGAGTTCATTCCCATCCCCATGGGTCGTCCTCCTGATCCGGGATCCCCATCCTCCCGCGTTGCCCTCATCGACTAGGATCGACGCGATTCTGAATACGGCCCCTCGTTTTCGCTCTTGTCGCCCCCCCTCCCAGCGATGCCCCTCCCCCAGAGCCCGACCCGCCACACGCAGCGCCCGAGCAGGTTTCGCGCTGTCTTCCTGGATGTCGGGGGCACGCTCCTCCACGAAGTCCCGCCGCGTGAGGCGATCTATGCGGAGGTGGCGGCCACCCACGGCCGCCCCCTCCCACCTGCCGAAATGCGCCGCCGCATGCTCGCTGCACACCACGAGCTGGGCCGTGTGCACGACGGGGCGTTCCGCTACAGCGATCCGTGGTTCGAGGAGTACATCGCGCGGATCTTCGGTCCCGGGCCGGGGGGGCTCGGGCTCGACGAGGACCGTCTCGCATCGGCCACCGCGGAACTGTTCGACCGGTTCGAATCGAGCGGCACCTTTCGGCTCTATCCGGGCGCCCGGGAATTGCTTCGGGATCTGCGCGACGCCGGGCTCGTGCTCGGTGTGATTTCGAACTGGAGCGAGCGCCTGCCGCGGGTGCTCTCGGCCCTCGAACTCGACTCCGCGTTCGACTTCGTCCTCTCTTCGGCGATCGAGGGCGTCGAGAAGCCCGACCGAGCGCTCTTCGAGCTCGCCCTCGAACGCGCCGGGGTCCCCGCCGAAGCCGCGCTCCACGCGGGGGACCATCCGGCAAAGGACGTCGCCGGAGCGCTGGATGCGGGCCTCGACGCGGTGCTCGTCGACCATTCCGGCGCCCGCGGCGACCTCCCCGGCATCCGAAGGGTCGAGGGCCTCGCGGAACTCGCTACGCTGGTGCTCTCGGAAACAGCCTGAGCCCGGCCGGGTAGATCCCCCGCCCCGCAGAGGCCTCTCCCCCCATGACGCGCACGACCCCCACCCCCGGCGACACGGCATCCTCGAGCCCCGAGGCCCTGGAAGAGCGCCTCGCCGAAATCCGCCGGAACGTCACGGGGCTCCGCGAAGAGATCGCGGCCACGTTCCTCGGGCACTCCAACGCGCTGGACCTCCTGCTCCAGACGCTGTTCGCGGGTGGGCACGCGCTCCTCGAGGGCGCGCCCGGGCTTGGCAAGACGACGCTCGTCAAGGCGGCTGCGCGCTCGCTCGACCTCGACTTCCAGCGCATCCAGTTCACCCCCGACCTGATGCCCGCCGACATCCTGGGCGCGCGCATCCTCGAGGAAACGCCGGGGGGCGGGCACAGCTTCCGCTTCGAGAAGGGGCCGCTCTTCACGCAGGTCGTGCTCGCCGACGAGATCAACCGCGCCACGCCGCGCACCCAGTCCGCGCTGCTCGAGGCGATGGGCGAGCGACAGATCACGATCTACGGAGAGTCCTTCCACCTCGCCGAACCCTTCTTCGTGATCGGCACGCAGAACCCGATCGAGATGGAGGGCACCTACCCACTGCCCGAAGCCCAGCTCGACCGCTTCCTGTGCCGGATCGACCTCGAGAACCCATCGCAATCCGACCTCGAGCGCATCCTCTCCCACACCACCGGCTCGCAGGCGGCCGAGATCCACGCGACCCTCTGCCGTGACGACGTGCTCGCGATCCGCGCCCTCGTGCGCGAGATCCCGGCTTCGAACGAGGTCATCACGCGCGTCGCCCGCCTCATCCGCGCCACCGACCCGCGGAACCCCGACGCGCCCGAGCGCGTCCGGCGTCTCCTGCGCTGCGGTGCAAGCCCGCGCGGCGGCCAGGCGGTCTTGCTCCTCGCCAAGGCTCGCGCCCTGATCGCTGGACGCCCCTTCGTCTCCGACGAGGACCTCGACGCCGTCGTCCGCCCCGCACTCCGCCATCGCCTCGTCCTCGGCTACGAAGCCGAGGCCACCGGCCTGCATCCGGATGAGCTCGTGGACGAGGCGTGGGAAGCGGCCCGGGAATAACCCGGATTCGCCCTTGCCCCTCCCCCTGCGTCACCCCCCACCCTCCCCGCAGTCGAGCCCGACGGCTCGGCGCCGGAACCATGTCGGAGCACGCGTACCACAGAATCGGTGAGGTCGCCCGCATCGCGCGGGTCACGGTCCGAACCCTGCATCACTACGACCAGATCGGACTTCTGTCCCCTGGGATGCGCGCGCGGGGGGACTCGCGCTTGTACACGCGCTCCGACATCGAGCGCCTGTTCCAGATCCGCCTCTACGCGGCCCTCGGCGTTCCCCTTCGGGAGGTGCGCCGGATCCTCGATGACGAGGGGTTCTCGAAAGCAGAAACCCTCGCGCGTCATCGGGAAGTGCTGGAACAGGAAATCGCCAGGTACCGGGCAAGGATTCACACCATCGACCGCTTGCTGGAGGACCAGGACGACATGAGCGCAGAAGAACTCTTCGAAGGTTTCGAGTCAGAGGAGCTCGAACGGGAGGCCGAACGCCGCTGGGGCGAGACCCCCCAGTGGGCCGAGGCCAAGGCACGCACCAAGAGCTACGACAAGGCGCAGCTCGCGGAGATCAAGAAGGAGTCGCACGAGATCCTCGCCTCGTTCGGCGAACTCCTGCGCGCGGGCGAGGCCGCGACCTCCGAGGAAGCGGTCGAGCTCGCGGAGACCTACCGGATGCACATCGATCGCTGGTTCTATCCGCTTTCACGGGAGGCCCACGTCCAGCTCGGCGAGCTCTATGTGACCGACACACGGTTCCAGCAGGTCTTCGAGAGCATCGCTCCCGGCCTCGCAGCCTTCGTGCAGGCGGCGATCGAAGCGAACTCGCGCCGCGGTTAGCCGCCCGCGAGTCCCATCTCGACGAGTTTGTTCCAGATCGCCTCCGCCGTGAGCCTCGCGCCCTCGGCGGTGAGGTGGTTGGAGTCGAAGTAGTAGCGGGCCGCCGCCTCACGATGGGCGTTGAAGATCTCGCGCGGGCCCTTGCCCGACGCGCGCAGCTCCTCGAAGGTCGCGTCGGCGCCGTAGATCGCGTGGAAGAAGATCGGCGCGAGGTCGAGCACGGCGGCTCCGTGGTCGCGGGCGTGGGCGGCGAGGATGCGCTGCGGCTCCTGCCAGCCCTCGTCGGCGAGCTGAAACTCATAGGGGAACACGATCAAGAGCGCGGGGATCCCCGCCTCCTCCGCGACCGCGTAGAACTCGTCGAGCTGGCCGAGGACCAGCTTCCACGCCTCGGCGTAGCGCGGGTCGTCCATCGCCGCGACCATGTCGCGCACGTTGTAGTCCTCCCAGCGCTTGCGAAACTCGAGCGAGCTCTTGTCGCGCCCGAGGTACTGCACGAGTCGGCCGAAGCCGGTCTCGTTCACGAGGTAGGCCGCGAGAGGATTCGCCGCCTCCTGCACGCCGTGGTAGTCGACGCCCGCGCCGCCGTACTCCTTCGAGACCCGGAAGGGCTCGGTGACATCGTTCATGCAGAACCCGATCGAGACGAAATCGGGATCGAAGCGCAGCCCGGCGCGCGTCGCCGCGACCTCTTGGTAGACCGCGTACCCCGCGACCCCCGCGTTGATCATCTGGTGGGAGTCGTGCAGCGAATCGCGCTCATCGAGGATGCGCTCGAGGAGGTAGGGATAGGTCTCCTGGTACTCGAGCTGGAACCCCTGGGTGATCGAATCGCCGACCATCAGGCCGCGCAGCTCCCCGGCCGGCTTCTCCACCGGGAACTCGTCGTCGCTGTAGCCGTAGGAATTCGTTCGCCAGACCGCATGCCCGGCGCGCGAGAGGCGCGTCGCGTTCGGACGGTTCTTGAAGTGCGCCTCTTGGTCGGGGATCCAGAATGGAAGCCCGAAGTGGGCGAGGAGCAGACGGTCGGCACCGGCGAAGAGAGCGAGCGTCGCCGCGAGGACGAGGGTCTTGCGCAGCGCCGCCGAACCGAAGCGGCGCACGAAGCCCTGGAGCAGAACCAGCGCCACCCCACCGATCGCGCAGACCCGGGCGCTCGACGCGATCGCGTCCAGGTAATCGAGCGCGCGATCCCCCTTCCAGAATCCGGCCGTCCACGGATTCACGAGGAGGGCGGCGAGGAGCAGCAGGCCTCCCGCACCCAGGACGTACCGCGCCGCACCCGTTCCTCGATCCTTGGACATCCTGCCCATCCTACCCTGCCGCCAGCTCCTGGAGGCGCCGGGCCGTCGCCGGGCCGTGGCCGGCGTAGTGGTTGTTCGCGAACGCGAAGACCGGGGAAACGGACGCTGGCACGCGCTGGATCATCTCGGCCCAGCGCACGAGCGAAGCCTCTCGATCGAGGACGATGTGGTCGAAGGTGTCGGTGAGACGGTCGACCGCGCGTCGGTCTCCGATCAGGCGTGCGTAGGCGAAGTCGGCCGTCACGATGTCGAGGCGCTCCGCGAGATCCGCGGGGTGTGGGAGCGCATTCTTTTCGACCCAGACGAAGGCTGCCCGGTGCCGGCGCAGCAGGTCGAGCAGCGGCTCGTCGATCCAATCCCGGTTGCGCACCTCGACCGCGTAGCGGAATCGGTCGGGGAGAGCACCGAGGTAGCGGTCGAGTCGCTCGAGGAACACTTCGAACTCCAGGGGCGCTCGTCGACCGAATCAGGGAAACTGCAACACGAGCGGGCCGCACTTCGCGCCCAGGAGGTCCATGACCTTCAAGAACGCGTCCGTAGGGGCCTGGACGGCGTCGGGCACGAGCACGGCAGCGGGGTCGGGTGTCGGTCCCTCGCCGCAGTGGACGATCGAGCGGGGGAACTTTGCGCACAGCGCGAATCCCTCCTCCACCTTGCTCTCCCAGCCGAGCACCGTGCGAGCGCTCGGCACCGCGTAGTAGGTCGCGTCCACCTCGACCGCATCGAAGTGGGTCCCATAGACCGACAGGAAGTCCGCCGGCTTGGTGCCCGGTGGATAGAACGGCCCGACCCAGCTCTTCGCCGAAAAGCTCGACGTCCCGCAGCGAAGACGCGTCGTGGGCAAGACTGGTGCTCCGGCCGCTTCCCCGATCGGATCGACCGGGGAAACGTGCCGTCCCTTGCGGGTCAGGAGGCCACGAGGCGCCGGAGGACGTATTGGAGGATGCCGCCGTGGCGGTAATACTCGGCCTCCTTCGGGGT
>DRLC01000241.1 GCA_011053145.1 Planctomycetota bacterium | reverse complement strand
TGCGAGCGGGTCACGGGTTGCTCGAGCGCAGCCATGTCCCCGTGGCACTGTGCGCAATCGAGCCTGGCGAGCTTCACGTGGACACCGTGGCTGAAGTAGACGTGACCGACGACGCGGTTCACGCGCACCCAGGGGATCGGCTGCTCGCTCTCCGCATACTCGCGGACCTTCGGCTCCTCGGGGTCCTCCCCCTGGGCTTCCTCGTGGCACAGCATGCAGGTGGCCACGCCGGGCGTCGTTGCATAGGGACCGTCCTCGGCCCTCAGATGGCAGTCCACGCAGGCCATGTCCTCCTCCGCATGGACCGCATGGCTGAACCGCAGGGGCTGCACCGCCTCCGCGTAGCTCTCACCGCATCCGGTGGCGAGCATGACCAGAGAGCAGGCGAGGAGCCCGGAAGCCGCTGTGATCGAAGGCGCCCGTATCCGCCCCCCCGGCTTTCGCATCACTGCTCCTTCGGCGCGACGCCGCAACCGTCGACGCACTCTCCGTCGCATGTGCACGCGTCCCCGCACCCGCAAACGAGGATCTTCGCCCGCTCCTCGGCGGTCCTCGGCTTGAGCGGGTTCAGGTGCATGATCTCGCTGCGGAACTTGTAGAAGCAGAACGGCTTGTAGCTCGGGCTGTCGTGGTTGTGGCATCCCAGGCAAGTTTCGCGCTCCACGCTGGCGACGATCTCCCCGTCGGGAATCTCCGTGTAGGTCGCCTCCTCTTCCTCATCCCCGAATCCCTCGTCGTCGGAGGCGGCATTGGCGGCACGGAAGCGGGCCCGGGCGTGGTCGTTGCCAGGACCGTGGCACGACTCGCAGCCGACCCCCGCCTTCGGATCGAAGCTCTTCTTGAAGAGCTCCTTCGGCTTTCCATAGGCGGTCACGTGACAGCGCAGACACGTCTCGCTCTTCGAGGGATCGGAAACACCCGCCTCGGCCGCCAGCCGCTTCGCGTCCTCCCCGAGCAGGGTCTCGTAGGCGGTGGAGTGCTTGGCATGGGCCCAGGCGGCCCATTGGTTCCCGCTCGCGTCCGCGTTGTGGCAGTTCTCGCACTTCTTCGCGCCGATGTACTTGTTCGGCCCTGCGTGGACGGAACCGATGGGGCCGGACGCCCCGGATACGCCGGGCTGCAGCCAGAGGCCGAGCAAGGCTGTGAGGCCCAGGGAAATGGACATCGAGACGAGGCGCGTGCGGGGCTTCTTCATGGCAGATTCGGTTCGGGTCAGTTGTGGCAGATGTTGCAGTCGTCCCCGTTGTCCGCGTGCGAGATGAAGGTGTGGCATTCGCGGCAGTCGGAGAGGGGATCATGCCCCACCGGCTTCGGAGGCGCCAGGGCATGGCTCGGGGCACCGCTCTGGTGGCAGAGGTAGCAGCTTTGCTGCGGTTCGTCCGTGTGACAGCCGAGGCAGTGGTTGTTCCTCGGAGCGGCCCAGAGACCGGTATGCGTGAGGGGCGTCGCCGTCGTGTGGCACCGGTCGCAGTAGTCCGGTCCGCCGTGGCAGACGGCACAGGTGTCACGGTCCATGCGAGCCGTCAGCCCGTGCCCGCGACTGCGCCAGAAGTTGTTGTGGTTCTGCGGCATCGTCTCCTCATGGCAGGAGACGCAGGTCGATTCCTCGTGGCAGATCGAGCAGTTGTCCACCGTTCGATCTGAACCATCCCGTACGGCTAGACCGTGCATCCGATCCCAGGAGGCGTCGTGTGTCCTCGGCGCGATGTCGATTTCCACCTCGTTGTGACAGGTCGCGCAGGTGGTGGCCTCCCCCTGTGCCTCGTGGCAGTCGACGCAGTCCTGCATCGACACGGCCATCCACGGTTTGACCTCCCGGCTGTTCACCACATCGGCGTGGCAGTCCAGGCATCCGTCCTCGTCGGTGACGTGCTCGAGGTGCGAGAACTTGATCTCGAGGTCGAGACCTTCGGGGTTCGTGACGCGGTAGGACCCGTCCTCGAAGTAGAACGCGGCTGGACGCGCCGCCGGGTCCGCCTCCTCGTCGAAGTCCGCGTGGCAGAGCATGCAGGACTTCAGGCGTGGGTAGGCGACCTGATCGCTCTCCTCGTAGCCGGTGTGGCAGTCGATGCATTCCAACTCCTGATCCGCGACGTGGAATCGGTGACTGAAGGTCGGATGAGAAGGCCCCCACCCGAGTTGATCGAAGACCAGGCAGCCCGCGGAAGACAACGCCATCAGCGCCAGCAACAGCCGTGAGGCCACCCGTCGCTTTCCGCCAGTTCGCACTAGAATCGCCATGTCACACCAAGCCTGATGCTGTGGAACGAGTCGAGGGATTCGTCCTCGTACTCGTACCGTGCCTTGAGATCGAGCGCCTTGGACACCTTCTTCCGGACCTCGGCGTAGTAGGTCCGGACGTTGTCCCTCTCATCGTTGACGTCGAAGAGGTACTTGTAGAGGGAGTAGTAGGTCCCGAAGGACGTCTTGACCTGGTCTCCCCAAACCGTTGTGAAGTCCTGCCCCCAGGTCTGGACGTCGTTGTCTGGGCTGTCCCAGACCTCGCCGGTCACACTCCAGGTCGTGTGGTGCGGAAGGAGGTCCGGAAAGACCGCGTTCAGGTAGTAGCGATCGAACTCGCGGTTGTAGCGGCCGATGTTGTCCTCGTTCGAAACCCGGCGACTGTTCCACCCGCCGTAGAGTTCGACGGTCTCACCGAAGCCCTTCGAAACCACGACCTGCGTCTGCTCGTAGGGATAGTAGGTATTGAGGATGTTGAAGAACGGGTTGAGTTCGAAAGCCAGGTTCTGCTGGGCATCGAGGAGGCGGTAGAACGTGACGCGTACCGTCAGGTCCTTCTCGGGCCAAAGCCAGAGTCCCTTCAACCGCATGTCGTTGCCGTCGCCATCCAGCAAGGTGTATCGGCCGTCGAGGCGAACGTTTTCCCCGAGTCTGTGGGTCACGTTCGCCGACACGAGGTCGTTGTTCCCGTCGCCGAAGCGCAGATCATCGTTGAAGTGCATCCAGTCGACACGCAGCAGCCCATGCACCCAGGGCCGCAACCGCGTGTAGAGCCCGCCGATCCACTCGTCGGAGGGCCAGCCTTCGAACAGGTGGACCGACTGTCCGCCGTAGGCGCCGACGATGAAACGCGTCTCTCCGACCGGCGTTGTCTCGATGCGAGCGCCATCGAAGTAGGCGGTCTCCGGGGTGTCGTAGATCGCCATGCGGCCGATCTGGGCGAGGGCGACCGCATCCGGGGTCGGGACATCGACGTACGCTCGGTAGAGCCGTAGGTCCACGGCGTCATCGTAGGAGTCCAGCACGCCATAGAAGACCGAATCGGCCGGCTGGGAATCGATCCCCCACGCCCCCTGCACCAAGAGGTGACCCGCCCAGGGGCGGTCCCCGCCGGTGCTGAAGTTCATCCCCAGGACCCCGTACAGATCCTGGTCATGGTCGCCAGCGTCTTCCGCCCAGCGGGAGAGCGTGCGGAAGTTCACGAAACCGTCGAACGACGGCTGCGCCTCCTGCGGGAGACGGGCTGCGTCCCCGGCTACGGTCCCGCTCTCCTCGCGCGGCGTGATCTCCTCCCCGATGGGATCCTCCTGCGCTTCGGTGACCGCCGGCGGTAGGGTCTCCTCCTGGGCTTCGGTGTGCTCCGCCGCCTCGCCCGCCTGTGGTGCCGCCGAAAGGCCGCCGCACAGCAGGAGCAGGACGGAGACCACGGAAGTGGTCCTGAACGCTCGGGCGGGCGTCATCGTTGCCTCGCTCTTGGAATCAGCACGTGTCATCGCTTTGTTCCCCGTTCGCTGCTCCGTCGTTCGTTTCGGTGGCGTGCGATCCGGAAGCCGGGTTCCAGGACGCGTCAACGACTTCGTGGGCGGTGCGCTGGGGTGCTCCTTTCGGCGTCGGGTGCAAGGGCCGCGCCAACAGCCCCGAACGGCCCCGAAAAACTCCGCGATCCCCTCGGCTCCCCCAGTGGCCCTGGTACCGACACGGCGGGGGGCATGGCCCCGGGGTCGGGCCGGAAGGGGAGGGGGGAAAATTCCCCGCAGCGGAGAATAATCCCCGCGCCAGGCACGCTCCGGTGCGCGATGAGCCCCCTCGTTTCCGGGTCAGCAGAGGGGCGGGCAGACTCCCTGCCCCCGCCGCCAGAGCCCCCCGCGTCCTTCAGCGAAGCGGAAGCTCGACCCGCAGCGCCGCCCCACGCCCCGAATGACCGCGCACCCGAATGTTCCCGCCCTGGGCCTCGATGTTCTTCTTGGCCACCGCGAGTCCCAGCCCGGTGCCCCGGGACTTGGTCGTGTAGAACGGTTCGAAGATCCTTTCGCGCTCGTCGCGCGGAATCCCGGGCCCCTGATCCTCGACGTCGATCGCAATCGAATCCTTGTGGCGCCTGGAGCGGATCCGGATCGGGCCCTTGCCCGCGGTCGCCTCGACGGCGTTCAAGATCAGGTTTTCGAAGACGGCCCCGGTCAGCGTGCGGTCGAAGGGGACCAGGAGATCGGGCTCGAGCGCACCGAGGTCGATCTGGGAGGGAGTCACCATCTGTAAGTTCTGCAGGTCTCCGACGAGGTCGACGAGGAAGGCGGAAAGGTCCAGGAGTTCCAGGTGAGGCTCGGGGGGGCGCGCAAAGCGCAGCAGTTCCTGGGTCAACTCGTTCAACCGCATGACCTCGTCCCCGATGCTGTCGAAGATCTCACGCCGGGGATCGCTCGGGTCGAGCTGTCCCTCGAGAACCTGCAACGCGGCGTAAATGCCGGCCAGTGGATTCTTCACCTCGTGGGCGACCTTCGCGCTCAGCTCACCGACCAGCGCCAGGGACCGCGAACGCTCCAGTTCTCTCTCGCGCTCCCGCTGCTGGGTGATGTCGCGCATCGTGACGACAATGCCCATCTCCGCCCCATCCGCGTCGGGAAACACGGAGCGTTGGAGGCTCACCCACAGCTCGCTCCCGTCCTTGCGAACGCGTCGCGTCGTGTGGTTCGCGATCCCCCCTTCCGCGGTGCACGCCCTGCGCAGTTCCTCCAGCTCCCACCCTCGCAGGTCCGCGGGGACCAGGAAGTTGAAGTGCCGACCGAGGACCTCATCACGCCGATACCCGAACATCGCCTCCGCACCGCAGTTCCAGTACCGCAGAACCCCGTCGCGATCGAGAAACAGAACCGCGTCCCGGATGCTCTCGACCAGCTCCGGGAGCCCGATCCCCAGGTCCGCGAGCCGTCCAGGGGAGGCCAGCGCGAGGGCTCCTCCCGCAGGCGCGCGCTCGACCCAGCTCCACAACTCTTCCGCCGCCGTCCCACAGGTGCGATGGCCTTGTTCGGATCCCATGGATGCCATCCTACCCGCGCACGGTGGTAACGAGTCCAGGGGCACGGGATGTGCGGGAGCGCGAGGCAGGGACCGGAAGGCGAGCGCTTTTCCCGCGGCGTTCCCCGAGCCGGCTCCCATGTCCCTGCGCCATACGCCATACTCGCGGGCATGGGAGATACCATGGGCGCACACGTCCTCGTCGTGGACGATGAAAAGCTGATCCGCTGGAGCATGGCCCAGGCCCTCGAGAAGGCCGGCTACGTCGTCACGCAGGCAGCCAATGCGGCGGAGGCACTCGCGCGCGTCGAGGAGGAAACCCCGGATCTGGTTCTGCTCGACCACAAGCTCCCGGACCGGACCGGGACCCAGATCCTGCCGGACTTGCGACGCCTCTCCCCGCAGCTTCCGGTGATCATGGTCACCGCGCACGCGAGCATCCCGGGCGCGGTGGAAGCCTTCAAAGGCGGCGTCTGCGACTACATTGGGAAGCCCTTCGAGTTGACGGAAATGGTCCAATCCGTCGCCCGCGTGCTCGATGCGAGCCGACTGCGAGCCGTGGTCGCTCGCCACGAGGACCAGGCTCTCAAGGACCTCGCGGGGGGCGCCATCGTCCACAGGAGCCCGGCCATGGAAGCGGTCTGCAAGACGGTGCACCAGGTCGCTCTTCGGGGAGCGAGAACGATCCTGCTCCTCGGTGAGAGCGGCGTCGGCAAGGGCGTGATCGCGAGGGCCATCCACAACGATTCCGAGGGGGCGGGCGAACCCTTCATGAACGTGAGCTGCACCTCCCTCCCGGACCAGCTCCTCGAGTCCGAACTCTTCGGCCATGAAAAGGGGGCCTTCACGGATGCGAAGGTGCAGAAGAAGGGACTCATCGAGCTGGCCGACCACGGGACCGTCTTCCTGGACGAGATCGGGGACGTGAACCTCGGGCTACAGGCCAAGCTCCTCGGATTCCTCGAGGACCGCGTCTTTCGCCGCGTGGGCGGTGTGCGCGACATCCGCGTGTCGGTCCGTGTCATCGCGGCGACGAACAAAGACCTCGAGCGTGAGGTCCGCGAGGGCCGATTCCGCGAGGACCTCTACTACCGCCTCAAGGTGATCCCGATTCGGGTACCTCCACTTCGGGAGCGCCGGGAGGACCTCCAGGAGCTGACCCGGATGTTCTTGGCCCGCTTCAACACCGAGTTCGGCAAGTCGATTCGCGCCCTCACGCCCGAGGCAGAGGCGGCCGTCCTCGCCTACGGGTGGCCGGGAAACGTGCGCGAGCTTCGCAACGCCATCGAACGCGCCGTCCTCCTCGGCGACGGTGAAGTCCTGGATCTCGAAGACCTCCCCAGCGAGGTCTATGAAAGCGCCACCGTCCCCGCGCTCCGAGACCTCGACGGGAAGTTCGAACTCCCGCCCGAGGGGCTCGTTCTCGAGGAGCTCGAGCAGCATCTCGTCGCCCAGGCACTCCGCCGCACGCGGGGAAATCGAGCACGGGCGGCTCGGCTGCTCGGACTCAATCGAGACCAGATGCGATACCGAATCAAGAAGTTCGACCTCGTCGAATTCCAAGACCCCGAACGCTGAACCTCCTGCCCACCGAACCCGATGACCCCTACTTCCTACGACCCCCTCTACGGGCCGCTCTCGGCCTTGATCGGCACCTGGACCGGTGACCACGGCCTCGATGTCGCCCCGGAACCCGATGGTTCCGAAGAGAGCCCCTACTACGAAACCATCGTCTTCGAGGGGATCGGAGACGCGGAGAACGCGGAGGATCAGGTCCTCGGTGTCGTCCGCTACCTCCAGATCGTGCGGCGCAAGTCGAACGATGAGGTCTTCCACGACCAAACCGGATACTGGATGTGGGATGCTCGAGCGAAGACCGTGATGCAGTCGCTCACGATCCCGCGGGGCGTCTGCGTCCTCGCGGGCGGTCAGCACTCCGGCGAGGTGGACCCACGGTCGCCGACCACCCTGCGCGTTCGCGCCACCCTTGGGGACGAAACGTTCGGGATCATCCAGTCCCCCTACATGTTGGAGAACGCGAAGACGGTCGCATTCGAGCACGAGCTCATCGTCGGCCCCGACAGCCTCCGGTACAGCGAAACGACACACCTCTCGATCTACGGGCGCGACTTCGATCACACCGATGCGAACGAGCTCCGCCGCGCCTGAGGGTCAGTCCGCAAGTGGAACCAGCGGAACCAGGATCGGCAGCAGGAAGGAAGTCACGCCCCATGTGATCAGCGCCAGGGGGACCCCCAGGACGAGGAAGTCACGAAAGCGATAGCCTCCAGGGGCCATCACGAGCAGCGTGCACTCGTGGGCCATCGGGGTCGCGAAGCCCGCGGAGCACGTGATCGCCATGCCGAGCAAGAACGCGCGAGGATCCGCCCCGACCGAAAGGGCGAGCTCGAACGCGACCGGGGCCAGCACGACCGCTGCCGCGGAGTTCTCGAGGATCTGGGTCAGGACGACCGTGACGAAGAGGAACGCGGCGAACACGGCTCCCGGGCCGAGGTCCCCGACCCCCGCGGCGACGCCTCGGGCGAGCTGCGCCGCGGTCCCGGTGCGCTCGAGGGCGAGGCCGTAGGGAATCATCGATCCGAGCAGAACGACCACGCGCCAGTCGATCGAGCGGTAGGCCTCTCGCACGCTCACGCAGCCGGTGACGACGCAGCCCACGGCCGCACTCACGAAGGCGACCGTCGGATCCAGGAGCCCCGTCGACGTGGAGACGATCAGTGCCGCCATCCAACCGAGGGCGACCCACGCCTTTCCGTGCAGGGGCAGGGGTCGCGTGGTCATCAGATTCACGTCCGGGTGGTTCTCGAGGCGCTCGATCACCTCGGTGTGCCCAACGATCAGGAGCGAATCACCGACCTCGAGGCGCTGCTCCCTTGGGCTCCCCGTCAGGGGGTGTCCGCGCCGACCGACAGCCAACACGGAGGCATCGTGATCCTTCAGGAAGTCACTCTCCGCCAGGGTCCGACCCTCGAGACTGGATCCGGGAACGATGATTCCCTCCACCATCCGCAGATCGACCGACCGCAAGGTCGTGGCTCCAAGACGAAGCTCCTCCTGGACCGTCATTCCCGGACGACTCAGGACGTCCGCGATCCGATCGAGGCCCCCTTGCAGGATCAAGACATCCCCGGGTTCCACGACGAGCCACTTTGCCGGCGCGAGGTTTTCGCCGCCGCGGACGACTCCCAGGACGGTCGCCCCCTCTCCCAAGTCGAGGTCCGCAAGGGCCCGCCCCACCATGTCGGCCGCTGGCGTCGCCATCACCTCGGTCAAGTACTCGGTGACCTGGTAACGACGCGTTAGCGATGGATGACGCGCCGCAGGGAGCAGGCGGCGGCCGAGTAGAAGGATGTAGGCGACGCATCCGACCCAGACGCACGCGGCCACCGGAGTGAACGCGAAGAATCCGAAGCCCATCCCCTGCTGCGCGCGCAGAAAGTCCGACGCGACGATGTTCACGCGGGTTCCGATCAGGGTCCACTGGCCTCCGAGGAGCGCGGCATACGCGAGGGGCAGGAGCAGCCGCGGCGCGGAGAAACGGCGCTCCCGTGCCACCGCGATCAAGAGCGGCATCCAGACCAGCACCGTGGTCGTGTCGCTCACGAATGCACTGAAGAGCGTCCCGAGAACGAGGACGCCAGCCAGCAGCCTGAGCTCGGTGCGTGCGCTCTTCTCCAGGAGTCGACGTCCGATCCGCCGCGCCGCCCCGGTGCGCTCCATCGCGCAGGAGAGCACGAAGATCGACGCGATCATGACGACAGCTGGCGAGCCGAATCCGGAAAAGGCCTCGTCGCTCTCGAGAATCCCCCGCCACACCCCGTCGGGCCCGCGCTTCCAGGGCATCACGAGGGAGAGCAGCAAGAGGAGGGCGGCGATGTCCAGCCGCACCCAGTCCCGGAAGGTGGCCAGCAGTGCCACCGCCAGGACGATCAGGAGGTAGATCGAGTCGGGGGCCATGCGGGGTTCCCCGGAACGCTGGTCCGGTCCCCCACTCTAAGCGCGGCAGTGTCGCTTTGCACCCGTACGGGAGGGTTCGCCCGTGGCCAGCCGAGATCCGCTGCCCGGGGATCCCCTCTCGGGCCGGAACGACTAGTGATGCGCGCTCGCGCCCAGGGCCGGATCGCCGACGGGAACGATCGGAGCTCGGCTCAGGCCGCGCAGGGTGCACCAAGTGAAGCCGGCCAAGGCGCCAACGACCGGACCGAGTTCGAACACGCCGTAGACAGGCTCCGAGCCGACGATCGGCGGCGCGATCTGGATGTAGAGGTTGAGGGCCTGGCCGACCAGCATGATCGTCGCGACCCGAGCGAGCACCGCGCCGCTCCTGCGCGCCGCCTTCGGCATCAGCGCAAAGAACGGGACGGCCCAGTTCAGGGTCAGGTTCGCCCAGGTCAGGACCCGCCAGTGCCCGTGCATGCGAAGCGCGTAGTACGGGGTCTCCTCCGGCATGTTCGTGTACCAGATCAACATGTACTGGCAGAACCAGATGTACCCCCAGAAGAGCGCGATCCCGATGCCGACCTTGCCGAGGTCATCGAGGTGATCGTCGGTGACGAAACGGCGAAGATCGCTCCGCCTGCGTAGGTACACGACCAGCAGCATGCAGGCCGCCAGCCCGGACGTGCCCATGCTCGAAAGGGTCACCAGTCCGAAGATCGTGCTGAACCAGTGCGGCTCGAGCGACTGAACCCAATCGATGCTCGCGAGGGAGAAGGTCACGCCGAAGATGGGCAGGAACAGCGCAGCAGCCCGGAAGCGAGCAAGGTGGACGTTGCGATCATGGCCCTGATCCTGGCGGCGCGAGGCGGCGACCATCGCGCGCGAGAGCCAGATCCACAGCAGGAAGAAGACCGCCATCCGGACGAAGAAGAATGCGCCGT
>DRLC01000240.1 GCA_011053145.1 Planctomycetota bacterium | reverse complement strand
GGTCGCGCGCCAGAGCGAGGAACGGCGCAGGCCCGGAAGAAGGGTCAGGGTGGCAAGGACGAGGAGGGCGCTCGCGAAGACGGCGGTGGTCAGCATCCGCGCGAATCTACCTACCGCATCGACTCCGTACCGCCTAGATCCGCTATCCTCGACGATCCCCCCATGCCGCGCCCACTCATGGACGACTCGACCCAGCCCCCGAACGAACCCGTGCCCCTCGCCCAGGGCCCGCTCGCCCAGATGCGAGAGCTCGAGCGCGTGCTGAAGGGCGCGAGCCTCACCAGCGCCGACGTCATCGCGCCCCCCGGCGGGTGTTCCGGCTGAACACCGAAGTTCGTGCTCGCGGTCGCGAGCGAAGAAGCGGAGGCGGCCCAACGGGCGATCGATGAGCACTGGAAGTCAGGCCTCGACGAGCAAGCCCGCGCGGCGGCGGACGCTTCCATCGACCTCGACGCCGAGGTCTGGAACTGCCCGGCCTGCACCGCCGCGTTCCCCCGCGGCAGCGCCCGCTGCCCGGAGTGCGGGCTGCGCTTCGGCTGAGACGCGGTAGGTACGGAGTCAGGACCTGCCGGACTCCCAGTCTTGCCGGTTTTCTCGTTTCCGCCCATCATTGGATCACCATGTCCAGCGAAGCGGGTGTGCACGGTCCGGAGGCGCGACTCGATTCCTTGATGGCTGAGCACCTCCCCGGCTTGCGCGGTTTCTTGCGACGTCGGGTGCCGGAGTTCGTGCTGGAGAGGGAATCGACCGAGGACATTGCCCAATCGGTCTGTCGGGAAGTGCTGGAGCATTTGCAAGACGGTCGGCTCAGCCTGCGCGGTGAACGCGAGTTCAAGCAGTGGCTCTACGAGGCCGCGCTTTGGAAACTGCGCTCCCGCAAGCGCTACCTGCGCGCCCAGCGCCGTGATCCGAGGCGCGAGGTACGCCCGGGGAGAGCATCCCTGGACGTGGCCCCGCACCCCGTGATCAGCGAGACACCGAGCCGCCTGCTCGCGAGCAAAGAGCGACGCGAAGCGGTGCACCAGGCCATCGAATCCCTAGGCGGCCGCGATACGGAGGTGTTGAGATTCGCAGTCCTGGAGGAGCGCCCACACGCGGAGATCGCACAGCTCCTCGGCGTGAGCCCGGCGCACAGCCGCGTGCTCCTGTCGCGCGCGCTGGCAAGACTGGCTCGGCGGCTCGACGGGGTGTGATGCCGTCGCGGCGGGGCTCACTGCACGACGATGTTCACCCACTTCGTGGAATGCGGTGGAGTCGAGCCAGGCTGCGTGACCCGCACGGGATAGGTGCCCTTCGGCAGCCTACGCGGGACGACCCAGCTCCCAAGCCAGCACCCCGTCGCGTCAGTGGTTCCGGAGGCGAACTGGAACAGGCCGAGGGTGGGACGTGATCCGCCGGAGAGCAAAGGCCCGCGCGGCCCGAAGGTGCAGAACTCGTTCGGGTCCCCGCCAAGGTAGCCGATGCTGATCCGGTCGCCGGCGGTCACGGTCGTGCTCGAGAGCTCGATCAGGGCACGGGGCGTGCCGTAGTAGACCGTCAGGCGAGAGCGCTGCTCCGACTCGAGCACCTGGTACCACTTGCTCCTGAGGCACAGGTCCGTCTTGCCGTCGCCGTTCACGTCGCCGTAGCTGGGGAAGTAGGGCTGCCTAAGGAACACGCGGGGCTTCTCGCCGGCGGCACGCCAGCGCACCAGGCCGCTGGTCAGCTCCGCTCCGCCGCGAACCATGTTCACCAGGCCGTTGCCCGGTGCGCGCACCTTCTGCGAGCCCAGACCCCAGACCAGCTCGCCCACGCCATCCCCATCGAAGTCGGGAACGAGTTCGAAGGCGCCGACCACCGGGAGGAACGCGGTCGAGGCCGGGAATCCGGTCGAGTCGCCGGCGAGCACGTCGATGCCCTCCATCACAAATCCGCTGCCGATTCGTCGCAGTGCCAGGTCCGGGATGCCGTCCCCGGTGACGTCCTGACCCGCGTCGAAGTAGACACCCGCCATGCAGTTGTTGCAGTCGACGCCGAGCTTCTTCCACGAAGCGTTTCCGGGTGTGCCGGGGGAACCGCCATTGAGCCCCGCCCCCCTACTGCCCCGCCACATGTAGAGCGCTCCCGCGTAAGCACCCGTGGAATCGCGGACGAAGGGCGCCGAGATGAGGAGCTCCTCGGACGGGTCCAATGGATCTGCGTCGAGGTCGCCGGCATTGCGGATCCTCAGACCGAACCGGCCGGAGCTGTCACCGTCCGTCGCGGACCAGTCGGCATTGAGCTCGGTGCCCGGGTTTCCGTTCAGTGGCCCGTTCACACCTCCGTAGTAGACGTAGACGGCGCCCGGGAGATCGTAGGGGTCACCGACCCACGGCCAGGGACAGCGTTCGTGTCCGGGGGCTCCGATGACGACGTCGTCATAGCCGTCGCCATTGACGTCCGCCAGCGTGCCGGTCAGCCCGAAGTAGATCGGATCGGTGGTGACGGGGGCCGCAGTCCAACCGAAGGACCCACCTAGGGGGCTTCCATAGAAGAGATAGCAGCGCGGAGAATGGTAGGTGGAGAGGTTCGGGGGGGAATAGTAGCGGGGGTCCCCACTGATGAGGATGTCGTCGTAGCCATCTCCGTTGACGTCGCCCCGAGCGAGCATCGTCATTCCGTAGATCAGGTTCGGGTCCGTGTTCACAATGGTCCAGGTGGGATTGGGCTCGAGACCGGAAGCGGAGCCACGGAAGATCTGCAGGTAATCGCCCTGGTTCAGGACGCCGGTCATGACCAGGTCGTCATAGGCGTCACCGTCGATATTCGCGATTTGCTGGTTGAAGCCGCCGGATGCGCTCGAGTCCTCGAAGCTCCAGTCTGGGCGGGCGAAGGGGCACGTATCGATCGGGGTGGTGGGGCGCGCAAAGAGGCTCACCTGGCCGCGAGCGGGATCGCCGTTCACGGTGGCCCGGAGCTCGGCCACGAGCAGCGGGGCGCCGTCGCCCTGGATGTCGGGCAGGGTCCCGACCGTTGCGTACTGTCCGAAGTTGGGCGTGGAGAGTTCGAACTCCCACGAGGGCCAGCGCTCGATCGGGTTGTACGCCGTTGCGCCTCGTCCCCGGTACACCTGGACCCGCCCGGTCTGTCCGTTCGGCCCGACCCACCCGCTCTGGATGAGCGCCAGGTCCGGGAGCCCGTCCGCATCGAAGTCTCCGGAGGCGACGGACGTGCCCGTGCCGCTCGCCCAGCCACCCTCCAGGTACCAGGGCGCCTGGGTGAGCCCCGACGGTCCGCCGTTGTACAGAAACACCGGATCCCTGACCCCTCCGACGAAGGAGTTCGGGATCGAGACGACGATGTCGGAGTAGCCGTCGAGATTGAAGTCCGCGGCCGCGAGCTCGTTGCTCAGCGCTTGTCCGTGCCCCGCGATGCTGTCCCACGCAGCCGTGGTCGCGTCCTGGTAGGTGCCCCCGGCCACGTTCGTGAACAGGAAGTGCCGTCCCAGGAGGGGCACGTCCAGGGGCCCGCCCGCGCTGCGCGCGGCGAAGTCGACCTGTTGGTCCCCGTCCACGTCCCCGATCGCGAACAAGTCCCGGCCCAGGTAGGAGGTGGCCGTATTCGACTCCGCGGACCAGTAGGCGTCGGAGAAGTCCGCTACGGGCCCCCCCGCGAGTCCGAGCGGGCCCCCCTCGAAGAGCAGCACGAGCCCCTCGTTGGTCTGGCCGTTGGAGTACCCGGGGCAGCCAACGAGCAGGTCGCCGAATCCGTCGCCGGTGAGATCTCCCACCCCGAGCAGCCCCTCCCCCAGGCCGTCGGCGAAGGCACTGGGCTCGTCGAGCACCCAGTCCGCATCGGTCACGAGGCAGTCCACACCGCCGTTCGGGCCGACGAGCTGCTCTCCGTAGAAGACGTAGACCTTGCCGTCATTCACCGAGTTGCTGTGCCTCCCGGCGAAGGCCAGGTCGTCGACCTGGTCGCCGTTGACGTCCCCGATTCCGATCGCGTGCCAGTCCAGATCGTCGGAGACCCCCATGCCGCCACGAACGCTCCAGCTCGCCTGGGTCGCATAACCGTTGGCCGATCCGAGGTAGAGCTCCGCCCGGCCGCGCCCGTGAACGCCGGCGACGGCGGGGGCCCCGGGTGCGAGGACAATGAGGTCGGGGTAGCCGTCGCCGTTGACGTCCCCAGCGTTCTCGGCCTTGGTGCCGTAGAACTCCCAGGCCTGGTCGCCGACGTGTTGCCAGGTGGGGTTGGTGGGAAGGAGGTTGCCTTGGAGAACGAACAGAGCGCAGGTCGTGAAGATCATGCTCCCTGGAAGGCATCTCGCGTCTCGGCGCAACGGCCGAGCCCAAAAAAACAGCTGCACCCCGTTGCGATGGGCGAGATCTCAGTCCTGGGACAGCCTTGCGAGCCACGAGCGGGTCTCCTCGACCTGAGCGCCATCGGGCCCGTACCGCGCGGTCAAGAGCTCCAATGCGTGCTCGAGGTCCGACCTGGCCCCGGTGGCGTCGCCGGCGGTCGCGCGGGCGATGCCGCGCCGCTGGTAGCTGGTCGCTATCACGGCCGAGTCGGCCGGATAAAAGGCGAGCTGGCGAGGCAAGAGCTCGTCGTAGCGCTCCGCGAGCCCATCGAGGCGATCCAGCCGGAACAGTGTGCCCAGCCGGTTGCCCTCGACGACCACGGTGTACTGCGCGTCTGCACCCAAGGAAGCGAGGAAGAGCTCGTGCGCCTTCTCGTAGCCCTCGAGAGCTCCCTCCAGGTCTCCACGCGCCTCGGTCAGGCCGGCGAGGTTCACATGCACGACCGCGATGCGCACGTCGTCGGGCTGAAGGCGCTCATCATAGATGCTCAGCACATCGCGATAGCAGGTCTCGGCGGCCTCGAGGTCTCCCAGTGACTTGCGCGCCATCCCGAGCGTGTTGGTCGCCGTCGCATACTCCAGGCTCGTCCCTTGGCCGGCTTGCTCCAGGCCCTCTCGAGCTC
>DRLC01000239.1 GCA_011053145.1 Planctomycetota bacterium | reverse complement strand
CGAGGATGGGCATCTCGCCCACGGTCGCCAGGGCGCCGAAGAACTGGTTCGCATAGAAGAAGCGAATCGTCAGCGGGTCGAGCTCCTCGGCATCGACGAGCTTCGAGTAGCCGCTGCGGGTCTCGTCACAGTCCACGTGGGGGTTCTGGTAGCACTCCCATGTGAAGTAGAGGTCGTCCGCGTTGCAGGGCTCGCCGTCGTGCCACGTGATCCCGTCCCGGAGGTGGAAGGTGAAGACCGTGCCGCGCTCGACACGCTCGACGTCGGCTCCGGCCACGTGCAACTCCGCCCCCACCTCCCCGAGCGGGTTCCCGGCCGTCAGCGCGCGCACGATGTAGTCGCCGCCATCCTCGCTGACCTTGCCGTAGATCACCTGGACCGGCTCGGTACGCCCGACCCCTCGGACCGCGTCGCCGTACTTCCCCGCGGCGTCCGCCTTCAAGATCAGCGAATCCTCGGTGTCCCAGGAACTGCAAAGGCGAGGCTCGTACTCCCAGGTCTCCCAGTCCTGCTTCACCAGCGTGTCGCTGATCAGGTACTGCATCCACGTGACGACGGCGGAGTTCTCCGTCACGCTGTTCATGTGCTTCGGCATCGTCGACATGTGGACGATGATCCGGCCGCCATAGGCCTTGCCCGCAACCTCGTCGCCGCGCTCGACGTCGGGGTTGAAGACGTCCGCGGGGCGGATCCCCGGCCCATCCATCGAATCGTTGGCGTCCTGCCCGTGGAGCACCCCTCCGGTTGCGAGCAAAAGTGGGAGGAGGAAGCGCATCGAGCGGAGGGCCTTCATGGCGGTGAGCTCCGTGGGGGGGCTTGGATGAGGGGTGGAGGGACGGGCGAGTTCGGTGGCCTGCAGGCCGGAGCCTGCGGGCCGGCGTACACTAGCCCTAGGGGTGCCCCGGGTCAAGGCTCCAACCCCTTACTAGAACTAGACTTGCGTCCCGCGATCTGGATCGTAGGCGAGGCCCCGCCGCGAGCTCCAGGCCGGTCCCCGCCCGGTCCGGCCCCCGCCAGGACGGCGAGCCCGGGGAGGAGCCCGCACCCCGCCGACAGGCCGGATACGATTCCCGTACCGACTCCATGCCCTCCCCCCCCACGCATCCCGCGGCGGACCACCAGGCGTGGCTCGTCGACCTCGACGGCACGCTCTACCACCCCCTCCCGGTGAAACTCGCGATGGCCGCGGACCTCGCCGTCGCGGGTCTGCGCCAAGCGCGCATCCTGCAGACCTTCCGCTCCTACCACGAGAAGGTGCGCCTGCTCGCGGACGAGAGCGACGCCGGCCGCAGCCCCTTTCGCCTACAGGTCGAGCTCGCCGCCCAGGAACTGGCGCTCCACCCCGATACCGTCGAAGCCCTCGTCTGGAAGTGGATGGTGCACCGGCCGGGCCCGTGGCTACGCCGCTTCCGCCGGCGTGCCCTCCTGGCCGAGATCGATCGCTACCACGCCGCCGGCGGTCGCACGGCCCTCGTCAGCGACTACCCCGCGGGCGAGAAGCTCGCGGCGATGGGGATCACGGAACTCTTCGACGAGGTCGTCGCGAGCGGTGAGCCCGGCGGCCCCTTGCGCCTGAAGCCCCATCCCGAAGGCTTCCTCCGGGCCGCCGACCTGCTCTCCGTTCCCCCCGCGGCCTGCCTCGTGATCGGCGACCGCGACGACGCGGACGGCGAAGCCGCCCGCCGCGCGGGGATGCGCTTTCGCAAGATCTGAGTCCGAGGGGGCGAGCCGGCTACCCGGCCTCGGCGAGCGTCCGTAGGATCGCGGGTCTCGTGCACGCCTTCCGCTTCCGCCAACTCTTCGCCGCCCTGCTCCTCCTCGGTGGTCTCGCCACGCTGCTCGTCTCGATCGTACGCGGCGCCCATCTCGAACGCGCCGACTTCGTCTTCGTGAACGGCGCCGAGGTCTCGAGCCTCGACCCCGCCTCGGTCTCGGGCGTCCCCGAAGGGCGTGTGATGTACTCGCTCTACGAGGGACTCACCTCGCGCGACCCTAGGACGCTCGCGCCTCTCCCGGGCATGGCCGACCGCTGGGAGGTTTCGCCCGACGGCATCACCTACACGTTCCACATCCGCGACGACGCGCGATGGTCGAACGGCGACCCGCTGACCGCCCGCGATTTCGAGTGGTCCTGGCAGCGCCTCCTGCATCCCGAAACGGCGTCGGAATACTCCTACCAGCTCTGGTACCTCGAGAATGCGCGCGCGTACTCCTTCCTGCCGATGGACCTCGGCGACGAGGAGCGCTGGTGGTTCGACTCGCGCACCTTCGTGAACTGGAATGCCGATGGAAGCCGCGTGCGCGTCGGCGTCCACGGCTTCTCGGGCCTCTCCCCCACGGACGCCGCCGCGGCCGATGCGGTCCAGGCCGTCCGCGCGCGACTCGATGCGGCTGGAGCAGAACTCCGCGCCAATCCCACTCCCGATGCCTCCGATCCCTATGGAGCGGGCTGGCTCTTCGAGGGCTCGCTCGAAGCCCCCGCGCTCGAAGCCGCGCTCCCGTCCCCGTTCCTCCCCGAGCCCCGCGCGCGCGAAGAACTCTTCTGGCCCCAGGTCGGCGCGCGCGCCACCGACGAGCACACGTTCGTCGTCACCCTCGCTTCCCCCACGCCGTTCTTCCTCACGCTCACGAGCTTCTATCCTCTCATGCCTACCCACCGCGCCACCTGGGAATGGGCGCGCGAGACCTACCCCGGCACGTGGCAGATCGAGTGGATCTCCCCCGAGCACCTGGTGACGAACGGCCCCTTCGTGCTCGAGAGCCGCCGCATCAACGACCGGATCCGGCTGCGCAAGAACCCCCTCTACTGGGACGCCGAAAACGTCGCGTTCCGCACGATCGACGTGCTCGCGGTCGAGCACTACGTGACGATGCTGAACATGTACCTGACCGGCCAGGTGGACTGGATCGATCGCTGCGCTCCGAACCTGATCCCGCGCATGATGCCGCGCGAGGACTTCAATCCCGAGAGCTACCTCGGCACCTACTTCTACCGCGTCAACGTGCACCGACCGCCGCTCGATGACAAGCGCGTGCGACGCGCGCTCGCGCTGACGATCAACCGCCGGGCGATCTGCGAGAAGATCATGAAGAAGGGCGAGAAGCCCCTCTATTCGCTGTGTCCCGACGGACTGCCGGGCTATCCGCGTCCCGAGATGCGTCACACGCCCTTCGCGCCCGACTTCTCCGACTACGACGCTGCGTTCGCACGGGACTGTGACGAAGCGCGCCGTCTCCTCGCCGAAGCCGGCTTCGGGCCCGGCGGCAAGGACATCCCCTCGATCGAGATCCACTACAACACCTCCGAGTCCCACCGCGATATCGCCGAGGTGATCGCGGACACCTGGAAGCGCGAGCTCGACGTCGATGCTCGCCTCCTGAACCAGGAGTGGAAGGTCTATCTCGACACGCAGAACACGATCAACTTCGACGTCTCCCGCTCGGCGTGGATCGGCGACTACCCCGACCCGAACACCTTCGTCGACCTCTTCGTGACCGGAGGCGAGAACAACCGCACGGGATGGGGGAACCCGCGCTACGACGAACTCGTCGCGAGCGCCGCCGAGGAGTCCGATCCCACAAGGCGCCTCGCGCTCCTCGCCGAGGCGGAGGCGATCCTGCTCGACGAACTCCCGATCCTCCCGATCTACAGCTACGTCAGCCAGAACATCGTGAACCCGCGCCTGGGAGGTTTCTTCCCGAACGTGATGGACGATCACTTCCCGAAGTTCTGGTACTGGATGAGCGATGAGGAGCTGGCCGAGAAGCGCGCCGCCCAGCCCGCCGACTGGATCCTCGTCCCGGCTCCTGGCCCCGCGGCCGGGCTGTTTGCGCCCGCCGGCCCACCCCCCTACTCGCTCTCGGGAGGCACCCAGCGGTGATCGGTTTCCTGGCCCGACGCTTCCTTTGGTTCGTGCTGACGCTGTGGGCGGTGGTCACGGTGTCGTTCTTCCTGATGCACTCGGTGCGCGGCGGTCCCTTCTCCGCGGAACGTTCCCTGCACCCGGTCGTCGAGCGCAACCTGAAGGCGCGCTACCACCTGGATTGGCCCCTCTGGAAGCAATACCTGCAATACGTCGGCCCGCTCAACCTCGACGACCGGGGCCCCGAACTCCTCGGCGGGGACGGGACCCAGCCCTTCACCGGAGTCCTCGCGGGCGACCTCGGCCCCTCGTTCAAGTACCGCGACTACACGGTCAACGAAATCATCGCCCAGTCCCTTCCGATTTCGGTCGCCCTCGGCGCGGTGGCGATGCTGTTCGCGATCTGCCTCGGCATCTCCGCCGGGATCCTCTCCGCACTCTACCGCGGCGGGACCGTCGATCTCGCGATGCGCCTCGTCGCGACGGCGGGGATCGCGCTCCCGAACTTCGTGATCGCAGGCATCCTGATCCTCGCCTTCGTGTTCGGCGCGCACCTGTTCCCGGTCGCGGGCTGGGGCACGCTGCGCCATCTGGTCCTCCCGGGGCTGGCGCTCGGAGCGCCCTTCGCCGCCTACATCTCGCGCCTCACTCGCACCGGAATGCTCGAGGTCCTCTCCCAGGACCACATCCGCACGGCCCATGCGAAGGGCCTGCCGCCGCGGCTCGTCCTGCTCCGGCACGCGATCAAGGGCGGGCTCCTGCCGGTCGTCACCTACCTCGGCCCAGCGACCGCGGGGATCCTCACCGGCTCGCTCGTGATCGAGAAGATCTTCGCGATCCCGGGCACCGGTTCGCACTTCGTGAACAGCGCGCTCAACCGCGACTACACGCTCGCGATGGGCGTGACGATCCTCTACACGGTGCTCGTCTACGCCCTGAACCTCGTGGTCGATCTCGCCTACACGCTGCTCGATCCGCGCATCGACTTGGAGAAGGGCTGAGGGCATGGGAACGAACGAGACACGCTGGGACTTCGGCGCCGGCGAGCACGCCGCGCGCGTCGAGGCGGACGGCTTCGAGAAGGGTGAGAGCCTCTGGCGGGATGCATGGCATCGGCTCGGGCGCAACCGCGGGGCGATCTGGAGCCTCAGGGTCCTCGTCCTCGTGGTCGTGCTCGCGACCCTCGCGCCGCTCCTGCCGCTGCCCTCCCCGATGGCGCTCGACCTCCAGGACGAACCACAGCCGCCGGTCCTGCCCTTCGCGGATCCGGGCAATCACGGTTTCACACCGGAGGCCCGACGTCAGTTCGAGGACGCCTGGGAACCCGGTGGCTTCGATCGGGCGTTGATCGCGGCGCGGGTGAAGCTCTTCGGTACCTACCAGACCGGACACTGGCTAGGGACGGACTCGAAGGGCCGCGACCTCCTCGCGCGCATCCTCTGGGGCAGCCGCGTCTCGCTGCTCGTCGCGCTCTCCGCCGGACTGTGCAGCCTCCTGATCGGCGTCACCTACGGCGCGTTCTCGGGCTACATGGGCGGCTGGGTCGACAACCTGATGATGCGCTTCGTGGACGTGCTCTATTCGGTGCCGTTCGTGTTCGTCGTGATCTTCCTCGTGACCGTGCTGGCCGAGTTCCGCGTCGAGCGCATCGCGTCGGACGGGACGACGCAACTCCTCACCCTCGAGGAGGCCTACGGGATCGACAAGATGCTGGTCTTCTTCGTCGTGATCGGCGCGATCTTCTGGCTCACGATGGCGCGCGTCGTGCGCGGACAAGTCCTCTCGCTCAAGAACTCCGAGTTCATCGAAGCCGCGCGCGTGATCGGCGCCTCGACCCCGCGCATCCTCTTCGTCCACCTCGTCCCGAACGTGCTCTCGGTGGTGATCGTCTACCTGACGCTGACGATTCCATCGATCATGCTGTTCGAGGCCTTCCTGTCGTTCCTCGGTCTGGGAGTCGAGCCGCCGCGCGTCTCCTGGGGTCTGCTCGCGGTGGACACGACCGAAGCGATCAACCCGGTCAAGACCTTCTGGTGGCTCGTCGCCTGGCCGTCCCTCGCGATGGGCTCGACGCTGCTCGCCCTGAACCTCCTGGGCGACGGCCTCCGCGATGCGCTCGATCCGAAGATGAAGGGGTCCAAGTGAGCCATCTCCTCGAAGTCGAAGATCTCTCGGTGCGCTTCGAGACGCGCCGCGGCAAGAAGGTCCAGAGCGTGCAGGCGGTGGGCGGGCTCAGCTTCCACCTCGACGAGGGCGAAACCCTGGGACTCGTCGGCGAGTCGGGCTCCGGCAAGACGGTCTCGAGCCTCTCGCTGATCGGACTGATCCCGAGTCCCCCGGGGCGCATCGAGCGCGGTCGCGCGCTCTTCCAGGGCGAGGACCTGCTCGCGATGGCGCCGTCGAGGCTGCGCCGGCTGCGCGGCAACTCGATCGCGATGGTGTTCCAGGATCCGATGACCTCGCTCAACCCGCTGCTCACGATCGGGCGGCAGCTCACCGAGGTCGCCGAGATCCACCTTCGGATGGGGCGTCGCGAGGCGCGCCGACTCGCCGCCGAGCGCCTCGGCGAGGTGGGCATCCCCTCCCCCGAGGCTCGACTCGACGCCTACCCGCACGAACTCTCCGGGGGAATGCGCCAGCGCGTCGGGATCGCGATGGCGCTGATGTGCCGCCCCAAGCTGCTCCTCGCCGACGAACCCACGACCGCGCTCGATGTGACGATCCAGGCCCAGATCCTCGAACTCCTGCGCGACCTGCAGGAGCGGATGGGGATGGCGATCGTCCTCGTGACCCACGACCTCGGCGTCGTCGCGGGGATGGCCGATCGGATCGCGGTCATGTATGCGGGTTCGCTGGTCGAGACCGGCCCGACCGAGGCGGTCTTCCGCTCCCCGGCGCACCCCTACACGCGTGGACTCCTCGGGTCCGTCCCGCGCCTCGACGGGGATCCAAACCGTGCGCTCGATGCGATCGAAGGCCAGCCGCCCGATCTCGCCCACCTCCCCGGAGGCTGCGCCTTCGCCCCGCGTTGCCCCGGTGCCGACGCCGAATGTGCGGCCCGCCCGCCGCTCGATGCGATCGGAGAGGACCGTGCCCTCGCCTGCTTCCACGCCCTCGCCCCGAGAGAAGAGCCCACGCGATGAGCGAGCCGTTCCTCCAGGTCAGATCGCTGACCAAACACTTCCCGATCGGCAAGCGGGGTCTCTTCGGTCGGCCGGGGAAGGTGCTGCGCGCGGTCGACGGCGTCAGCTTCGACCTGGAGCGCGGCACGACCCTGGGGCTCGTCGGTGAGTCGGGCTGCGGCAAATCCACGACCGCGCGCGTCCTCGTGGGTCTCCACGAGGCGACCTCCGGCTCGGTGAAGATCGAGGGCCATGAGCTGGTCGGTCTCGGCCGCTCGGCGTGGCGTCCCTGGCGCCGACGGCTGCAGATGATCTTCCAGGACCCCTATGCCTCTCTCGATCCGCGCCAGAGCGTGCTCTCGATCCTCGAGGAGCCCCTTCGGATCCATCGCCTCGGCAAGCCCCGCGACCGTCGCCTGCGCGTCCTCTCCCTCCTCGACGCCGTCGGTCTCGACCCGCGCCACGCGCAGCGCTACCCGCACGAGTTCTCTGGAGGCCAGCGCCAGCGCATCGGCATCGCGCGCGCCCTCGCGCTCGAACCCGACCTGATCGTCTGCGACGAACCGGTGAGCGCCCTCGACGTTTCGATCCAGGCGCAGATCCTGAACCTCTTGAAGGAGCTCCAGGGACGCTTCGGTCTCTCCTATCTCTTCATCGCCCACGACCTCTCCGTCGTGCGCCACATCGCCGACCGCGTCGCGGTGATGTACCTCGGACGCATCGTCGAGACCGCGGACCGCGACACGATCTTCTCGTCGCCGCGCCACCCCTACACGCGCTCGCTCCTCTCCGCCGTACCGCTCCCCGACCCGGTCGCCGAGCGCGCGCGGCGGCGCATCGTGCTCACCGGAGACGTCCCCTCCCCCCTCGATCCGCCGAGCGGCTGCACGTTCCATCCGCGCTGCCCGGAACGCGACCGCGTCGAGGGCAGGCGCTGCGAGAGCGAAGCGCCGGCCCTCCTTGGAGGCGAGCACGAATGCGCGTGCCACCTCACCGAGTCCTGAGGTGCTCCCTGCGCCTCCCCCTCAGGGACTCCACCAGTTCTCCGTGAGAACGATCAGGCTGAGCAGCGCGAGCGAATCCTCGTAGTAGTCCTCATCGCTCGCGGCAGCCTCATCGAAGAGCGCGTTCACGAAGTCCTGGGCACCGGGATCGAGCATCGTCGCGACCGCGAAGGGCGCCGCGAAAGCGTTCGTGAAGTAGTTCGACCCGGGAAGCGCGCCGCCCCAGAGGTGATAGCCCGCGGCGATTGCGAAGGGATCGCCGCCGCTCTTGGAGCGGATCCATGTTCCGATCGCGCGTGCCTGGGCGACCGAGACCGGGTCGGCGCTCAGCAGCGCGTCGACTCCGATGCGCCAGGGATCGCGGCACGCGTTGTAGTAGTCATCGCCGTCGAAGGGTCCCTCGAGAAACCCGGCGCCCGCGGGCTTCAGCGGAAGCCCGGAGCCACTGGTGGGGACGAGGAAATCGGGAAGCAACCCCGTGGCCGGACTGTGACTGGCCTGCACCGCATCGACGAGGGACTGGGAGGCGAGGCGCACGTCACGCCAGCGCCCGTCCCCGAGCGCCGCCTCGAACGCCCGAAAGTGCCCGGGCATGAGGTCGGACGTGCGGGGCGTCCACTGCGAATACGGCACGCCGAGGGGATCGACCCAGTCCCCGAGAAGGGGAAGGTGCGAGGTGGGCCCAACGGCCGAAGCGAGGAGCCCCTCGAGGCGATCCCTGGCGAGCAAGCCATAGTCGAATCGTCCACCATTCCCCCACTGCACTTCCGCGAGGAGCAGCGCATAGGCGATGTCCGCATCCCCATCGAACGCCGAATCGTCTCCGTTCGTGTCGGGGCTTTCGTCCGCATTCACGAACCAATCCATCAGGCGCCCATCGACGGTACTCGGATGATCGAGCGCGAACTCGAGAAGCCCGTCGAACAGCCGCCGCGCTCCGGGTTCCGCGCCAGCGAGGAAAGCGCATAAGACCATTCCGTAACCCTGGCCCTCCGAAACCGTCGGATCGGCGAGCGCTCTGCCGGCGCGAACGCGGTAACGCGGCTCTCCATTTGGATCGACCCCGGCGGAGACGAGGTAGCGGCGCTTCCAGGCTCGAAAGAGCGTGACGACCGCGGCGTCCCGCTCCGCCCGACCGAGGTGGTCGGGAACGACGCGGACCCCTGGGTAGATATTGTGCTGCGGGAAGGGACGGCGGGGAACCTCGATCGCCGGTCCCCCACCCAAGGCCACCGCAGGGCGGCCGGGCGCCCCAGGGCGCTGAGCGCGGGCAGGCGAAGACAGTGCGAGAAGGGCGAGGAGAAGCCCAGGGGCGAGAAGGGATCTGTCCATGGCACGAATTCGCAGTGTACCTGCCCGGAACCCGAGCGTGCTCACCTTCCCAGGCTTCGAAGATGCCCTTATCATCAAGTCCCACCCAGACCCTTCCACGGGCAGGAGAGACTCGATGAAATCGCTCGTTCGCGCATTCGCTCTTCCCAATTCCCTTGTCGCAATCTTCGCCCTCGGCCCCTGGGCCCCCCCTGCATCGTCGCAGGGATCCTGCCAGGTCGAGACGCTCGCCAAGCACCTCGACGCTGGGCTCCCCGGTCCACGGCTTCGCACACCGGACGGCGCCCCGATCCTCGGACGCCCCTTCTCGTTCGGCGTGAGCGGCGGGCCCGCCGGCGCGAGTGGCGTGCTCCTCCTGGGCCTGAACGAAGTGCCGACGTTCCTGCCCCAATTCGGCGTGACGATCTTCCCGGCGTCCCCCTCCTTCAACACGCCGTTCACGCTCGACGCGAGCGGGAGCGCGCTCGGCCTGCGCCAGATGGCCGCGATCGATCCGGCCCTGTGTGGAGCGACCGGAGCCGCCCAGGCCGCGATCTTCGATCCCAACGGTCTGCTGTTCACGAACGGCCTGCATCTCGCACTGGGGGTCGTGGGGACGCGCGCCCTCCCGGGACTCGCATCTCCCCAGCAAGACGAGGTCACGACGCTCGCCACAGGCGACCTCGATCAGGACGGGATCCTCGATATCATCACCGGGAACCGAGCCCTGGGGACCTACAGCGTCGCGCTCGGCCGAGGCGACGGAGGGTTCGACGTGACCTACACCGGGTCGACGGGCGGCACGATCGAGTCGAGCATCATCGCCGACTTCAACGGGAACGGCTTCCCGGATGTCGCGATCGGGGTCAGCGGAGCCTCGGGTGGCGTGCGGGCATTCCTCGGGCTCGGGGACGGAACCCTGGGCGTCGAGAAGACGCTTCCCTACGGCAGCCTGCCGAAGAGGATGGCGGCGACCGACATCGACGGCGACGGCAAGCAGGACCTCCTCGTCGTGATCGGGGGCTCCGCACAAGTCTTGGTGTACTCGAACTGGGCCATGGGGATCTTCCAGACGGTCCAGTTCATCCCCTGCGGATCCAAGAGCGAGCTCACTCTCGCCGATTGGAACCAGGACGGGTTCATGGACTTCGCGGTGACGGGCTACCAAAACGTGTACGCCGTCCTGGGCGGGCCAAACGGTAACTTCGGAAGCAGCTTGGGGACGACCCTCAGCACGATCCAGAACCCGATCGCGTCGGGCGACCTGAACGGCGACGGGCTCCCGGACGTGGTCGTCAACGACCTCCCGGTGGGAGCGACCCAGGCCCGTGTGAAGACCCTCCTCGGTGTCGGTGACGGAACGTTCACCCTCGGGCCGGAGTTCACGACCGACGCCCCCTTCGAGGTGAGCGCCTTGCAGCTCGCCGACCTCGACGGAGACGGCCAGCTCGACGTGTCCTACCTGACCCTTCGGGACCGCTGGTGGATCGCCCTCGGAAACGGCGACGGGAGCTTTGCTCCGCCCGTCCTGCGATCCCTGAACCCGACGGCCGCCGACCCCGTCGTCGCGGACCTCGACGCGGACGGCCGACTCGACGTCCTCGCCGGCCACCGCGACACGCCCTTCGTCGCCTTCTACCGCGGGCTGGGCGGGACCGAGCTCGCGGACGTGGACCTGCTACCGACCCAGATCTTCCCGTTCGCCACCGCTGCGGTGGACCTCAACCTGGACGGCGCGCCCGACCTCGTGCTGCCGGACGTCGCCTCGACCACGGTGTCCACCTATCTCGGGGACGGAGAGGGCGGCTTCAGCGCCGGAGCCGATTTCGTCGGCGGGGAGGAGATGCACTCCCTCGAAGTCGCGGACGTCGACGGGGATGGAATCGACGACCTCGCACTCGCCTACCGGCTCGGCGTCGTGGTCCTGCCCGGCGACGGCCTCGGCGGCTTCCAGGCTCCCGTCGTCCACACCTTCGCGTTCGACGCTTCCTCGGTCGCCGCCGGAGACCTGAACGGCGACGGGATCGTGGACATGGCGGCGACACTCGACACGGCGGACCAGGTCGCCCTGCTGCGCGGCCTCGGCGGCGGGGCATTCGCCGCGCCGTCGACCTTCCCGACCGGCGCCGCACCGAGCGCGATCCGGATCCGTGATCTCGACCAGGACGGGCACCAGGACATCCTCGTCTCCGCGGCCGGCTCGGCGTCGCTCGTCGTCCACTGGGGACTCGGCGGCGGCGACTTTTCCGCTCCGATGTCCATCGCCATCGGTGCGGCACCGGATTCGATCGAGACGGGGGACCTGGATGGCGACGGCCTCCCCGACCTCATCGCCGCGGTCCCCTCCGCGAGTCAGATCGCGGTCGTCCTCGGTACCGGGGCTCGCACCTTTGCGGCTCCCGTCTTCCTCGCGAGCGGGGACTGGCCGAACTCGGTGCACGCCGCGGACCTCGATGACGATGGAAACCTCGACCTCGTCGCCGTGAACCAGGACACGGGCCTGCCGGACTCGGGGGGCACGCTCGTCTACCACCTCGGCCATGGCGACGGCACCTTCGACACAGCGCGCTTCGTCGCGGCCCAGGCCACATCCAGCCTGTCCGGCCTGACCATCGGCGATTTCGATCTGGACGGCGAGCCGGACGTCGCCGCCGTCGAATTCGGCGACGGGACGATCCCGCTCCCCGGAACCGCCCAGGTCTTCCTCAACCTGATCGGCGAATAGGCTCCGCGGCAAAACGACCCCCGAATTTCGACCCCTCATGTAGGATCGAGATCCCGTCTCGTCGTCCCCGTTGCTCGGAGATCCCACGTGATGAAGCTCGTACCCGCCGCGACCCTGCTCCTCCTCGCCCTCCTTCCTTCCAGCTCCGCGGGCCAAGGGAGCCCCTCGCCCTGGTCCCGGACGGAGACCCTCTCCGTGCCCCGACCGGGCGGGAGGGAGCTCTTCGGATGGAGTGTCGCCCTCTCGGGGGACACCCTGGTGGTGGGTGCTCCCGGAGTATGGAGGACCGAACCGGGGGGTGGAGCCGTTTTCATCTTCCGCCGCGAAGGAGATCAGTGGACGAGGACCCAAAGGCTCCACGCTCCCGATGTGGCAGGCGGCGGGCGTT
>DRLC01000238.1 GCA_011053145.1 Planctomycetota bacterium | reverse complement strand
TGTACGGACTCGGAACCATTCCCTCCAGATTCGACCGACCCGGCAGCACCCCGGCCCACGCCCGGAACGCCTCTCACTGCCGAGAGAACGCGTCGAGAATCGTGCTTTGGGAGGAGCCGGAGTTGGAGCCGCCGCCGGGGAGGAACATCCGGCTCTCGAAGAGGACCGGGAAGATTCCATGTCTCGGGTTCGGCATCGGTTCGTCGAGGCGCCAGGTGTTCGCCTTCGGGTCGTAGACATCCACGCGGTCATAGACGCCGTTCTGCGTCGCGCCCGGTCCGTTCCACGTCTCTCCGCCGAACACGTAGAACTCACCCCGGTAGAAAACGGCCTTGCCCATGCCACCGCGTGCCTGCGGAAGGGGCTGGAGCGAGGAGCCGGGGTCGTCACTCGATTGCCAGGTGCCGCTCGTCGGGTCGAAGCGGAAGGTCTGGTCCAAGCCGTTGGTGACGACGTTTCCCCCTTCGCGCCCGCCGAAGATCCAGAAGGCCGTTCCGTCGGTGCCCGCGGCGGCGTGGTTACGACCGTCGGGCATCGGGGCGAGCGCCGTCCAGGTGTCGAGGACCGGATCGTAGACCGCGGCATCGGGCACCGTGTTCGAGCCGACGATGCCGCCTGCGGCGTAGATCTTCCCGCCGATCACGCAGGTGTTCACCGAACCACCCGCCCAGGGCATCGGGGCGCCCGTGCTCCAGGTGTCGTTCGTCGGGTCGTAGATCTGGACCTTCCCCTCCGAGCCGGCGCCGAGTCCACCGATGAGGTAGAGACGTCCTCCCACGACCTCGGCGGAGTGGTGGTCGCCAGGGTAGGGGCGTGGGGAGCCCGCGCCCATCCACACCTTGTTCAGGAGGTCGTAACGATAGGTCGACACCGCGGGCGCGCCGATCACATACAGGACACCATCGATCTCGCCCGCCGCGACCTCTCCGAGCGCGGTCGGCAACGCGGGGAGCGACTCCCAATCGCCGGTCTCCGTGCCGATCGGACCGAGGAAGCGGAAGGCCGCGGGCAGGACGCTCGTGTCCTGTCCGACCGTGACGACGACGTCCACGAGGGCCTTCGTCGGGGAGGGGTTCGCCGGCAGGATTCCCTCGATGCGCGTCGGGCTCACGCGCGAAAGAGTTGCGGGAAGTCCCCCGATCGTGACGCTCGTGTTTCCGAGCCCGCCGAATCCGATTCCCCCGATCGTGAAGGGCACACCCCCGGTGGCCGGCGCGCGCCAGGGGAAGATGTCCTGGGCGACGAGGCCCACGGCCGACGCATCGTTGGGCGTGAGGACCACGAGGCGTCCGCCGTTGTAGTCGATCGAGCACAGGGCACCTCCGGGAAGGCACACGACGGACAGACCGCCGGTGGCGGGGGAGATGACCGCCTGCGACCATCCCGCGCGTCCGTCGCTCGTCATGGCGACGCGCCGCAGGTCGTCGAGGTATTCCTGGACGATCAACCAGCCCCGGATCTGTCCCTGGAACGTGTTCGCGCGATACTCGTCGAGCCCGTCGCTCGAGGGTGGGAGCCAGGCCGCCATCTGACGGAACTCGCCGGGAATCGTTGCGACGGGATTCGTCAGCGAGCCTCGGTAGATGTACTGGCGCGGATCCCAGCGTGCGCGGCTGCGGTTCGGGTGTCCGGCGTAGACGTCGTACTCGACGAAGTTCAGCTCGTCCGTGTCGAACGGATCGGGGAGTTCGGTCTGGGGCCCGGTCGAGGCCGCTCCGAAGCCGATATTCGGGCCGTTGTCGGTCGCGTAGAGCCGTTTCTGGGTCGTGTAGAGAAGACCGTACGGGTTGCGGTGGCCGGGCGCATGCACGACGACGTCGACCCCGGGGTCGACGTCGACCTCCTCGCCTTCCACCTGGTCGTCGCTCGGCTGGCCGGTGCTCGAGTTCGAGTACGTGATCGTGCCGTTGAATCCCGGCTTCGACGTGAAGGCCTTCAGGATCGCCGCGCTCAGCGGCGACTCGGGCAGGTTGCCCGATCCCGGCGCGCGTACGCCGGCGTTCGTGTTGCTTCCGACGGCGATGAAGAGATCTCCGTTGTTGTCGAACTGGAGTCCGTTGACCGCATGGTCGTGGTTGGAGGTCGGCAATCCGGTGATGAGCGGGACCGGCGTCGCGAAGGTGGGACCCTCGAGGACCGAGACCTGCCCGGTGTACGGCGATGGGCCCGTGAAGGGGCCGCCCCCATTCACGAAGTGCTGTCCGTGTCCGACGTACAGCCGCACCGGACTCGGCGGGTCGAAGGGATTGACGGTGATCCCGAGGGCGTTCGCGTTCGAGAGCCCGGAGACGCCGGGATAGACCACTTCCGATGTGACGGCGGAATAGGAGTCATCGAACGTGAACGCGTGCAGCTCGCCCTCCACGGTGATCACGTAGAGTCGGCGGTCGGGACCGAACACGGCCGCGGTCGGGTGCGTCACCGGGGGCGTCAAGGCGAGGTCGAAGTCGATCGGAACGGGACCCGAAGGGCTGTATTGGAACGTCGTCGGTTTGGTCGTGCCGTTCGGCGTCTCGACGGTCACGGAGATCGAACCCGAGCCCGGGGGCGACGTGAACGAGATCTGGTCGGGCGTGAGTTCGCTGAAGTCGCTCTCGGTGAAGGTCGTGGCCCCCCAGTGGACCTGCACCCCGGTGTCCGGGAAGAAGCCGAGTCCGAGGATCGTGATCAGGTTTCCGCCCGCGTCCGTGCCCACGGTCGGCATCGAGTTCAGGATCGGTTCCAGAGCCGTTTCGTCGTGCGTGAGGAGGCTCGCGTCCGGTGTGCCCGCGGGGCCGCCTCCGGTGCTGAGAGTCACCGAGACAGGAAGGTCGGTGGCCGCATCGGAGATCGCGAATCGGGCCTCGAACGGGTAGGACCCCGGCGCCAGCGTGAGCGGGCCGGCGTAGGGCGCCCCGTTCCAGTCCAGCCGGCGGTCGGTCCCGCCGGTGGCGAGCAGGTCGTAGGTGCCCGCGCTCTGCACCTCGAGGATCGCGGTCAGGCGCACCATCGTGTTCTGCACCAGTCCCGAGGATCCGACCGTATTCCCGGGGCCGATCTGGGTCGTGGACAGGATTTCGCCGAAGTCCGCCTTCGCTGGGATCGCATCGAGCAGGGAGCTGGCCGGCGCGGTGCCGGCATCGTAGTAGCGCGCGAGAACTCCCGGCACCGCCGTGGCGACCACGATCGAGATGTCGTGGCTCACCTGGGCGCTATTCGGGGGCGTGTTGTCGTCGTAAACGGTGAGCGTGATCGTATGTGTTCCCAGCGCGAGCGTCGGCGTGATGTTCACGGCCGTCGAGAAGACCGAGCCGTTCTCGGACCATTCGTAGGCGGCGATCGAGTGGCCCGGCTGATTCGTGTGGGAGTCCTCTCCCTCGATGAAGACCGACTCGCTCCCGTCCGCATCGTAGTCCACGGCATAGGGCGGCGCGTCGATGTCGGCGTGCAGGAACGAGGCGCCGGAGGAGCCCCCGAGCCCGGTCAGAGGAACATCGATTCGTTCCGTGGTCCCACCTCCGTGGAAGTTCCCGACGAGGCGCAGCACGAGCGCGTCGTACTGCGGGGGCGTCGGGGCGAAGGTGACCGTGATCGGGATGGAGGCACCGGGGGCGACCTTGCGCTGGACGTACACGGGCACCGTGGTGCTCGCCTGCCCCTTCAGGATCGTTCCGTCGAAGTCCACCTCCCACGCCTGTCCGTTTCCCGCTCCATCGAGACGCAACTGGAGACTCTGCACCCACCCGGCGACCTTCCCGGTGTTCATCAGCGCGAGTGGGAGCTGCTGCGTCGTTCCCGGTGGGACCGTTCCGAAGTCCAGCGAGCCGGGATTCGCCGCGACGACCGGACGCACGACCAGGGAACCCGAGCCCCGGGTCGTTCCGGGGGAGACCGGGTGCGTCCTTTGGGCCGCTGACGGGGTCGCGAAGAGCAGGGAGAGGAGCAGGGGGGCGATCACTCGAAGGGACATGGCGCTGGTGGTCGAGGTGTGTCGCGAGCGGGGGAGGAGCGAGGCCCCGGTCACCTCCGGCAGCCCTTCCACTCTCGTCCCCCGGAGGGTCGAACATGGGCAAGGAAGGCCCTCCGACCCAACTCTGACCGCGCTCGGGATTCCCGGGACCCGAAAACGAGCTTCCTTCCGCAGTTCTCGTTCCGGACTTGATCGAGAGCAAGAGGTCCCCCTTGGTCCGCGGCCCGGCCCTGCTCGACCGGATTGAAATCGAAGCTCGCTCGACGATGGCCTGCCACCGCGCGCCCCACCTGGCCGGGTCGGAGTCGGTCGCCCCGGGGATCTTCCGGGTCGTCCATCCGTTCCGTGGAGGATCCATCGCCCCCGGCCACGGGAGCGCGTGCCGCCCGGTCCCCGGCTGGGCGTTCGCGGGATCGTAGGGATTCGGGGCGGTCTCCTTGGACCCCGCACTCTCCCCGAACTCTCTCCGAGAATCTTGGCACATGAGTCGATGGCCGTTCGATCTTGCGCGTAGGGGCGCGCCGTCCGCGCGTCGCGTAGAACCAAAGGGAGGTTGCCTTGTCGATGTGGTCTTGCTGTCCTGTGGGCCGGAAGGAGTCCGGAGCCGTTCGTCTTCGATCGAAACCGTCCAAGCCGTCCTTGGTCCGGGCGCTGCTCGTGGCGGCGTTCGTGGCCTCATCGTCCGTCTGGTGGAGCGGGGCGTCCCAACTCGGTGCCCAGGAGCCCGGGGACGTATTTCGCGAGGAACTGGAGGACGGAGGGTGGGTCGAACACGGGCTCGTTCGATCGGAAGGCGGTCCGTGGGTTGTCGGCGGGATGTACCGCCGCTTCGACGCGGACGGGAACCTTCGGGTGAGTGGGACCTTCGAGGACGGTCTGCCGAGCAAGGCCTGGACCTGGCGGGGTCCCGACCGTCTCCCCCTCGCCCGGGGGCATTTCAAGGGGGGGAAGCGAAACGGAGTTTGGGTCTTCTACTGGCCTACCGGAGAGAAGCGTGTGGAGGGACGCTACGACGGGAACCGACGCGTCGGCCCATGGAAGTACTTCACGCCGGACGGAGAGCCGATTTCCGAGCGTTCCGGCCGCCGGGTGCCGGTGGACGCCACCTCGACGGCGAGCGGGATCCACGCGACCGGAACCCTGGTGGACGGGCTCTTCGAGGGTGCTTGGCGCTTCGACTGGCCGAACGGCACGACGATGCTCACCGGGCAGTTCGAGGCCGGGGTCCGGAGGGGACGGTGGCACTTCTACCTCCCGGACGGAACGGAGGATGAATCGTTCGTTCGGACCCACTACAAGGGTGACCCCTTCGAGTCCTGGATCGATTTCGCACCGACCCCGACGGACGTGCTTCCGCTCTCCCAGGGGGAGATCGAATGGCGGGCCGAGCATCGAGCGAAGCTGGGGGGGTCATTCTCGGACCTGGTGGAGCACTTCTCTGCCGCCGCGGAGGGCAAGGAAGGGCTTCGGCTGCTCGATCTCTTCCTCCAGGGGAACGAGAGGGACCAGAAGGCGGCGTCCGCGCTCTTGACCCTCGAGGGGGCGGATGCATTCCTCCCTACGCTCGCCGTGCTGCTGCACTTCAACCTCGCGACCCCCACGTCGACGGCGCGGGCGGGCAGACTCCTCTCCGAGGTCGTAGAGC
>DRLC01000237.1 GCA_011053145.1 Planctomycetota bacterium | reverse complement strand
GACGACCGTCTCACCTTCTTCCAGACCGTCTTCCACGACGTACCAGTCACCGGCTCGGGGCCCGAGCGTCACGACGCGTCCCTGGAAGGTCGGCTCCTCACGATCCGGGAGCTTCACGTAGACGACGGCGCGCTTGCCGGTCAGGAGCGGAGCGGTGGCCGGGATCACGAGGACCGGATCACCGTCCGGTTCGGTGATGAAGCCGAGTTCTTCCACCGGCTTGAGCTCCATGCCGCACTCCGGACAGGATTCCGGGCCGTCCCCGATCACCTCGGGGTGCATCGGGCACATCCATTTGCCGGCGAGGTTCGTGTCGACCACCTTCCCCGCGTCCGAGAGTCTCGCTTCGGCAACCGCGGAGACGAACATTCCGGGCTTCAGGAGTCCGTCCTCGTTCTCCACGTTGAGGCGGACCTTGACGGTGCGCGTGCGGTCGTCGAGGGATGGGTCGATGAAGGCCACACGCCCATGCAGGGTACGGCCGGGATAGGCCTCGACCGTGAAGCGCACGTCTTGCCCGTAGCGCAACCAGACCAGGTCGGACTCGTAGGCGTCCAGGAACACCCAGACCTTGGAGAGGTCGGCGATCGTATAGACCTCCGATCCCTCGTCGACGTACATCCCCTCGAGGGCTTTCTTGTGGATCACGATTCCGCCGGTCGGTGCATAGATCGTTACACGTTCATCGGGGGTCCCGCGGGCGACGAGTTCCTCGATCTGTGCATCCGTCATCCCGTACAGACGCAGCTTCTCCCGGGTCGAGGTCACCGTGGCGGTCGACGCGGTGTGCAGGATGTCGAGGGAACTCCTGCCGATGCGCTTCTCGGCCACGATCGCCTGCAGGAGTTCCTGTTGCGCGCTGAAGAGCGTTGGGCTGTAGATCTCCACGAGGTGCTCGCCCTTGCGCACGGGGACCCCGGTGTAGTCGACGAAGAGTTTCTCGAGGCGTCCCGGCACCCAGGTCGTGATCGTCGATACCCGCGTCTCGTCATAGGCCACCTTCCCGACCATCGGAACGTCGTGCGCGACCGTGCGGCGCACGACCTTCGCCGTCTGGATGTCCGCCAGGGCGACTGCGTCCGGGCTCATGCGCAGGTCGCGCGGTCCGAGGGACGAGCCGCCTCCCGCGTCTGCGGGAATCAGGTCCATGCCGCAAATCGGGCACTGCCCGGGTTCGGGGAGCCGCACCTGCGGGTGCATCGCGCAGGTCCAGATCTCCTCGACTGCCGGGGCGGCCGCGGCCGACTCACCCGAAGCCGCGGGGGCCTTGCCGCCCGCCGGGAAGGCCCAGCGCCCGAGGGCGAAGCCGGCGATGAGGAGGAGCAGGAGTGTGATTCGAGAGGTGGTGCGCATCGGAATTCGGTCGGTTCGGGTCATGTCAGTGGTCCTCGTGCAGGCGGAGGCCGGTGAGACGCTCGGTCTCGGCCAGGGCTTCGGCGCGGTCCGCTTCCGCGCGCACGGCCTGGAGCTGGAACTCGAGCAGGACGCGCTGGGCGTCGATCAGGTCGCCGAAGTCCTCGTCCCCGCTCTGGTAGCCCGTGTCGAGGGACTGGAGCGACTCCTCGCCTTTCGGGATCAGTCCACCGCGGTAGAGCTCCGCGCGCCGATCACCGTCGCGCAGGTGGTAGAGGCTCTCCTCGAGGGCGGACGCCAGCCGGTTCGCGGCTTCGTCGACCGCGTGCCTGGCGGCGCGCAGGGCGGCCTCGGTCTCGCGCAGTCGAGATCGCTTCGCGCCGCGCTGGATCGGGAGGGTCAACCCGATCGTCACGGCGAAGGCATCATCGCCGGACCCCTTCGTCCCCGGGTTCGCTGCGGAGCCGACGAACGTGTAGTCGGCGCCAACGGTGAAGTTCGGATAGAACGACTTTTCCGCGAGAACGATGCCCTCTTCCGCCGCGTGGACGCGTTCGGTCAGCGCGAGGAGTTCCGGGCTGGTTTCGGTGAGGTGTGCGAGGAGCGCCTGTTCATCGATTGCCGGGGGGGTGGGGAGCGCGCGGTCCGGGGGGGGGAGGGGAGCCTCGCTGGGACGGCCGAGTGCGGCGTTCAGTTTCGCCGCGAGGGGTCGGCGCAGATCGGTCAGGGATTCGACCCGGTCCTGGATCTTGCCGAGCTCGACCTGGGCACGCAGCACGTCGGCGTGGCTCCCGAGGCCGACCTCCATCCGCGAGCGGGCGACGCTCTCCCAGTAGGTCAACAGTTCGCGGTGCCCCTCGGCGACCGCGATCGCCTCCTCGAGCCAGGCCATCTCGTACCAGGCCTTGCGTACCCGCTCCTCGAGCTTCCAGCGCTCCGCTTCGAGGAGAGCGAGGGCCGCGGCGGCTTGGCGGTCGGCCATGCGTCCGGCGGCCGAGAGGGTGCCGAACCAGGGCAGGGCCTGGGAGAACCCGACACGCGCCTGCATCGGACCGATGCGCGTCTCGACCTCTTCCAGGTATCCGGTGAAACGGAACGCGGGATCGGGGAGAGCGGTGACTCGCCCGGAGACCTCCGCCGCGGCGCGCCAGCGCTCGAACGCGGCGGCGAGCCCCGGATTGTTGCGTCGCGCGTAGCGCAGGAGCTCGTCGATTCCCGCACCCTCCGCGGTCAGGTCGGGGAGAGCTTCTGCTTCGTCGGGTTCGCTCGCAGGGGCTCCGAAGGGAGAGCCCGCGGGTTCCCTCGGGAAGGTCCAGTCGGCCCATTCGATGGGCTCGTCGTCCGGTTCGCGCCGGCCGCTCGTGCAGGAGGAAACGAGGAGCAGGAGGAGGGGCGCGAGCGCTGCCGCGCCGTGGGGTCGTGAGGATGCCATGTTCGAAAGTCGGGTCGAGTCGGGCGGAGGCACCTGGAGAGTGCTCGCCCGGAGAGGCGACGGGGTCGAGCCTGGGGCGATGGACGGCTCGGGATCCGAGAGGGCCCACGATGGACGTGGGCCGGCGCCGACGCATCTCGTCCGGTCGGGTCCAGTGGGTCTGGACCGGGAGTGGGGTGCGTCGGGGCGCGGCGGCAAGGGGCCGATCCGCGCGATGCTCGGTCCTTAGAGGAGCGCGGTCGCGAGCAAGGCGAGCAGCGTGCTCACCCTCGACACGGGCGTGCCCATCGGGGACACCCGGGCGGGCGATCGATCGGCGCAGGGTCCGGTGCGGATCGCGGGGTCTGGAGCCGGACGACGGACACCAAGCTCGAAGTGGGGTGCGGGCGTGGAGGCCACGTACTCCTGGGTCCGTGCGAGGACGAGCCTCGGATCGTGCTCCGAACCGGTCGGAGCGAACACCGGGCCCGCGGGCTTCTCCTCACCGCGCGGGTGTGCGCGGCAGGTGCACCCGGCGCTGGGCAGGATGGCCGGCGCTGCGGCCGGAAGGTCCGTCTCGCAGCACGAGCTGGTTTCCACCTCGGCCGGGACGGCGTGTGCGGGAACCGAGCTACAGCAGCAATCCCCGGACATTTCCATCGCGATGCTCCTGCCAACCTCCGGGGAGGTTCCCGCGGCCGACGGGACTCCTGCGAATCCCAGGGCCGTTCCCATCGTCTGGGTCAGGAGCAACGCCGCGATCACGAGGAGTCCGGTGAGGAAGCTCCCGCGCGAGGGCGCGTCGGGGGTCGGCGGTCGGTGGTGCATCGGGAGGTCGGGGAGCACTGTCGTCCCGAACAGGGCTCTGAGTCAAGCCCCTTTTCGAACGGTGTGGTTCGGTGTGACCGGATGACCCCCAAGAACACCGCCGAGACGGCTTCTATCCCAGAAACTCGATCTCTCCACCCGGGAGTAGGTACACGATCAGCATCCTGCCTCCCGCCACGGTGGGGGTGTGGACGGAGCCTTCGGGGAGCACGACCCAGCCCGGTGGGCGCCCATCGAAGGTGGGCTCGCCCTCGAGCGCGATGCAGTAGTCGATCTCGCCGCGCGGATGGCGGTGCTCGGGGCCCGCGGCCGCCATGTCGACCACGTCCACCGAGAATCCGTCGCTCTCCGGACTCGGCTTCAGGGCGCGGCCCCAGCGGAGCGGTGCTTCGCCCCGGTTCGCGATCTCGCCGGCTTCGAGGAGTTCGAGGAGCCGTGCGCGCAGGGCCTGGCCCGCTTCGCCTTCGGGATCGAAGCGCTCCCCGAGGAGCGCCTCGGAGCCCTCGGCATCGGACAGGTCCAGGCCGCGGGCGGCCTCCAACAGCGGTCGAAACACATCGATCATCGCCGGATGTTCCCGGCGGCGGGTCGCGGATGCAAGCCCCGGGGGTTTCGGATCGGCGAGCGGTATACTCCGCGCGATCTACCCGGTTCCGCGCCGGGCCCTACTTCACCCTTAGCCTGTTGGAACCTGTCATGACGATGGAACTTGGCAAGAGCGCCCCCCATCCCTCCCGAGAGGAACTCCTCGCGGATTTCGGAGACGAGCTGTTCTCGATCCAATCCCTGTTCCAATTCTGCTACGTGCCCCCCGGGAGGATCGGCCACCTCGAGGAGCGCGCCGCCGAGGAGGAATGGGGCGCGAACCATTTCGTCCTCTTCAAGTACCTCGCGGTGCACGTGCGCCTCGCGATCGAGCAAGGTCGCATCGTCTGGAACGGGGACCAGATCGTGCTCTGCGCGGGGCGGCTCGCGACGACCGACGGCACACCGCTCTACCTCGGGCTGGTGCGCAACTCCTCCCCCGAGGAAAACCCGTGGGTCATGAACTGGGTCGGAGAGCGGCCGAGCTCCCCCGAATTGCCCGCACCTCCCGACCTCGGCCCCTGGCCGGAGCTCGACCCCTGTGCCGAGGTGGTCGTCGCCTGCGACCTCGCTTCGGAGGAGCGGCGCATCCACCTTCCGGGGCTCGAGACGGCGCCCTCCGCGGCCCGCTTCGCCGCGGTGGCCGGTGCGGTCTCGTGGTCCCTGCGGCGGGGGCTCGCGGTGCGCCAGATCCACGGAACCGGCCGCGGGTACTTCGTTCCGGTGCACCTCACCGGCCGCGAGGACCTGACCGCTTCGCCCGACCTCGTCGCTCCGGTGCAGGTGCAAGGAGACCGACTCGTCGTGCGCACCGTCCTCGATCCCGAGGTGGCCTATGCGCCGGCGCGCTGCGTCGTGGAACGCTGGGAGCAGCTTCCCGCCTGGCTGCTCGATGCGTGGGACAGCGTCACCGCCGAGGGCTCGGGCGGATCCCAGCCCGCTCCGCGGGAGAACGCGGACTGACCCAAGTCCCGTGCGCATTCGCCCCAAGTACGCGCTGGTCGCCTTCGTCCTCGCGCTCCTGTTCGGCTTCGCATTCGCGCCCGTGTTCGGTGCCGGGCCGCTCGGGGAGGATGTGGCTCTCCTCGACGGGGCGCCGATCGCGGGAGCCGCACCCCTCGCCGATGCGTCGATCGCGCTAACGCGGTCGGTC
>DRLC01000236.1 GCA_011053145.1 Planctomycetota bacterium | reverse complement strand
GCTGGACGGCCTCGACGTCTCGGCCCTGGCTCTGGTAGAGGGCCCCCAGGTTGTAGAGGGCCGGGTCGTAGTCGGGGGCCTCGGCGAGGGCGCGCAGGTAGGCGGCTTCCGCGCCTTCGAGGTCGCCCGCGCCCCGGAGCAGGCTTCCGAGGAGGTCGTTCGCCTCGAGGGAGTCGGGTTCGAGGGCGATGGCATCGTCGAGCCGGGCCCGGGCCCCTTCCTCGTCCCCGTTGTACAGGAGGATCTTCGCGAGGATCACGAGGGCGTCGGTGCGCGTCGGATCGAGCTCGAGGGTCCGCTCCACCTGCTCCCGCGCCTCATCGAGCCGGCCCATGTCGGCGAGCTGGCGCGCGAATTCCACGCGCGCATCGCAGTCCTCGGGGGCGACGTCCACCGCCTCCTTGAAGCGCGTGGCCGCCTGGGCGGGGTAGCGCAGGGCCTGTGCGGCGCGCGCCCACAAGAGGTGCGCGCGCACCTCCGAGGGCCCGAGCTCCACCGCACGGGCACCGCACTCCTCGGCGTAGGTCGGCTCTCCGTTCTCGAGGTAGAGCTTGCCGAGTTCGAGCCAGGCGCCGAGGTCGCTCGGGTCGAGCCGCGTCGCGCGTTTCAGTCCATCGATCGCGGCGGCGGTGTCGCCGCTGCTCGCTTCCAGCTTCGCGAGCCGCGCGATCGCGTGGGCATTGCGGGGCTCGAGCTCCAGCAGATGGCGCAGGGTCGCCTTCGCCTCCTCCGCGCGGTTCTGGTTGCCGAAGGCCGTCGCGAGGTTGAAGAGCGCGATGCCGTAGTTCGGAAAGATGTCGACGGCCGCGCGGAACTCCTCCTCGGCGCGGATCGGGTCGAGGTCCTCCTGGAGATAGACGAGTCCGAGATCGTTGTGCGCGACGAAGTTGCGTTCGGTCACCGCGAGGGCGTGTTCGTTCAGGGAACGAGAATCCTTCCACGCGTCGAGCTGCCTGAAGGTCAGGGCGGCGCAGGCGAGCACGGCCGCCGCGGCGAGGACGGCGAGCGGACGCAGGAGCCCGGAGCGGGTGCGGGCCAGCTCGGCGAGCGGGAGCACGATCACGAGCCAGAGACCGATCGAGGGAAGGTAGGTGTAACGATCCGCGTGGGACTGGGAGCCGATCTGCACGAGTCCGAGGACCGGGACGAGCATCCCGAGGAACCACAGCCAGCCGACCAGGGCTCCCGGCACGCGCCGTCGCCCGTGCCACAGCGCGGCGCTGATCGCGAGGAACAGCACGACACCGATTCCGGCCGGGATCCAGAGGCGCGCATCGTCCTCCGGGAAGGCCAGGCGCGGATGCGGATAGAAGACCGCGAGCCCGGTGGGCACGAGGCTGGTGCGAACGTACGCAAAGAGGGCCCCGAGCGCGTTGGCGATGCGGACCCCGAGCTTCAACTGCCCGATCGTTCCGGCGCCGCTCTGGGCACCCCACATCAGGACCGCGGCCGCGAGCATCGAGGCGAGGAAGGGGACCTTCTCGAGGAGCGCGCGACCGAGGGAGATCGGGAGCGGTCGGTGCACGTCCGCCGCGCTCTCGACCTCGTCTCCCTCGGCGCCCCAGCCGGAGATCCGGCGCAGCGGCCACACGTCGAGGACGAGGAGCAGGAACGGGACCGGCAGGAGGCTCTGCTTCGCGGTCAGGCCGAGGATGAACGCGCACACCGCGGCGGCGTAGGCGGTCAACGACCGGCTCTTCCCATAGCGCGCCCAGGCGAGCAGCGTCAGGAAGAAGAACGTGCCCGACAGGACGTCCTTGCGCTCGGAGATCCACGCCACCGACTCGACCCGCAGCGGGTGGAGCGCGAACAGGGCGGCGACGAGGAACGCGACGCCCACGCGACCGAAGAGGGCCAGAAGGACGAGGAAGCAGAGCCCCGCGTTGAGCGCGTGCAATCCGGCGCTCACCAGGTGGTGGCGCCCCGCGTCGAGCCCGAACAGCGAGACGTCGAGTTCGTGCGAGAGGGTCGTCAGCGGGTGCCAGTTCGAGGAGTGTCCTCCGCGCAGCGCATACTCGAGCCCTTCCGAGCTGAGGCCGCGCTCGATGATCGGGTTGTCATAGACATAGGACGGGTCGTCGAAGTTTTGGAACTCGAACGAAGCCGTCCGCGCGTACAGACCGAAGGTCAGGGCGACGAGGAGGAGGAAGAGGGCGACCGAGCGGCCGCCCGCGCGGGGCGGGTCGGGGATCATGCGGGCGGGCGGGGTGAACTCGGGGGGTACGATCGGCGCGGCCGGTCGTTGGGCCGCAATCGATTGCAGCAAAGCCGTCGCGGAGGGTCCAAGGAAAGGGATTCTGGCTCGGGGGATCGGAGCGGTTCAGGGGGCCCCGAGGGCGGCTTCCACCCGTCGCAGCAGCGCACGGGCCTCCGGATCGCCCGCGGGGGCGACGCGAAGTCGGTCCCGCATCCCCTCGAGGTTGCCGCGCGCCGCGGCCGCCGCCTCGGGGGCGGAGTCGGCGAGTGCGAGGGCGCGACCGAATGCATCGACGGCCTCGGAGAGGTCCCCACGGGTTCCGAGGACCGCGCCGAGGTTCAGCCACGTTTCCGCGCGATCCGGCTGCGCGACGAGCGCGCTGCGATAGAAACGGATCGCTTCGGCGAGCCGTCCCTCGTTCTGCGCGACCAGGCCCAGCCCGAAGAGCGCTTCCGAGAACCTGGGTCGAATCGCCACCGCGCGCTCGTAGTGGACGCGGGCGTCGTCGTAGCGCCCCTCTTCGAAGAAGGTCTTTGCGAGGATCGCCTCCGCGGTGTAGTTGCGGTCGGTCACCTCGAGGGCGCGACGTGCGAGGGCGCGCGAATCGCGCCAGTTGGGGATCTCGCGCCAGGCGAGGGCGGCCCACGACACGATCAGGAGTCCCGCGAGCCAGGGGAGGACTCGCGCGCGGACCCCGAGGAAGGCGACGCCCGCGAACAGCCACAGCGTCGAGAGCGAAGCGTAGCGCTCGGCCCAGGCCTGCTCTCCGACCTGTACGAGCCCGACCGCGGGGGCGAGCATCACGAGGTAGGCGAGCCAGCCGACGAGCAGGCTCGGGCGGGCGCGACGGGCGCGCAGCGCGATCGCGGTGACCGCGATCAGGAACACGAGGGCGCCGAAGAAGCCCGGGCCGAAGGGGGCCCAGTCCGGATCCACGAGCGCGGGGTGGGGATGGAAGAACGCCAGGGACGACGGTGCGAGGCTCTGGAGGGGATAGAGAGCGATCGAACGAACAGCCTGGCCGATGCGGGCGTCCAGCGGCAGTTCGGCCAGGGAAGAGACCGTGCCGCCCGCGCTCTGGGCACCGAGCGTCAGCGCGATCGATGCGAGGGAGAGCGCGAGGAAAGGCAGCTTCTCGAGGAGGAGGCGTTTCGTCGGGACGGGCTCGCGGCCGCGGGTCCTCCCGAGGGGCCAGACATCGATCAGGAGCAACAGCACGGGCACCGGGATCAGGCTCGGTTTCGAGGCGAGCCCGAGGGCGAAGAAGGCCAGCGCGAGCCCGTAGCGCTTTCGAGCCCCGGTGGTCCCGTAGCGCGCCCACTGCTCCAGGCTCAGGAACAGGAAGAGCGCCGCGAGCAAGTCCTTGCGTTCGGACACCCAGGCGATCGAAGAGACGCGCAGGGGATGGAGGGCCCAGGCCGCCGCGACGAACGCGCTCGGCAGGAGCCGCCCCGTGCTCCGCAGCAGGAACCGGTACAGCACCGCGGTGGCGAGGGCCGCGACGGCGACGTTCACCGCGTGGTGTCCGGCGGGATCTGGACCGAAGAGCGAGCAATCGAGCTGGTGCGAGAGCCACGTCACCGGATGCCAGTTCGCCGAGTGGAACGCGCCGAAGGCCCAGGCGATCGACCGGACGGATAGACCGTCGCGCACGAAGGGGTTGTGCACCACGTAGTCACCGTCGTCGTACGAGAGGAACTCGAAACCGAGCTCACGCCCGTGCAGCGCGAAGACCGCGAGGACCAGGACGAGAAGGACGAGGCGCTCCCGGGGCTTCATCCGCTCTCCCCGAGGCGCAGGGGTTCGCCGCGCGCGTAGCGCGATCCTTCCGAGCGAAGGTCGCGCTCGAGCTCGCCGTCGCTCGGAGCGACGAGCTCGATCGCGCGCTCGATCGTCCGCTGCGCTTCGGCAAAGCGGCCCGTCTCCGCCTGGGCGGCCGCGAGCGCGGCGAGTACCCGGGGATCGTCGCCCCAGCCCTGGTTCACGAGCCTCTTCGCCTCGGCGAGCGCGAGCTTCCCATCCCGTGCCGCTTCGTCCGGCGCCGCCGCGAGCACCCGGATCCACCGGACCCCGAGGTCCACGCGCGCGGGGTTGGCCTGGAAGCCCGCACCGAACTGCGCCGCCGCCCCGACCCAGTTCCCGCGCGCGACGGCCACGTCGCCCAGGAGCTCGCGCGCGCCGGGGTGGTTCGGGTTCGTGCCGAGCGCGTCCTTGGCCCGATCCCGTGCCTCGTCGAGTCGGCCCTGGGCGAGCAGGACTTCGCCGAGCTCGACCGTCGCCCGCATGTGTCCGGGTCGCTCCTCGAGGGTCTTCCGGTAGAACGACTCGGCATCCGCGAAACGACCCGTGGCGTGGAGTGCGCGCGCGTATTGGTAGAGCACGTCCGGGTACAGCGGATGCAGCTCGTACGCGCGCCCCAGGGTCTCGAGGGCGGCGTCGAGCTCCCCCGCATCGAGGTCCAGGCGTCCGGTGCTGACGAGGGCCTCGGCGTAGTCGGGTTCGAGTTCGAGCGCGTGCCCATAGGCCGCGCGGGCGGCCTGAAGGTCTCCGCGGATCTCCGCGCTCATGCCGCGCGCGAGCCAGGCCTCGCGCGCGGCCGGATCGATCGCGAGGGCGAGTTCGACGGCTTCGTCCGCCTCGTCGGTGCGGTGCAGGAGCGCGAGGCAGACCGCGAGGCGCGTGCGCGCCCGCAGGAAGAAAGGCGCTCCGTCGAGGGCGGCCTGCAGGTGCTCGACCGCGTTCGTGAGCGAGACCTGATCGCCGCGCCGCTGGTAGAGCTCGCCGATGCGGTGGTGGGCGATGACGTTCGAAGGGTCGAGTTCGAGGGCGCGGGCGAATCTCGTTTCGGCTTCGTCGAGGCGCGGGATCCGGAGCAGAAGGACGCCGAGTCCGGTCCAGGCCGGAGCGCTTTCCGCGATGCGATTCGCGTGCTCGAACGCGTCCCGGGCCGGGGTCAGCCGGCCGTGGTAGGTCTCGTCGTACCCGAGGAGGACCCAGCCGTCAGAGCTCTCCGGCCGGGCCGCGATCCCCGCGGTCGCGAGGGTGTGGTTGTTCGTGAGCACGCGTCGCCGCGCCTCCCCGATCCACGCGAGCCAGGCCAGGAGCCCCAGCGCGAGGAGCGGACCGAGGCGCGCGAGCCCGGGGGTGCGCTCGGACTGGAGCGACCAGAGTCCGGCGAGGACCAGCGCGAGGCCGGGGAGGGCGAGGAAGAGGGCGGGGGCGAACTCGCGCCAGGGTGCCGGCGCCGCGAAAACGGCCGCGGCTGAGGCGAGGCACCACAGGAGTCCGGCGGCGATCCGCGCGGAGGCCGCGCTCGCGAACCCCGGCGCGCGCGCCGCGCCGAGGACCACCAGCAGGGCGAGGGCGACGAGCGCGGGGAGGGAGCTCGCTCCAGCGGGGAACACGAGGTACGCGGCGAGGAGCGGCAGGAGCCCGGAGCCGATCGCCACGGCCGCGGAGACCGGGCGCTCGCCGGAGCGGAGGAAGAGCGCGAGGGGGAGTGCGAGGGCGGCGAGGAGCGGGTGGGCGCAGGCCGCGAGGACCGCGAGCGGGAGGGAGGCGAAACGCAGCAACGCGCTTCGACCCGCGAGGAGCAACGCGAGGGCTCCGAGGAGGGTTCCCGCGAGGAGGCCGCGCAGGCTGGCGAACGCGACCGCATCCGCCGCGGGGGGGGCGAGGACGAGGGCCAGGGCCGCGAACGAGGCGATCCCGGTGGGGAGGCGGAGCGCGAGCGCGACGAGCACCGCCCCCGCGGCCGCCGCGAGGAGCCAGGCGTCGAACCGGCGCGCGTCCGGCGCGCGGCGGGCGCCGAGGCTCCAGGCCGCCCGGTGGACGAGGCGCGCGACCGGCTCGTCGCCCTCGACGCTCGGCCGCGCGAGGAGGTGCTCGACCGATGTGGCCGCCATCGATCGGACCGAAAAGGGGTGCAGGGGATCGGGCCGCTCGAACCCGAGGAAGCCCGCGGAGGCCGTGCGCCCGTGCACCAGGAGGGCGAGGACCGCGAGGCCGAGGGCGATCCAGAGCGCGGGCGCGCGGCGTCGGGGGGGAGCGGGCATGGCGCGCGAGGATACGGGCCCGGGTGGCCCCAGGATAGCGGTGCCGGGTCCTTCGGAGCGCGGGAGGGGGGCCGAGCTACACTGGGCGAGCGAAGAAATGGACCAGCACGTACCGACGAGCACCCGCGAGCGCCGGGTCGCACCGCCCACCACACGCGCGGAACTCCTGGCATCGCTCGGGGGCGGCGCGGTGGGAGCGCTCGGCCTGCTCGAGGGCCCGCGCGGTGCCCTCGATCCCGTGGTCCTGCTCGCGTGGCTCGCCCTCGCGGCGCTCCCCGCCGGGTGCGTCCTCGGAACCGTGGCGTCGTCGGGGGCGCGCCGAGCGGCCCTGCGCGTCCTCGCCCCGGCCCTCTGGAGTTTCGAACTGTTCGAGGCGCAGGTCCTCGGCCCGGCGAGCGGGGAACCCCTGCGCGGCTCCCTCGGTCTCGCCGCGGTCGCGGGCCTGTACTTTTTCGGCATCGCGATCGGCGCGCGCTTCTCGCACCGGCGCGCCGAGGCATCCCCGCTCCTCGCTGGGATCACTCTCATCGCGCTGCTCGCGGCGGCTCTCGCCCCGGTCGCGCTCGGGGGCGGCTTCCGGGCCGCGGGGCCGGCACGGGCCCCGGCCTCGAGCCGGGTCGCCGGGCTGCTCCTCGATGTCGATCCCCTGGTCGTCGTGCTCGAGTGCGCGGGGGTCGATTGGACCCACCGCCAGGAACTCGTCTACCGGAGGGCGGGGGTGGAATGGGTCGAGCGTCGTCCCTGGCGCGGAGTCCTTGCCCCGGGCGTCTTGCTTGTGGTGGGATGGACGCTCGCGAGCGTCGCCGTACGCCGACGCAGGGTCTCCGGTGCAGCCGGGTTCCCGGAAAACCCCGCGATCGGGGCCTAGAAGAGAGAGGCCCTCGACGCTCTCCCCAATCCGTCTCCTTCTCCGCCAGGAACTTCGATGGCTGTCCGCAAGTACTTCTGCACCTTTCCCCAGGACCTGATCAAGGAACCGCTCATCAGTCACCACCTGAACGCGAAGTTCGGCGTGATTCCGAACATCCGGGCGGCGAGCATCACCGAGCAGTTGGCGATGGTGGCGGTGGAGATCGAGGGGGAACTCCCGGCGATCGAGGAGTCGGTGGTCTACCTGCGTGAGCGCGGCGTTCAGGTGGAGGAGCTGGCGGAGGGCGAGGAACGGCCGCGCTGAGCGGTAGCGGCGGGAGGCTCGCGGGAACGCGACGAATCTCGGGCGCGCTCCGTGCCGGCTTCGTTCCCGCGGTGCTCGCGCTCGGGGTCGCGTGCGCGAGCTTCGATCCCGAGGCCGCCGCGCGGCACCCCACGCCCGCGCGCGGCGTCGTCGTGTGCGAGCATCCGATCGCGGCGCGTGTCGGGCGGCGGGTGCTCGAGCGAGGCGGCAACGCGGTGGACGCGACCGTTGCGACGGCCCTCGCGCTGGCCGTCGTGCTGCCGCGCGCGGGCAACCTCGGCGGCGGCGGGTTTTGCGTCTATGCGCCCCACGACACCACGGAGCCCCCGCTCGCCCTCGATTTTCGGGAGACCGCGCCCGGGGGCCTGACCCCGGAGATGTTCCTCGACGGCAGCGGCGGCTTCGTTCCCTCGCGAGCCCTCGAATCGGCCCTCGGCGTCGGAGTTCCCGGGACGCCGGCTGGGCTTTGGGCGCTGCACCAGTCCCTCGGGAGCCTGCCCTTCGCCGAACTCGCCGCCCCCGCGATCCGGCTCGCCCGCGAGGGAGCGCCGGTCAGCGAGGAACTCGCCCGCGACCTCCGCACCGAGTCCGTCGCGGCCAAGCTGAAGCGTGCCGGCGTGGCCGCGGAGGTCTTCTACCCGAACGGGGAGCCGCTCCGCGCGGGGGATCTCCTGCGCCAGCCCCAGCTCGCGAAGACCCTCGAGCGCTATGCGCGCGAAGGTCCCGCGGGCTTCTACCGCGGGCCCGTTTCGAAGGCCCTCGCCGCGGGGATCCTCGCGGAGGGGGGCGTCTTGACCCCGCGGGATCTCGACGACTACGAGGTGCGTTGGCGCGAGCCGCTGATCGGGTGGTTCCGCGGCCTCGAGGTGATTACGACCCCGCCGCCGAGCTCGGGCGGGCTCGTGCTCCTGCAGGTCCTCTCGATCCTGGACGGCTTCCCCCTCGATGCGGAGATCGCCCAGGCGCGGCGCTCCGCGGAGAGCATGGGCCATCCGTTCGCCGCCGACGCGGCACCGCTCTCCGCCCGCGCGGTGCACTGGTGGATCGAGGCGATGCGCCGCGCCTTCGCGGACCGCGCGGCCCACATGGGGGACCCCGACTTCCATGACGTGCCGGTGCGGGAACTCTTGTCCCCGAGCTGGATCGCGGAGCGGCGCGTCGCGATCGGGGAATTCGCCCGCCCCGACGTGGGCCCGATGGAGCTCGCGGGCTTCTCGGAGGAAGGGGAGACGACCCACATCTCCGTCCTGGATCGCATGGGGAACGCGGTCAGCCTGACGACGACCCTGAACCGCAGCTACGGCTGCGGGCTGATGGTGCCCGGGACCGGGTTCCTGCTGAACAACGAGCTGGACGACTTCGCGATCCAGGCCGGGGTGCCGAACTCCTTCGGGCTCGTCGGGGGCGAGGCGAATGCGCTCGAGCCCCACAAGCGGCCGCTCTCCTCGATGACGCCGACGATCGTACGCAAGGGGGGGCAGACCGTGCGCTGGGTCCTGGGAGCCCCGGGCGGACCGCGCATCATCACCGCCGTGATCGAGGTGTTCCTGCGCGTCGAGGTCTACGGGCAGGATCTCGTGCACGCGGTCTCGGCGCCCCGCCTGCACCAGCAGTGGAAGCCCGAGGAGACGCGCTTCGAGGAGGGCTGGGATCCCGCTCTCCTGGAGCGACTGCGCACCCGGGGACACGAGGTCGAGGTGATCCCCGGCGGGAGTTTCGCGCGGGTCGAGGCGATCCTACTCGACGAGCCGGGCGGGGAGCCGGTCGGGGTGGCCGACCCGAGGAGCCCGGGCGCGGCCGCGCCGGAGGGGCTCCCCCTCGAACGCTCCCCCTGGAAGCCGTGAGCCGAAAAGTGCTCCGGGGCCGTGCATCGGCTGCACCGATGCACGGCCCCGGAGCGCTCTCCGCCTCGCGTCAGTCGACGTCGAGGTCGTCCTCGATCGGGTCGGAGGAGGCCGCGGGAGCATTCCCGCCGCCCTCGCCGTACAGGCTGCGCAGCCGCGCCGCTTCGTCGGGGTCCACCTTGTCGAGCTTGGCCGCGCGGATGAACGCGTTGATGTCGGTGAGGGCCTGCTCCCAGGTCTTGGCGTAGAGGACGACGACCTTCTCGTTGAAGGCGGCCGCCTCGGGCTCGGTCCCGGTCTTCCAACCGAAGTTGTTGCCGTTGAGGATGCTCTGCAGCGTCTTCTGGCACATGTTGCCCTTCTGGTACCCCTCCTCGGACGAGTAGTCGAAGGTCTTCATCGCGTTGAGGATCGCCGGGAAGGCCTTGCGCCCGATCTCCACGAGCTTCTTGCCGGCCCGGGGCCCGGCGGCGCCGGAGTCGAGGTCGGTGAACGTGGCCAGCCACTCGTTGATCTGCTGCCACTCCTCGTCCGTGGTCCCGGGGGCGGGGCCGAAGTCCTGGATGTCGCTGAGCTTCGTCGGGGCGGGGGGAGCGGCCTTCTTCGGTTCGGGCTCGGGCTCCGGTTCGGCCTCGGGGGCGTCCGCGGTGTCGGGGGAGGAGGCATCCCCGATCATCGCATTCCCCTCTTCCACGGAGACCGGGGCATCGACCCCACCCGCGTCCTCGCTCGCCTGCGCCGTGTCTTCGGTGTCGGCCGCCGCGGTCTCGGTGCTCGCGGTGTCCGTGCTCGGCTCATTGGCCGAAACCTCCGAATCGTCTCCTCCACCCAGGATGCCGGAGAAGTACAGCCCCGCGGCGCCGCCGAGGAGCACGAGAACGAGGAGGATCGCCATCAGCGGGCTCTTCTTCTTCTCGTCCGCGCCCGCGCGTCCGCCCCGGCGCGAGGAGGAGCGTTTCGAGGCCCCGCCCGATCGGGAACGGGAGCGCGAGGCGCCGCCGGCCTTCTTCCGTGCGGTCCCCGTGCGGGCGGAACTCCGGGTCGGGCGAGCCGCGGGCGCCTTCTTGGAGACCGCGGGTTTCGAGACGGCGGGTTTCGGGGTCGTGGTCCTCGGAGCCGGAGCGCCCCCGGCGGCGGCCTGCGCGGCGCGCTCGGCCTTGAGGCGCTCGAGCGTGCGACGCTCGGCACGCTTGCGCGCCGCCTCCTCGGGATCGATCGGGAGTTCCACGAGGCCGTTCGACGGGGCTTCGTCCCGGGGGACGACCTTCTTCGCGGGGACCTTCGCCGTCCCGGCCGCGCCCGAGATCGGGGGGAAGCGGACGACCCCGTCGCCACAGGCCCTGCAGCGGGCTGCGTCGTGGGTGAAGGAGGCGGGGACCTTGAATTCCGCTCCACAGGAGGAGCATGTGCCGAGGCGAGTATCCATCGAAGGGGGCTGGGGTGGTGGTGGCGGCCCGCTCGGGCCGGGGGGTTGCGGTGGGGCGAAGACCGGGCCCGCGGGGGGCCGGCCGGCGTCAGTCTCGGTGGCGCTCGAGCCAGCGCCGTTCCTTGTCCGTGAGTTCGATCAGTTCCTCGGTGCCGTCCACGGTCGGGGCGGCCTCCTGGAACGTGTCCTTGTTCCGGGCCCACCAGGCGAACCACTGGCGGACGGCGCTCTGGCGTCGCTCCTCGGAGGTCCCGGCGGCCGATCCGAGAAGAGCCTGGGGCTTGTAGCCGAAGTCCTGCCCGGTGATGTCGCGCAGGGCCTGCACGATGATGTTCGCGCGGATCGCGTCATCGGGGTCGTCGAGCTTGGTCTCGAAGAGCCCGGTGAGCAGGATCGGGATCGCCGCTCGACCGATTTCGACGATCGCGGCGCGCGCGTCACGCGCTTCGGTCGTGAGGTCGAGATCGATCATGCGCGGGTAGAGACGGTCGATCGCCTCGGCGACCTCGGGCGGCGTGTCCGCGAGGTGCCCGAGGGGCTCGGGGTCCTTTTCGAAGACGACCGACCCGTCGCTGAGCTCGACCTTCTGGTGGCCGCGCTCCGCGCGCGAGCGGCGCGCGGCTTCGGCTCGGGTGAGCTTCTGCTCCCAACTCCAGGCGCGGTACTGTTCGGGGCCGACGGGGACGAGCTTCCAGCGCACGATGCGTTCCTCCGCGCCCTGCTCCGGATCCGCGGGGGAGACCGAGAGGTCCACGACCGCGAGGCCGTCGTCCATCTCGACGACCTTCCCATCGAAGGGCTTCCAGTCGGCCACCAGGGCCTTCGCGTCTCCCTCGACGAGTTCGCGCGAGGCGCGGTCGATCACGTCCGCGCGCTCGGTGGACGAGAGGGAGGAGAAGAGTGCCGGATCCGTCGATTCCCCCTGCTCACGCGCCCAGATCCGGGCCGGGTCGAGGAGGCGCTGGACGGCCCCGAGATCGCCGCTGTGCGCGGCGGCGTGCAGCGCGACCGCGGCCTGGACGGCGGGGCCGTCCCAGCCGAGGGGATCCACCGGGCCCGCGTCGGCGGCGGTGGGGGGCGTGTAGTGGTAGGAGGACGAAGCGGTGTCCGGCGCGGAACCCGCGGCGGCGACCGGTTCGGTGCCGCCCTGGTTCATCATCCACAGGCCGCCGAGCGCGATCACGACGGCGAGCCCGACGCCGATGATCAACCCGACGTTCGGCCCCGAGGCCCTCGCGCCCCGGGGGAGAGCGACGAACACCCTGCGGCATTCTCCGCAGCGCACCTTGGCCCCTTCCTTGGAATCGGGCAACGTCGCGCGGGCCTGGCAGCGGGGGCAGTGGATCAGCATGGGGAATTGCGGGGTGAGTTCCGGTGCGGGGCGACCGGGCCCATTTGGCAAGATTAGAGGGGGGCCTTCGAGGGCGCAAGGAGAGCCGTGCAACCGGGGACCGGCCCGCCCGGCGGGCGCGGAAGGCCGAGGACCCGCTGCGCCGGCTCCTATCCCGCCCCGGAGCCGCGGTTTCGCCCCGCTCCTCCTCCCGTTCCCGCGACCGATTCCATGAGCGACTCCTTCGAACTCGTCTGTCCCTTCGACCCCACCGGGGACCAGCCGGAGGCGATCCGGAGCCTCACCTCCTGGATCCGAGAGGGCGAGCGACACCAGACGCTGCTCGGCATCACGGGGTCGGGAAAAACCTTCACGATGGCGGCCACGATCGCGGAGCTGAACCGCCCGACCCTCGTGCTGTCCCCGAACAAGACCCTCGCCGCCCAGCTCTTCGCCGAGTTCCGCGAGCTGTTCCCGAACAACGCGGTCGAGTACTTCGTCAGCTACTACGACTACTACCAGCCCGAGGCCTACGTCCCCTCGACGGACACGTTCATCGAGAAGGACGCGAGCCGCAACGAGAACATCGAACGGCTGCGGAACTCGGCGACGCGGTCCCTGCTCGAGCGGCGGGACGTCGTCATCGTCGCGTCGGTTTCCTGCATCTACGGCCTCGGATCCCCATCCGCCTACTCGGAGATGTCGGTGACCCTCGAGACCGGCGCGAGCCTCGAGCGCGAGGATCTGCTGCGGCGACTGACCCAGATGCAGTACACGCGCAACAACCTGGACTTCCGGCGCGGAACCTTCCGCGCGCGCGGCGACGTGGTCGAGGTGTTCCCCGCGTATGAGGAAGACCGCGTGATCCGATTCGAACTCTTCGGCGACGAGCTCGAATCGATCCTCGAGGTGGATCCGCTGCGCGGCGAGGTGCTGCGGGAGATGGATCGCGTCACGGTCTATCCCTCGGGGCACTATGTGACGCCCGCGGAGCGCATCGAGCGCGCCGTCGTGGGGATCGAGGAGGAGCTCGAGGCGCGGCTCATCGAGCTGCGCCGGGGCGACAAGCTGCTCGAGGCCCAGCGGCTCGAGCAGCGCACGCGCTTCGACCTCGAGATGCTGCGCACGACCGGGATGTGCAGCGGCATCGAGAACTACTCGCGCTGGATGGACGGGCGCAATGCGGGCGAGGCTCCGTTCACGCTGCTCAACTATTTCCCCGAGGACTTCGTCGTCTTCGTCGACGAGAGCCACGTCGCGATTCCGCAGGTGGGCGCGATGTTCAAGGGGGACCGCTCGCGCAAGTCGACGTTGGTCGAACACGGTTTCCGCCTCCCGAGCGCGCTCGACAACCGCCCGCTCCGCTTCGAGGAGTGGGAGAGCCTCGTGCGTCAACTCGTGTACGTTTCGGCGACGCCGGGAAAGTACGAGCTCGAGCACTCGCAGGGGCGCCTCGCCGAGCAGATCGTGCGACCCACGGGCCTGCTCGACCCGGCGATCGAGATCCGGCCGGCGCGCACCCAGGTGGACGATCTCCTGCACGAGGTGCGGCGCACCGTGAAGGCGGGCTGGCGGACCCTCGTGACGACCCTCACGAAGCGCTCGGCGGAAGAGCTCACGACCTACTTCTCGGAACTCGGCGTGCGCGTGCGCTACCTGCACTCCGAGGTGGACACGATCGAACGCGCCCAGATCCTGCGCGACCTGCGCCTCGGGGAATTCGACGTGCTGATCGGGATCAACCTCTTGCGCGAAGGGCTGGATCTTCCCGAGGTGGCCCTCGTCGCGGTGCTCGATGCGGACAAGGAGGGCTTCCTGCGGTCGACCACCTCCCTGATCCAGACCTGCGGGCGGGCGGCGCGCAACGCGGAGGGGCGGGTGATCTTCTATGCGGAGCGCGAGACCGATTCCATCCGGGCGACCCGGGCCGAGGTGGAACGGCGCCGCCGACTCCAGGCGGACTACAACCGGGAGCACGGCATCACCCCGCGCACGATCCTCAAGCCCGTGCGGGACTCGATCGAGTCCCTCTACGACATGGACTACAGCGGTCCCGAACTGCGTGTCGCCGAGGAGGTCGGAGACGGCGACGAGGCCCTCGGTTGGTCCGCGGAGCGACTGCGCGGTGAGATCGCGCGGCTGCGGGACGACATGCTGCACGCCGCGGAGGAGCTGCGCTTCGAGGAGGCCGCGCGCCTGCGCGATCGCCTCGGCGTGCTCGAGGAGCTGAGCCTGGCGCGGTGAGCATCCACCCCTGGCCGGACACCGACCTCGGCGTCCTGAAGGGGCGCGCCGGGGTCTACCTCTTCCGCGACGCGGAGGGCCGCGTCCTGTATGTCGGCAAGTCGCGGGACCTGAAGAGTCGGCTCTCGACGTACCGCGCGCCGGGGGGCGACGGGCGCATCGGCGTGCGATTCCTGGAGCGCGATGCGAAGAGCGTGGAGACGATCCTGACGCGCACCGAGGCGGAGGCGCTGTTGCTCGAGGACAGCCTGATCAAGGAACACCGCCCGCCGCACAACGTCCGGCTCAAGGACGACAAGTCCTTTCTGATGATCCGCATCGACGAGGAGCGTTTCCCGCGTCTCAAGTTCGTGCGCGCGCACAACCCCAAGGCGGGCAAGAAGGGGGGACGATCGCGATTCTTCGGTCCGTTCGCGTCGAGCCGGGCCGTCCGCCGCACGCTCTCGGACCTGCACCGCGTCGTGCCCCTGCGGGACTGCGCGGATTCGGTCCTCGAGCACCGCACGCGCCCGTGCCTCAAGCATCAGATCGGATTGTGCTCGGCGCCCTGCGTGGGGAAGATCGACGAAAAGGAGTACGGTCGGCTCGTGGAGCGCGCCGTGCGGATCCTCTCGGGCGACACCTCGGAGCTCGAAACCGATCTCGAGAGACGGATGCGCACGGCTTCGGAGGCGCGCGAATACGAACTCGCGGCGCTGTGGCGGGATCGGCTGGCAGCCCTGCGACGGACCGTCGAGGGGCAAGGTGTCTCGCCCCGATCGCGGCAGGAGCGCGACGTCCTCGGCCTCGCGCGCAGCGGTGAGGATGCGCTCGTACACCGCCTCGCCTTCCGAGGCGGTCGCCTGGCGGAGAGTCGCTCGCACCTCTTTCGCTCGGAACTCCCGGACGAGGAACTCCTGCACGTGGTGTTGACCGCTCTCTTCGCCTCCGGACGGCGGGAGGCGCCGCGGGAGGTGCTCGTGCCCTGTCTGCCCACCGAACTCGAGCTCGTCGAAGCCGCCCTCGGGGGCTCGACGCGCATTGCCGTCCCGCGCGGAGGAGAGGGCAGGCGCATGTTGGAACTCGCGGGCGAGAACGCGCGCGGAGAGCTGCTGCGGTTGTGCGCGAAGCGCGGTGCGGGCGAACAGGCCGCGGCGGGACTCGCGCGGCTGGTCGGGCTCGGCGAGGACCGCGAGCACCTCGTCGTCGACTGTTTCGATATCTCGAACTTCCAGGGTTCGAACGTCGTCGCGAGCCGGGTGCGCTTTCGGGGTGGGGTCGCGGACCGCGCGGGCTACCGCCGCTTCCGCGTCAAGACGGTCGAAGGCCAGGATGATTTCGCGGCGATGGGGGAGGTGGTCGGGCGAAGCCTGCGGCGTGGAGTGCGCGAAGGCGACCTGCCGGATCTGGTCGTCATCGACGGCGGTGCGGCGCAGCTCCAGCGGGCGCTCGAGGCGAGGGACGACGCGGGAGCGTTCGAGGTCGCGCTGATCTCGCTCGCCAAGGCGCGTTCCGAGCGCACGCGCAACGGAAAGCGGATCGCGAAGAGCGAGGAGCGCGTTTACCTCTCGCCCGACACCGAGCCGATCGAACTCCCCCGCCACAGCGACGTGCGCCACCTGCTCGAGCGCGTCCGAGACGAGGCACACCGCTTCGCGATCACCTACCACCGCAAGGAGCGCGGGCGCATTCGCTCGCGTCTGGACTCGATCCCTGGCGTCGGACCGGCGAAGCGCAAGGAACTCCTGCGCCGCTTCGGGAGTGTCGTCGGCGTGGCGCGCGCGAGCGTGGAGGAACTCGGCGCGGTCCCGGGGATCAGCGCCGAGCTGGCGAACAGGATTTGCGAGCACCTGCGCGAGCGTCCCTCCTGAATCGGGAAAACCTTTCCCTGGCGCCGGCGGTGCGGCGCGGGGGGGCGGACAGGCCCTCGGCTTTCCGCGGGGTCGAGGTGTAGATCGCCCGGGTGCCGGTCCGATCGGAGTCGGGTGGCCCCCGTGCTTCCCGCGCGAGGGGCCCGGCTCCCTCATCCGACCGGCCCAACGGCGGCCGAGCGCAGAGACACACCATGAAACTTCCCCAGCTCCGGGCCACGGCCCTCCTCGCCGGTTTCCTTCTCCCGAGTGCGTCGCTCCACGCGCAGGCGCAATCCTCCGCGCGCGCACGGGTCGCGGAACTTCCCGTGCTGTTCGTCGACGCGAACGGAGACGGGACCTTCCGAGCGCGCATCCCCGGGCTCTCGTTGGAGGTGCACCGGGATGGCTGGGAGGTCGCGGGGGAGCGGGTCGTGCGGATGCGGATCGATGGGGGCGATGCGATCGAGGTGCGGGGCGAGGACCCGGCGGCCACCCGCGTGAACGTCCTGCGCAGCGCGGAGGAGGCGAGCCGTGCACGCCTCGCCTTCGGGCGCGTGCGCGCCGAGGCGGTCCTGCCCGGCGTGGATCTCGTTTTCGGCGCGCGGGCGGGGCGGCCCGAGTATGACCTCGAACTCGCCGCCGGTGTCGACGCGAGCGCGGTCCGTTTCCACTTCGAAGGGGCCGACGCGGTGCGCCTCACGCCCGAGGGATCGCTCGTGATCTCCCTCGGGGAGCGCGAAGTCACCCAATGCGCGCCCGAGAGCTTCGAACTCACCGCTTCCGGAGAGCGCAGGGCCCTGCGCTCGCGCTTCGTCTCGTTCGGGAATGGGAGTTTCGGCTATGAAGTCGAAGAGCGGGCGCCGAACAGTCGCCTCCTGATCGACCCCGTGCTCGTCTACTCGCAGATGGTCGGGGGCAGCAACGCGGACGAGGCCACCGCGGTTGCGGTCGACGCGGACGGCGGGACGTACGTGGCCGGGTGGGTGCGATCGGCGGACTTCCCCGGCACGAGCGAAGCGGCGAAGGGCCGCGACGTCGTGGTCTTCAAGTTCGGGGCGGACAGCCAGGACCTCGAGTACGTGACCCTGGTCGGCGGTTCCTCGGACGAGGAGGCGGCGGACATCGCGGTGGACGATGCGGGCCGCGCGACGGTCGTCGGCTGGACCCGCAGCAAGGACTTCCCGACGAACCGCGGCGCGATCCAGGGCCTGCGCTCCGGCGGCAGCGACGGGTTTGCGTTCCGCTTGGCGCCCGACGGCGCCTCGCTCGAGTGGAGCACCTACCTCGGGGGCCGAGCGGACGACGCGGCCGAGGCGGTGGCGTTGAGCGACGTCGGCACGACCTTCTTGACCGGCACCACCTCCTCGAAGGACTTCCCCGTCACCTCGCAGGCCTTCCAGACCGAACCCGCGGGCGCGCGCGATGCGTTCGTGACGCAGATCGGAAGCGAAGGCAAGGTGATCGTCTACTCGACGCTCCTCGGGGGGATGCGGGACGACCACGGCCGGGACGTCGCGCTGGACGGCAACGGGAACGCCTATGTCGTCGGCAAGACCGACTCGGTCGACTTCCCGACGACCACCGGCGCCCTCGACCTGCGCAAGAGCGACCTCGACGGTTTTGTCACGAAGCTGTCGCTGAGCGGTGCCGCGCTCTCGTTCTCGACCTTCCTGGGGTGGAACGGCCAGGACGAAGCGCTCTCGATCGCGATCGACGCGAGGCAGGAGCCCTGGGTCGCGGGCTGGACCCAGGCGGACGACCTTCCGGCGACTCCGGATGCGATGCAGCGCTATGGTGCGGGTCACCGCGACGGTTTCGTCGTGCGCCTCTCGCCCTCGGGCGGATCGCTGCGCTACGCGACCTACCTCGGTGGGGAGGGGGCGGATGAGGTGCGTTCGGTCGCGCTCGACGCCTTCGGGTCGCCGTGGTTCGCCGGCTTCACCGATTCCGATCAGTTCCCGGTCACGCCGGACGCGGCCCAGGAGAGCCGCGGCGGCGGACGCGACGCGTTCCTCGTCGGCATCGACGAGGCGACCGGAAGCCTGGCCTTCGGGACCTACCTCGGATCCGGCGGACACGAGGAAGGCCGTTCGGTCGCGACCCAGCCGTTCACCGGCGCGATCGCGCTCGCGGGCAGCGCGATGGACGTCGCGCCGGATGATCGCGGGCGGCTGGGCGGCTCCAAGTGGGGGCCGGCGGACGCGATGGTCGCGCGCTTCGAGCCGATCCTCTGCGGACGTCCCGCGGCGAAGGAGCTCCTCGGCGGCCCCGCCGGAGTCGTGCTCGCCGCGACGCCGCCGCGCCTCGGCAAGCCGTTCCGCGTGTCGATCCAGGCCGGCCCGCCGGCCGCGCCGGGCTATGTCCTGCTGGGGACAGCGGGTGCGGCGAGTTCCCTGCTCGAGGGATTCGCGGAACTCCACCTCGACCCGACGCGCATGCGCGTGCTCTACAGCTTCGTCACCGACGCCGACGGGAACTGGCAGACCGAGACGGTTCTCCCGCGCCGCTCGGCACTCTGCGGCAACTCCGTGGTCCTCCAGGCGGTCGTCCTCGATCGCACGAGCGGCCCGCTCTCGTTCGGTGCGCTGAGCGAAGGAATCGAGCTGACCCTCGGGGACTGAGCGGGCCCTCAGGTCCGCGGGTGGTAGAGCCGGTGGATCGAGAGGACGTGCTCGGTGTCGAGGTGTGTGTAGACCTCGGTCGTGCGGATCGACGCGTGGCCGAGCATTTCCTGCACGCTGCGCAGGTCCGCTCCACCCTCGATCAGGTGGGAGGCGAACGAGTGGCGCAGCGTGTGCGGAGAGATCGGGCGTGAGATCCCAGCGGCCTGGGCATGGCGGCGGACGAGTCGCCACGCGCCCCGGCGGTCGAGGGGCCGGCCGCTCTTCGTGAGGAACACGGCCTGGGTCCGCACGGGGCCGGCGAGTTCGGCGCGTCCTTCGCGGATCCAGGTGTCGAGGGCGCGGCGGGCCCGGGCCCCGAGGGGGACGATGCGCGTCTTGCGGCCCTTGCCGGTGAGCGTGAGGACCCGCAGGGAGGGCTCGATGTCCTCGAGGCGCAAGCCGACGGCCTCGCTGACGCGGGCGCCGGAGGCGTAGAGGGTTTCGAGAAACGCGCGGTCCCGCTGGGCGAGGGGGCTGTCGCCGTCTGGCGCGGCGAGAAGGGCTTCCACCTCCGGAATCGAGAGGGTCGAGGGCAGGTTCTTGCGCAGGATCGGGGTCGTGATCCGCGAGACCGGGTCGCGCGGGATCCGGCCCTCCCCGAAGAGGTGGAGGAAGAACGATCGGATCGCGGACAGGCGCCGCGCGACCGTGGCCTCGGCCGCGCCGGAGCGGCGCGAGTCCTCGAGGTGGGCGAGGATGTCCTCGGGAGCCAGCGCCGCGAGGTCCGCGGCGCGGGGGCGGGCAAACCGGAGGAAGCGCTCGAGGTCGCCGCGGTAGGCGGCGAGGGTGTGGCGCGAGGCGCCGGACTCGACCCGCAGGGCTTCGAGGTAGTCCTCGAGCGCGTCGCTCCATTCGAGCGGAAGCGCGACGGCTCGCTCGTCTTGTGGGTCGTCCGGCACGCCCCTATACTCCCGCGCCCGATGCCCGCAAGGAAGCCGAAACCCGAGGAGCTGGAACGGCTTCACCCGCGGAGCATGGGCTCCGATCGACGGCCCCGAGGGGCGGGGTGTGCAGCGAACGGAGCACGTCGATGACCGATCTGGAGAAGAGATCCCGGAACCGCGGGGCGATCCTTGCGGCCTTCGGGGTCGTCCTGTTCCTGATCTGGCTCGACCAGTGGAGCAAGGCGGCCGTGTTCCGCTGGTTCGCCGAGGGCACGCCCGAGCTGGTCCGAGACCCCCACGGACACCTGCGCTACCTCGTCGCGGGCGAGTGGCTGTCCCTGATGACCTCCTGCAATCCCGGCGCCGCGTTCGGTCGCCTGGGGGGCATCCCGCGCGTTCTGGTCGGGGGCCGCATCCTCGCCGTTCTCGTGCTGGCGATCTTTCTCTGGCGCCATGACACGCGCCACCGGCTCGTCTTCGTCGCGATGGTCCTGGTCCTCGCCGGGGCTGCGGGCAACGTGGTCGACAACCTGTGGACCGGCTGCGACAGCGCGGGGGTCCACCACGGCGTGCGCGACTTCATCGACGTCTGGTTCGAGCCGCTCTTCGGGTGGGACTACCACTTCCCGAGCTTCAACGTCGCCGACTCCTGCATCTCGGTCGGGGCGGTGCTGTGGGTCCTCGCAGGGTTCCTCGGCGGCGGATCCCGGGAGGAAGCAGCTCCGGAGACGGCGTTGGACGAGGGAGAGGGTTCCGTGTCGTGAGCGGCGCGGATACAGTGGCCGCCATGGTGGACCTCGCCGTCTCCCTCGGGTCCCTCCGCCTGCGCAATCCGATTCTGACCGCGTCGGGGACCTTCGGCCACGGCCTCGAGATGCGCGCGTTCACGCCCGCCTCGAAGGTCGGCGCCCTCGTCAGCAAGACCGTTACCCTGGAACCGCGCGCGGGGAATCCCGCACCCCGCATCTCGGAGACCGAGGCGGGCTTCTTGAACTCGATCGGACTCGAGAACCGCGGCGTCGAACACTACATCGCGCACACCCTCCCGGAGGTGGCGGGCGCCGACACCCGGATCGTCACGAACATCGGCGGCGAGTCGGTCGCGGACTACGCGCGGATCGCGGAGGTCCTCGCCGACCGCGAGGAGATCGACGCCTTCGAGGTGAACCTCTCCTGCCCGAACGTGCACGGGGGGAAGCTCCCGTTCGGAACGGTTCCGCGCGTGGCGGCCGAGGTGATCGAGGCCGTGCGCGCGGTCACCAGCAAGCCGGTCTTCGCGAAGCTTTCCCCGAACGTGACGCGCATCGCCGACATGGCGGTCGCGGTGGAGGGGGCGGGCGCGGATGCGATCACGGCCGTGAACACGCTGCTCGGGATGGCGGTGGACTGGAAGAGCGGCCGGCCGGCTCTCGCGACCGTCCAGGGCGGTTACTCCGGACCCGGCATCCGGCCCGTGGCGCTGCGGTGCGCCTGGGAGTGCGCGCGCAACGTATCGATCCCGGTGATCGGGTGCGGCGGGATCTCGAGCGTGGAGCACGTCCTCGAGTTCCTCGTCGCCGGGTGCACGGCGGTCCAGATCGGGACGGCGAGCTTCGCGGATCCGACCCTGCCCGGACGGATCGCCGGTGAACTCGATGGAGAACTCGCGCGGGCTGGAATCGAGCGTGTGGGCGATCTCATCGGAACGATTCGAGACGGGCGGGAGGCGCAGCGCGGCTAGGCCGCGCCCGGGGGGAAGGCGATGCGACTCGAGCACATGTCCCCGGCCCATGTACGGCGCGCCCTGGACATCTACATGCAGTTCGCCTGGCCGGAAGGTGGAGGGCAGACCGCGCTGGCGACCCTGAAGGAACTCGAGGGGCTCGCGACGCTGGACGAACTCTTCGCGCGCTTCGAGAAGGTGGCCGGCTCTTCGGGGGGCTTGCAGCGCTTCGCGCTGCGCCTCGGGAACCAGCGCTACCCGTTCATGAAGTTCGTCGTCCAGGAACACCTCGTCTACGGCGAGTACTTCTTCTCGGTGGACACCCACGACAACCTGGACATTCGGCCGGACAGCCCGGAGTTCGCGGAGTGGACCCACCTCAAGGATTTCAACCGCGGACTCAAGCACAGGATCGAACGGGGCTGGGACGAGGCGGGGCTGCCGACGAATGCGGACCTGCGTGCTCTGCTCGTCGAACTCTCTCGGGTGGAGCGTGGAGAGGTCAAGCGCAAGACCATCCTGCTCGTGGACGATGAGCAGGACGTGGCGACCGGGATCGCGACCCTGCTCGAGGCCCACGGGTACGACTGCGAGCTCGCGCGCGACGGACTCGAGGCCCTGGAGCGCCTCGCACGCGATCCACTCCCCGACCTCGTCCTGCTCGACTACGAGATGCCCCAGCTCGACGGGGAGGAAGTCCTGCGGCGCCTCCGGCGGGAGGAGCGCACCGCGCACCTTCCCGTGCTGCTCGCGACCGCTTCGCAGATCGACCTCTCCCGGTTGCGACGGATCTCCGGCCTCCTGCGCAAGCCCTACCCGCGCCACATCCTGTTCGAGATGGTCGCGCGGCTGCTCGCCGCCGAGGAGGAACGGCGCCGGCGCAGCTGACGGCCCCCCGTCGACGCCGGGATCGCCCCCGGTGGCACTTTTTCCCCCGCTCCGCTGGGGTTCCGAGCCCCCTTAGCTTTTAATGCGCCGCTCGCCGCACCAGGCGAAGGGGCTCGTGCAGCCCTCCAAAGGTATCCCGATGGTCGATTGGTCCGAAATCACTGACAAGCTCTCCGTCTTCGGCGAGAAGGTCGGAAGCAACCTGAAGGCGATCTTCGGCTCGCGCAACGAGCGGATGGTCCGGACCTTCGAGCCCATCGTGGAGGAGATCAACGCGCTCGAAGAGTGGGCCAAGGGCTTGTCCGCGGAGGATTTCCGGAACCAGACGGCCGAGTGGAAGCGGGCCGTGGCGGCGGAGGAGACGACCCTCGATGAGATCCTTCCGCGCGTCTTCGCCGCGGTGCGGGAAGCTTCGCGCCGGACCTTGGGGTTGCGGCACTACGACGTGCAGCTCGTCGGCGGGATCGTGATGCACAGGGGAGCGATCGCCGAGATGATGACCGGGGAGGGCAAGACCCTCGTGGCCACGCTGCCGCTGGTCCTGAACGCGCTCTCGGGCAAGCCCTGCTATCTGATCACGGTCAACGACTACCTGGCCAAGCGGGACTGCGAATGGATGGGCCCGATCTACAGATACATGGGCCTGAAGTTCGGTGCGATCCAGGCCGGGATGACCGCCCAGGAACGCCTGCCGATCTACCGCGGCGATATCGTCTACGGGACGAACTCCGAGTTCGGTTTCGACTACCTGCGCGACAACATGAAGTCGCGCCTCGAGGACCAGGTCCAGCGCGACCTCAACTACGCGATCATCGACGAGGTCGACTCGATCCTGGTCGACGAGTCGCGTACCCCGCTCATCATCTCCGGGCCGGCGGACATCCTTCCGGACAAGTACCGCCAGGCGGACGAGGTCGCGAAGCAGCTCGAACGCGACACGCACTTCGAGGTCAAGGAGAAGGAGCGCCAGGTCTCGCTGCTCGAGGACGGCATCATCGAAGCCGAACGCATCCTGGGCGTGGAGTCGTTCTACACCGCCGGGAACACCGATTGGCCGCACTACATCGAGAACGCGCTGCGCGCCCACTACCTCTACAACCGTGACGACGAGTACGTCGTCGAGAACGGCGAGGTCGTGATCGTCGACGAGTTCACCGGCCGCAAGATGGCGGGGCGGCGCTGGTCCGACGGTCTGCACCAGGCGATCGAGGCCAAGGAAGGCATCCAGATCAAGGCCGAGAACCAGACCCTCGCCACGATCACCTACCAGAACTACTTCCGACTCTACAAGAAGCTCGCGGGCATGACCGGTACCGCGATCACCGAAGCCGGCGAGTTCCACAAGATCTACGGGCTGGACGTCGTCACGATCCCGACCCACCTGCCGATCGCGCGCAAGGACCACGTCGACGTCGTCTATCGGACGGAGCCCGAGAAGTGGCGCGCGATCGTCGAGGAGATCAAGGAACTCCAGGAGCGCGGCCAGCCCGTCCTCGTGGGTACGACCACGGTCGAGAACTCCGAGAAGCTCTCGGGGCTCCTCCGGAAGGCGGGCATCAAGCACGAAGTCCTGAACGCGAAGAACCACGAGCGCGAGGCGCACATCGTCGCGATGGCCGGGACGAAGGGGGCGGTCACCGTTTCGACGAACATGGCCGGCCGCGGAACGGACATCAAGCTGGGTGGCAACTTCGAGTATCGCCTGGCGCAGGCCCTCGATGAGGCGGGCCTCGTCGAGGGAGATCCCGAGCATCTCGAAGAGATCGACGAGATCCGCCAGCGCGTCCGCGAGGAGTGCGACCGGGACGAGAAGGAGGTCCTGGAGCTGGGTGGGCTCTATGTGCTCGGAACCGAGCGCCATGAGGCACGGCGGATCGACAACCAATTGCGCGGCCGCTCCGGACGCCAGGGCGACGTCGGCACGTCCCGCTTCTTCCTGTCCCTGCAGGATCCGCTCATGCGGCGCTTCTACAAGGACTGGGTCACGAACGCGATGAAGCGGCTCGGGATGGAAGAGGGCGTCCCGATCGAGTCGCCGATGGTGACGCGCGCGATCGAGAAGGCCCAGAAGAAGGTCGAGGACTATCACTTCGAGATCCGCAAGTCGCTGCTCGAGTACGACGAGGTGATGGATGCCCAGCGCAAGACCATCTACAAGGTGCGCCAGGAGGTCCTCGAGGGCGTCGAGCTGCGCGAGAAGGTCCTCGCGATGCTCGAGAACGTCACCCGGCGGATGGCCGACACGTTCCGCGGAGATGGCGAGGGGTTCGCGGGCTGGTTCCTGCGATCCTTCGGTTTCGAACTCTCTCCGGAGGCGGTCGAGGCGGCGACGCGGGAGGAGGATGCCGATGCGGATCCCGCGGTGCAGGCCGTGCTCGCGCGCTATGACGAGCGCGAAGAAGCCTTCGGCGCGGAGCTCGCGCGCAAGGTGGATCAGCACCTGCTGCTGCGCACGATCGATTCCAAATGGATGGATCACCTGCGCGCGATCGATGCACTGCGCTACGGCATCGGGCTGCGCGGCTACGCCCAGAAGGATCCGAAGAACGAATACAAGGCCGAGGGCGCCAAGCTCTTCGAAAAGCTCTTCGCGGCGATCGAGGACGAGGTCGCGGGACTCGCGCTGCGCGTGCAGCTGCGCGCGCCGGCCGAGCGTCAGGAGGGCGGCGGGTTCACCGATACCCCCGAGTCCCCCTACGCGCGCGGACGGGAACAGCCGACCGGCGACGAGCTGCGCAGGATGCGGGAGGCCCAGGCGCTGCAGCGCGCGCGCATGGCCGCGCGTCGTCCGCCGCCCTCCGCAGCGTTCGATGTTCAGGCGCGTCAGGCCGCCGCGTCCGCTGCGGCTGCGGCGCCCGAGAAGGAGAAGAGCGGCCCGGCGGAACCGGAGCTCCCGCGCGTCGGTCGCAACGACCCGTGCCCGTGTGGGAGCGGGAAGAAGTACAAGAAGTGCCACGGGGCGGTCTGACCGCTTCCGCCGGGGGGATGGGATCCGGCGGGCGAGCTCCCGAAGCCCTCCTGCGGGATCCGAACCCGGGGGCGCTGCGGAGTCTCCTGCACGGGCTGTACGACCTCGCCTGGTGGGGGGCGCTGCTCCTCGCGTCGCCCTGGCTCGCCTACCGCTCGCTGCGCGACCCGGGCTTCAAGACCCTCGCTTCCGAACGCCTCGGGCGCGGACTGGCCGCGATTCCGCGCAAGAAGCGACCGAGGGTCCTCGTGCACGGGGTCTCGGTGGGGGAGGTGAAGGCGGCGGCTCCGATCGTGCGCGGCATCGAGGAGCGCTTTCCAGGACTCGAGGTCGTGGTCTCCACCTCCACGAACACCGGACTCGAAGTGGCCCGCGGGCTGTTCGACGACAAGGCGGTGGTGCGGTTTCCCGCGGATCCCAGGCCGATCGTCTCGCGCTTCCTGCGCCGCATCGAGCCCGATCTGGTCCTGCTCGTGGAGCTCGAGGTCTGGCCGAACTTCCTGCGCCAGTGCAACCGCCGGGCCATCCCCGTGGCCGTCGTGAACGGACGGATCACGGAACTCTCCCACGGACAGTACCTGCTGTTTCGCGAGGTCTTGCCGCAGTTCAATCGCATCAGTCTCTTCTGCGTGCAGCTCGAGGAGTACGCGCAGCGGTTCCGAAGGCTCGGGGTCGAGCCCGAGCGTCTGCTCGTCACCGGGAACGTCAAGGTGGACGGGCTGCGGATCGGGCGCGTGGATGCGGGCGAGGAACTCACCCGGCTGCTCGGAGGCCGGGGTCGTCCCGTGATCGTTGCGGGCAGCACCCACGAGCCCGAGGAGCTCCTGGTGGCGCGGGCCTGGCGGGACCACACCCCCGAAGCGCGGCTCGTCCTCGTGCCACGCCACCCACACCGCTCCGCGACGGTGGCCGCCGACCTCGAGCGCGAAGGCTTCGCGGTGCAGCTACTCTCGGCGCTCCGCGGCGGCCTCGAGGAGAACGATCCCGCGAAGGTTGCCATCGTCGACACGATCGGGGAGCTCGAACGGGTCTATGGGCTCGCGGACCTCGTGTTCGTCGGCGGCAGTCTGGGCGACTTCGGTGGTCACAATTTGCTCGAGCCCGCCGCCCAGGGCGTCCCGGTCCTTTTCGGGCCGCACGTGGACAACTTCACCCAGGAGGC
>DRLC01000235.1 GCA_011053145.1 Planctomycetota bacterium | reverse complement strand
GGCGGGCGCGCAGGTGATTCTTGCAGCCGCAACTGGGGCACCGGTCACAGAGCTTGCGGCTCGGCATCGCGATGAAGAGCCCGCTCGTTCCCTCGATGATCTTCAGGTCACGGATCACGAGGCAGTCGTCCACGGTGATGCTCGCGAATCCGCGCAGCTTGTCCGGCTGGCCTTCGAGCAGCTTGATGCGAACCTCGGTGATCTTCATGCGCACGGACGAGAGGGTCAGGGGGGACCGCAGGCAAAGAGAGGAACTCGCAAGCGCGATTGCAAGGGGCGCGCGGACGCGGGGCGGGAGTCCCGCCGGCCGTGCACGCGAACTAGTGCGCCTCGATGCGCAGCCCGGAACCGAAGGGACGCACGGCCCGTACGAGACGAAGCCCGTAATCACGGGACATTCTCGAAACGCGCGGGTCCGCGAGGAACGCGTGTGCCGCGTCCTCGTCCTCGAAGAGACCGAAGAACGAAGCCCCGCTGCCGGCGAGTCGAAAATGCCCCGCACCCGCCCCGTCGAGCGCCGCGCGCAGTCGAGCGAGCCCCGGGATCGCGGCGAGTGCGGCCGGCTCGAGGTCGTTCGCGAGCCGCGCGCGCGCTCGTTCGATCGAGAGCGTCAGGCACCGGCTCGGGTCCTCCGGGGGGGCCGGCCCCGGCCACGTTCCCCGGGGCGAATCGCCCGCTCTCAGCGCATCGAGGGCCGCGTAGACCCTGCCGGTCGGCGCTCCGATCGCCGGGGTGAGGAGGACGAGCGCCCGCGAAGTCGCCGGCATCGCGAGGGGTCGTACCCGCTCTCCGCCTCCGCTTCCGATCCCGAGCCCCGAGTCCGCGGCCGCGAGGAAGAACGGCACGTCCGCGCCGAGGGCGGCGAGGGCGCCGCAGAGACGCGCGCGGTCCGCGCCGAGGGGGTCGAGCCCCGCGAGAAGAGCCGTCCCGACCGCCGCCGCCGCCGCGTCCGAACTCCCGCCCCCGAGCCCCGCCCGGGACGGAATCCGCTTTTCGATCTCGATGCCGATGCGACCGCGCATCCGTCCCCGTCCCGCGAGGTCGAGCGCGACCTCGGCCGCCCGCACCGCGAGGTTGCGCCCGTCCCGGGGCACGTCCTCGCTCCAGGCCGGCCCGCTCCCCGCGAGGCGGATCCCATCCCCACGAGCCGTGTCGTCCAGCGCGAGCGTCACCCGGTCCAGGAGGTCGAGGGCGAGCAGCGTCGTCTCGACCGGATGGCGCCCATCCTCGCGCGGCGGCCCCACCGCGAGGGAAAGGTTCACCTTCGCGGGCGCGCTCAGGACGACGCGCCTCACGCCGGCCCGGAGAGCGAGAGGTTGTCGATCAGGCGCACCGCGCGTTCCCGGCCGCTCTCCCCCCAGACCTTGGCCGCGACGAGGGCTCGGGCGCGGACCAGGGGTTCGGCGCGCGACGCGCTGCCCGCGATCCACTCCCCCCACCGGTCCGGATCGAGCACGACGGCGTACTCGGTTTCGATGCCTTCCCCGACGAGTTCGCCCCGCAACACGGTCTCGAGCGCGTCGACGTCACGCTCTCCGCCACGCCATGCCGCGCGCGCGGCGAAGAGTCCGCGCGAAAGGGAGACGGCCCGCGCGCGGGCGGTGGGATCGAGCAGCAGATTGCGCGACGATCGCGCCAGGCCGTCGTCCTCCCGGGAGGTCCCGCAGACCCGGATTTCCACATCGGGCCCTCCCTCCTCGCGCAGGACCCGGGACACGTGGCGCACGACGAGGGTTTGCTGGAAGTCCTTCTCCCCGAAATACGCGCGCTCGGGCCGGACGATCTCGAACAATCGCCGCACGATCGTCGCGACGCCCTCGAAGTGGCCGGCGCGATGCTCCCCCTCGAGCCCGCGCGCCGCGGGACCGGGATCGGCGGAGACGACGTCGGCGGTGGACCTCGCGCCGGGAAAGAAGCCCCCGAGGCTTCCCGTGAACGCGAGCGCACAGCCCGCACCGGCGAGCAGCTCCGCGTCGGCGTCGAAGTCCCGCGGGTAGCGCTCGAGGTCGCGGGGATCGTCGAACTGCAGCGGGTTCACGAAGATGCTCACGGCGGCGAGGTCGTTCTCCGCGGCCGCGGCGCGCACCAGGCCGAGATGCCCCTCGTGCAGCGCACCCATCGTCGGAACGAAGCCGACGGTCTTTCCGGATGCTCGCTCGGCGGCCAGGAATCGCTCGGCGGCGGCGGGATCGTGGAGGCGGACGAGGCCCATCGCTTCGACTCAGCGCATCCCGATCCGGGCGGGGGCGGGAAGGTTCGCGAGCGCGCCGCGCGCGGTGCGCCCGGAGGGAAGGACGAGGTCGGGTTCCAGGGCGACCAGGGGCTCGAGGACGAAGCGGCGTTCCTCGAGGCGCGGGTGCGGGACGACGAGTCCAGGCTCCCGCAGGCGCGCCGTTCCGTACAGAAGGAGATCGAGATCGAGGGTCCGGGGACCGTTCCGCACCTCCCGGGACCGGTCGCGCCCGAATTCCCCCTCGATGCGCTGGAGGAGGTCGAGCAACGCCCGTGCGCCCACGGCCACGCGCGCCTCCAGGACTCCGTTGAGGTACCTGCCCTGACCGACCGGTCCGCCGACCGGATCCGTCTCGATCCACGGGGACACCCGCAGGACGCGTACGTCGGGGGCCGAGGCGAGTTCGCGCACCGCACCGTCGAGGGCCGCCTCACGGTCGCCGAGGTTCGCCCCGAGGGCGATCCATGCTCGCTCGTCGACGGGCCGGTCTTGCATGTCAGGTCGTCGCGGCACGGCGCCGCCGGAAGAGGGGGATCACGAGTCCGGAGACCGTGAAGCCGGTGAAGAGGAGGAAGAGCAGGGGCACCGGCGCGACGAAGAAGAACACCCCGAAGAAGACCAGCCCCACCAGGGTGAAGAACTGGCCGCGCCCGGCGAGGAACGAAACCGCGTGGATGTAGCGGACGTTGCTGACCATCAGGAAGCCGACGAGAGGAAGCATCGCGACCAGCAGCGCCGGGACCCAGTCGAGGATCGGGCTCCAGTGGACCGACTGCATCCAGGCGAGGACGCCGTGCAACGGGGTCGGGGTCCCCTCGATCGCCTCGAGTTCCGGGCGGCGCAGGATCAGATAGAGCCAGATCGTCGCGGCGACGGTTCCGGCCGCGGCCGGCGAAGGTAGACCGCGGAAACCCTGGTGCTTGTCGTCGTCCTCGGGCTCGAGGTTGAAACGCACCAGGCGCAGGATGGCCATCAGGGCGAAGATCGCCGCGGCGAGGAAGTGTAGCCTCGGGTTGCCGGTCGCTCGCCCGCCCTCGTGCTCGATCAGGACCTTGGCGAGCATCGCCGGGACGACCCCGAAGGTCAGCGCGTCCGCGAAGGAATCGAGCTGGGCTCCAAAGGCGCTCTCACTGCGGACGAGTCGCGCGACGAAACCGTCGAGGCTGTCGAACACCATTCCGAGGAACACGAGGAAGCAGGCCGCCTCCATCTTCTGGTAGAAGACGATGCGGTCGACCTGGGAGAGCGCGAGGGCATCGATCCCCTTCGCGAGGGCGAGCAGCCCGCAGAATGCGTTCCCGAGGGTGATGAGGTTCGGCAGGAGTTGGATCCGGCGTCCCATGACGGGCGGGAGGCTACCCGACCGGCCCGGGTCCGAGCAAAGGACGCGAGAGCCCGGCCTCCCCTCGCGTTCGCTCGCTCCGCGCGGACCCGCGCGGCGGGGCCGGGGCTCCCCGCCGCTCCGCACCAACAGAGGGAAGCGAAGATGCCCTGGCGAATCGCCCAAAGTCGAGTAGGGGGGAGCCCGAAGGGCTGCTAGGATGCGCCCACCATGAGCGAAATCCTGAGCATCCACGGCCGCGAGATCCTCGATTCCCGCGGGAACCCCACCGTCGAAGTCGACGTCCTGCTGGAGAGCGGGGCGATGGGACGCGCGGCCGTTCCGTCCGGCGCATCCACCGGCGTGCACGAGGCCCACGAGCTGCGCGACGGCGAGGGGCGTTACGGCGGCAAGGGCTGCCTGAAGGCGGTCGAAAACGTGAACACCGAACTCGCCCGCGCTCTGGTCGGCGAGGAGGCCCTGGACCAGGCCGCTGTGGACGCGGCGATGTGCGAACTCGACGGCACGCCGAACAAGTCGCGCCTCGGTGCGAACGCGATCCTCGGGATCTCCCTCGCGAACGCGAAGGCGGCCGCGGAGGAGTGCGGGCTGCCGCTCTACCGCTACATCGGGGGCGCCGCGGCGAGCACCCTGCCCGTTCCGATGATGAACATCCTCAACGGGGGCGAGCACGCGGACAACAACGTCGACATCCAGGAATTCATGATCATGCCCTTCGGCGCGACGCGCTTCACCGAGGCGCTGCGGATGGGCGCCGAGGTCTATCACGCGCTGAAAAGCGTCTGCAAGGGCCGCGGCTACTCGACGGCCATCGGAGACGAAGGCGGGTTCGCGCCGAACCTGGGCTCGAACGAGGAGGCGATCGAGCTGATCCTCGAGGCGATCGAAAAGACGGGCCTGCAGCCCGGCGGCGACGTCAAGGTCGCGATCGACGCCGCCTCGGCGGAGTTCCTGAAGGACGGCGCCTACCACGTGGACGGCAACGCGCTCACCCCCGAAGCCCTCGGCGACCTGTACGCGTCCTGGTGCGAGAAGTATCCGATCTTCAGCATCGAGGACGGCCTCGACCAGGACGACTGGGACGGGTGGAAGGGACTCACCGAGCGCCTCGGCGCGCGCGTCCAACTCGTCGGGGACGACCTCTTCGTGACGAACGTCGAACGCCTGCGCCAGGGCATCGACGCGGGCGTCGCGAACTCGATCCTGATCAAGCTGAACCAGATCGGCACGCTGACCGAGACCCTCGACACGATCGCGCTCGCGCACCGCTCGGGCTACACCTGCGTGATCAGCCATCGCTCCGGCGAGACCTCGGACACGACCCTCGCCGACCTCGCCGTCGCGACGAACGCCGGCCAGATCAAGACCGGCGCCCCGTGCCGCTCGGACCGCGTCGCCAAGTACAACCGGTTGCTGCGGATCGAGGAGGAGCTCGGCGGCGGGGCGAGCTACCACGCCCAGGCGCTCGCCTGAATCGTCCTGGATACGCACCCGGCCCCGGACCGGGCGCGAAAACCCAGCCTGGAGCTCCCGTAGAAGCTCTCGGATCGGGGACCGTTGCGGAATCGGGTCGCGTCTCCTAGCCTCGCAGTCGACCCCTTACCCGCGAAGACCCTTGCCCTGGAGGATCCGATGGGACGATTGCTCGCTGCTGCCGGTCTCTTGTTTCCGCTGTGTCTCGTCGCCCACGGCCAGGGCAAGGTTTGGCGTGTCGAGGGAGGGGTCCAGGCCGGCGTCCTCTGGAACCTGCGGCTCGACGGCACCGGGACGGTGCTCGCGAGCGAAGAGGTCCAGGGACAAATGTTCCTGGCCTCCACGCCCTCTCGGTTCGCCGGCGCGGTGGGAGGCCTGGGGGACTGGGACGGAGACGGCGTGCCGGACCTGGTGGTCGGCTCCCCGCGCTCTTCGGTCGAACTGGGGATCCTGCTGCTC
>DRLC01000234.1 GCA_011053145.1 Planctomycetota bacterium | reverse complement strand
GGCGGGCACCTCGGGCCGGACCTGACGGCGGTCTACGGGCGGCTGAAGGGTCGCAAGGCCCTTGGGGCGTGGCTCTCCGCGCCTGCTTCGGCGGTCATGCAGCCCGTCTTCTCGGAGCAGCCCCTCGAGTCCGACGAGATCCTCTCGCTGGTCGCGTTCCTCGGTGCGGAGGCCAAGAGCGGATCCGATCGCGCCGAGGACCACAGCCTGCCGTTCACCCTGGCGGGCATCGTGATCGCGGCGGTCCTGATGGTGGTCTTCGATGTCCTGTGGCGGAACCGCTTCCGTTCGGTCCGACGCACCCTGGTGGAGAACAGCTAACCATGAGCCAAGCCAACAATCCCTACATCGACGATCGCGTCGAGCCCCAGACTCGCTCCTGGGAGGAGTTCTATCGGAACCGCTGGCAGCACGACAAGATCGTCCGCAGCACCCACGGCGTGAACTGCACCGGATCGTGCAGCTGGAACATCCACGTCAAGGACGGGATCGTCGCCTGGGAGATGCAAGCTCTGGACTACCCGAAGCTGGCCGATGGGGTTCCCCCCTACGAGCCGCGCGGATGCCAGCGGGGGATCTCCTACTCCTGGTACCTCTACAGCCCGCTCCGGGTGAAGTACCCGTACATCCGCGGTGCCCTGCTCGACCTGTGGAAGCAGGCCAAGGCGGAGCACGAGGATCCGGTGGACGCCTGGCGCGCCCTGATGAGCGACCCGGTCAAGCGGGCGCGGTACCAGCGGGCACGGGGCAAGGGGGGGCTGCGTCGTGCGAGCTGGGACACGGTGCTCGAGCTGATCACCGCCTCGATGGTGCAGACCATCCAGGACCACGGCCCCGACCGCATCACCGGATTCTCACCGATCCCGGCGATGAGCATGCTCAGCTACGCGGCCGGGTCGCGCATGCTGCAATTGCTAGGCGGCGTGAACCTGTCCTTCTACGACTGGTACTGCGACCTGCCGTCGGCTTCGCCCGAGACCTGGGGCGAGCAGACCGACGTGAACGAATCGGCGGACTGGTTCAACGCGAAGTTCCTCGCGGTCATGGGATCCAACCTGAACATGACCCGGACGCCCGACGTGCACTTCGCCGCCGAGGCTCGCATGAACGGAACGAAGATGGTCGTGTTCGCGCCCGACTTCAACCAGGTGGCCAAGTACGCGGACGAGTGGATCTCGCTCAACGCGGGGCAGGACGGCGCTTGGTGGATGGCGGTGAACCACGTCATCCTCAAGGAATTCCACCACGACAACGGGACACCGTTCTTCTTCGACTACCTGAAGCAGTTCTCCGATTCGCCCTTCCTCGTCGAGCTCATCGAGGAGGACGGCGTGTTCGCACCCGGCCAGCTCCTGCGCGCCGGGCGCGTCGACGAGTACGCCGACGAAGAGCATGGGGAGTGGAAGTTCCTTGTGTGGGACGGCAACGACCAGCGGATCAAGATGCCGATGGGGACTGTCGGTCACCGCTGGGGCAGCGAGAAGGGCAAGTGGAACCTCAAGCTGGAGGACGGCAAGGACGGCAGCGCGATCGACCCGGTCCTGACCTTCCTCGGTGAGGCCGAGGGGACGGCGCTCTGTCGTTTCGACAACTTCGCGGAAGGGGCCGAGCTGAAGCGGGGGGTTCCGTATCGCACGGTCGAGACGGCGGACGGGCCGGTTCGGGTCGCGACGGTCTACGACATCCTGATGGCCCAGTACGGGGTCCCGCGCGGTCTCGAGGGGGACTACCCGACCTCCTACGACGATGATGTTCCCTACACCCCGGCGTGGTCCGAGCGCTACACAGGGATTTCTCGCGAGACGCTGATCCGTTTCGCCCGCGAGTGGGCGACCACCGCGGAGGCGAGCGGCGGCAAGTGCACGGTGATCATCGGGGCGGGGGTCAACCACTGGTACCACGCCAACCTGATGTACCGGGCCGCGATCCACGCGATGATCTTCTGCGGTTGCGTGGGGACGAACGGCGGCGGTCTGGCCCACTACGTCGGCCAGGAGAAGCTCGCGCCGGGTGAGTCCTGGGGCAGCATCGCGCTCGCGAAGGACTGGCATGCGCCGTCCCGGGTTCAGAACGCGCCGAGTTGGCACTACGTCCACAGCGACCAGTGGCGCTACGAGCGCAGCTTCCGCGATTACCACACGATTCCTCAGCACCAGGACGAGAAGAGCCTCACCCAAGGGCACACGATCGACATCAACGTCCGCGCGGTCCAGAACGGTTGGCTTCCCTTCTATCCTCAGTTCGACCGCAACCCGATCGAGCTCGTCGCGGAGGCCGAGGAAGCCGGGAAGCCCGTGGACGAGTTCTTGGTCGAGAAGCTCAAGTCCCGGGAACTGCGATTCGCGATCGAGAAGCCGGACGCCGAGGAGTGCTGGCCGCGCGTGTGGTTCATCTGGCGCGGCAACGCCCTCATGTCCTCCGCCAAGGGACATGAGTACTTCCTCGACCACTACCTCGGGACCCATACCAACAAGATCACCGAGGACCTCGCCAAGGATCACGTGTCCAAGGTCGAGTGGGTCGAGAAGGCGCCCCAGGGCAAGATGGATCTGATCGTCGACCTGAACTTCCGGATGGATACGTCGGCGCTCTACTCCGACATCATTCTGCCCGCGGCGACGTGGTACGAGAAGGCCGACCTGAACTCGACGGACATGCACGCCTTCATCCACCCGTTGGCGGAGGCGGTGCCGCCCTGCTGGCAGGCGAAGAGCGACTGGGACATCTTCCGGGAGATCGCCAAGCACTTCTCGAAGCTCGCGGAGAAGCACCTTCCGGGCGTCACCAAGGACGTGGTCGCGCTACCGCTCAGCCACGACTCCCCCGCGGAGATCGCTCAGCCGGAGGTGAAGGATTGGATCGATGGCGAGGTCGAAGCGATTCCCGGGAAGACCATGCCGGCCTTCAAGGTGGTCGAACGGGACTACACCAAGATCTACGACCGCTACTGCGCGTATGGTCCAAACGTCCGAGCCAACGGTCTCGGGGCCCATGGGACGCACTACTCCGTCGAGGACGTCTATGACGAGTTCCTCGCGACGGAGCCCGTTCATCGCATCGATGGGAAGGCCTATCCGTCGCTGAAACGGGCCGAGGAGGCCGCGAACGTCGTCCTGGGCTTCGCGACGGTGACCAACGGCGAACTCGCCTATCGCTCCTACAAGAACATGGAGGAGAAGACGGGCGTGCCGCTGGTCGACCTCGCGGAGGGTTCCCGCGACCTGCGCTTGACCTACAAGGACCTGCAGGCCCAGCCGCGCCGCTTGATCAATAGCCCGATGTGGTCGGGTCTGCCGAGCAAGGGCCGGGCCTATGCACCGTTCACCTACAACCGGGAGCGGTTGGTCCCGTGGCGGACGCTGACGGGTCGCCAGCACCTCTACCTCGATCACCCGGGATACATCCAGTACGGCGAGCACGTGCCGACCTACAAGCCGAAACCGGAGCCCGCGGAGTACGCGGACACCCTGTTCAGCACGAAGGAAGGCAAGACGCTGATGCTGAACTACTTGACCCCGCACGGGAAGTGGCACATCCACTCGACCTATGGCGACAACCAGCGGATGACCACGCTCTCACGGGGAGTGGAACCGTTCTGGATGAGTCCCCAGGACGCCGAGAAGATCGGCGTGAAGGACAACGACTGGGT
>DRLC01000233.1 GCA_011053145.1 Planctomycetota bacterium | reverse complement strand
TGGGGATCCTGCTGCTCGACGCGGCCGGCCGGTCCCGCGGCCTGGTCCCGGTAGCGCCGCTGCCCTCGTTCCTGAATCTGTCCGAGTGGTTCGCCTCCTCGGTCGCCTCCGTGGGAGACCTGGACGGCGACGGGATCGTGGACCTTGCGGTCGGCGCCCCCCTCTTCGCGCTCGGGCCCAACGTGCCTTCCTACGGCGCGGTGTACCTCACGTTCCTGAATCCCGACGGCTCCCCGCGCACGCTCGCACGCATCACCCGAAACGCGGGCGGCTTCACGGGATCGTTGGGGGACTACGCCAACTTCGGTTCCTCCGTTCTCGGCGCGGGCGACCTGGACGGGGATGGCACCGGCGACCTGATCGTCGGAGCCCCGGGGGACGACGCCCAACAGGGATCGGTCTGGGCCGTGTACCTCGATCCGAAAAAGCTCGTGAAGGGCCAACGAAAGCTCTCGGTCCCGGGCTCGCGCGGCTTCGGCAGCTCCATCCTTCAACTCGATGACCTGGACGGGGACGGCGTGCGCGATCTCGCCGTCGGTGCGCTCGGTTCCCCGGCCGGGGGCTCGGTCTGGATCCTGCACATGAACGCGGACCAGACGATCAAGGCGACGCGCGAACTCCCGGGCTCCGCGTTGCTTCCGACCGGGAGTTCCGGCTTCGGCGCTTCCCTGGCCCTGATCGACGACACGGACGGCGACGGACGGCGCGAACTCGCGGTCGGCGTGTCGGGCTACCTGGTGGGGAACTACGAGCCCGGGGCCGTGCTCATCCTGTCGCTGAACGCGGACGGTTCGGTCGCTTCCCAGCACACGATCACGACGCAGAGCGGGGGCTTCCCGTCGGTTCTCAGCCACCTGGGCGGGTTCGGGTACGGCCTCGCGTGCCCGGGGGACCTGGACGGGGACGGGCACCGGGACCTGGTCGCCGCGGCGCAGGACCGCAACGCCGGATCCACGGGCGTCGGAGACATCCTCGAGGCGGTCTACGCGGCGTCCGACGGGGACCTTCTCATGGTGGAGCCTGGCACCTACGACGACCCCGTCGTGGAGGGGAAGGCGCTCTCGCTGGTCGCCCGTGATCCGGACCAGACCCGCTTGACCCAGCCGTTGGAGGTCCGCAACACGCCGGCCGACGGCCGCGTGCTGATCCGCGGCGTCCGCGCGGAGGGGCTGGTGCTGGAGGATAACCCCGGCCTGGTGTGGATCGAGGACCTCGACGCTGGCGGTTCTCTCAGGAAGAGCCGCATCGTGAACTCCGCGCGCGTCGTGCTACAGCACGTCTCGCTCGAATCCAGCGGCAGTCACGACGGACAACCGGAGCTCGACGTCTCCGGTTCGAGCGTATCCCTGTTCGACTGCTGGATTCGCGGACTCTCCGGTGGGCTGCCGGGGCCGGGCAGTCCGGCCGTCTCCGCGGTGTCGAGCTTCCTATATGTCGCGGGGGGCTCGCTCCTCGGGGGCGACGGCTGGATCGGGAACTGTGCACCGGGGGGAGCAGCCCTCTCGATCGACGGCGACGCGGTCCTGTTCGACGCGACGCTGCGCGCCGGCGCGAATCCCTGCACGGGTACGGTCGCGCCGGCCATCGCGCGCGCCCCCGGCGCGAGCGTCCGGCGTGTGCAGGGCCACTTCCTGTCCGTCGCGACCCCCGCCGTCCTCAACCCGGGCGATCCGTTCACGATCTCGGTGCGGGGTCCGCGCGCGACGCCCGTCTGGGTCGGGATCGCCTCGACCCCGACCGCGTTCCACCTCTCCGCGTCGGGGCTCACCTCCCTGTTGCGGCAACCGGTGCAGATCTCGTTCCTCGGCACCACGGATTCGAACGGAACACTCGTGGGCACCCTCCCGATGCCGCCCCTTCCGCCGGGATTCGAGTTCCAGACGACCGTACTCCAGGCGATCGCCCTCGAACTCCCGCGCGGCGGTTCCCCGACAGGAGGGAAGGCCGGCGTGGTGGGCACGCCCCGCTGGATCCTCGGGGCCGGCTCGCAAACGCAGGCGCTCGGCGACTGAACGGAACTCCGCGGACGGCGGGGGGGGCTCCAACGAGGATCGCAGGCGGCACCGACCGCGGTCCTTGGGACCCCGGTGGCTCGCCTCGGGCACCGCAACCCCCGACGGGCTCTCCGTCTTTCGTGAGCTGGCGGTGTAGGGCGCGGACGGACTCCCGGTTTGTCGCCCGGGATTCGGCAGGATCCCTAGACTCGCAGGGGCATGCCTTCCAGGCCCTGAACCAGGAGACGTCATGCACCTCCGATTCCTTGCGATCCTGCTCTTCGCGGCACCGGCGTCCGCGAACGAGATCCACGTCCCCGCGAACCAGCCCACGATCCAGCAAGCTGTGCTCGCGGCCGTCGACGGCGACACGATCGTCGTCCATCCGGGAACCTACTCCGAGAAGCTCGACCTGCTCGGGAAGGCGCTGACCCTGCGCTCCTCGGATGGGGCCGACGCAACCTTCCTCCAACCTCCGGGCGGGTCGCCGACCCTCCTGATTCAATCCTCCGTACCGCTCTCGGGAACCGTGCGGCTGGAGGGGTTCACGATCCAGAACGCGTGGCCCGCGGTGTCGCTGAGCGGCGGCACGGTCGAGGTCGTGGACAACGTGTTCACGAACAACCAGTCGACGGACATTGCGCTTTCCGCGTGCCAGGGGATCTCGATCCGCGGCAACGCCTTCGCCACCGGCGCGTCGGACACGACCGCGATCGATCTCACGAACTGCACCGGAGAGATCGCCCTCAACACCGTGACGCAACATCCCAAGGGGTGCGTGTTCCTCTCCCAGGCGTCGTCGGTGCACGTTCACCACAACGTCTTCAAGGATTCCGGGAACTATGGCGGTTGGGCACCGGCGATCGGCCTCTGGACGAACGCTGGATCCCTCACCACGGTCGACCACAACCTGTTCCTGCGCAACGCGGGCCACGCGATCGATGCGGGCAACAGCGGGGCGGCGATCGACGCGGACATCCTTTCGAACCGCTTCGTCGGGAACACGAACGGCGCGGGGGGCTCCGTTCTCGCCTGCGCTCTCAACACCGGCACGCTCCGGTTCGAGGGGAACTTCTGCGAAGGTCCCGCGCTCACGTCCGGCTACGTCGGGGAGATGATTCGGGCCGACATCGGAACGATCACGCTGCGCAACAACGTGTTCTGGCACAACCAGGACGTGAACTCGGTCCTCTGGACGCGCACGGTCGACTTCATCGGATCCACCGTCACGCTCGAGAACTGCCTCTTCCACACGGTCGAGATGGCCGCCGGCAAGTGGCAGGCTCCGCTCACGATCGGAACCGACTCGATCCTCTGGGATCTGAGCATCGCCAGTCTGCCCTGGGCCGGGGTCGGCATCGACTTCCAAAACACCGACGTCGGTCCCACCCCCTACGGTGGGTCGACGACGATCTCCGTCGATCCGATGTTCGTGGATCCCGCCGGCGGAGACTTCCACCTCCTGGCGGGCTCTCCCTGCATCGACCCGCTCACGAGCGCCACGACGGTGACGACCGACGCCGAGGGACGGGCGCGGGACGCCTCTCCGGACTACGGTCCGTACGAATACACCGGGCACGCGCTCTGGTACCTCGGGGCGGGCGAGGCCGGAGCGGCGATGAAGGTGGTCTTCCAAGGTCAGCCCGGGGAGACGGTCGTGCTCGGCTATGGGAAGGGGCTCTTGCCCTCCCCGATTACGACCGTCTTCGGGGACGTTTGGATCTCCGGGCTGCGCACGACGCCCGTCCTCGGAACCATCGGCTCCAACGGGATCCTCGAGGTCCCGTTCGTCGCCCCGCCCTGGACGACGCCCCGGCTCTATTTCACCCAGGCGTTGCTCGGCTCGACGCTGACCGGCGTCCAGCAGGTGCTGCTCGGGGGTTGAGAGCCCGCCCGCAACAACATCGCCCGTGCCCGCGCCGTAGCAGCAAGGAGACCAGCGCCTGCATCGGAGTCCGGACGCGAAGCGCCCCTTGCTTCCGGGCCCCCATCATCCGAGGATGCTCGGGCAATGAGTGACCTCCTCCCCTTCGATGGTCCCGCACCGGAGCCCCGCGGCCGGAGCCGTGGGCACCTGCGCACGGCCATCGTGCGCCTGCGACGGGGAGACGCGCTCGGGGGGCTTTGGGCTGCGGCGCCATTGGTCGTGCTCACCGTCCTGCTCGGCCAGATCACCGTGAAAGGAATCCTTCCCGCGCTTCGGGAAAAGAAGCGTCTCGAGGGTGCGGAGTTCGCGGTCTCTTCGTGGGAGGAACG
>DRLC01000232.1 GCA_011053145.1 Planctomycetota bacterium | reverse complement strand
CCCCGCGAGAGCCACCTGACGGTCGAGGCCCGCCGCGACGAGATGGCCGACCTCGGTGCGCCAGTTCTCTAGGCCGGGGACGGAGTCCCGCGTGGGAAGCAGCCCGATCGATGCACCCGCGCGCGCGAGTTCCGCGGGCAGGTTGCGCTCGCGCCGCGTGAACGGTTGCAGCGTGATGCGCGAGGTGAGCGTGATGCGCCGGCCTGCTTCCCCGATCTTGTCCGCCACCTCATAGAGGTCGATGTCGTCCCGCAGGGGGCAGATCAGCGACCACTCGATGTCCTCCTCTCCGAGCGCGTCGAGCAGATGCAGGTAATCGGCCGCCTTGTGGATGTCGAAGAGGATCGGGAGTTCCTTCGCGCGCACACGCTGGAAGACCTCCACCTTCTCGTCGGGAGTCGGCGGGACGAAGGGGCCGACCTCTTTCTTCTTCTCGTCCTCCTCGTCGTCGTCCTTCTTTTTCTTCTTCTTGGCCTTCTCGACTTCCTTCTCCCACTTCTCGCGCGCCTTCCGGACCTTCTCCTCGTAGTCGTCGAGCTTCTTGAACGCGTCGCGCAGGGCCTTCTTGGACGCCGCGGAGGTCGCCAGGCGCATCATCAGGTAAACGCGGTCGGCGACGATCATCTCCTCGATGGTTTCACCGTGGGGGCGCACCGCAACCGCCTGGCCCGCCGTTCCGCTGCCGGCGGGGTAGAGGCCGAGGGTGGTCACGCCGCGCTCCAACACTTCCTCCCAGACGTCCTGCCGCGGGTAGATCTCCGCGGAGGCGAGCGTGTCCGGAGCGAAACTGCCACCGCCTCGCCCGTCCAGGCCGATGCGCGTGTGGCAGTCGACGAAGCCCGGCATCGCGACCCAATCGGGTCGATCCAGGACGCGCACGCCGCGTTCGATCGGAAGATCCTCGCCGACGGCGACGATCTTGCCGTCCTCGACGACGATGACGGCGTGCTCGAGCGTGCCGTCGGAGATCGTCTCGGCGCGCCCGACGCGGATCGCGAGGAGGTCGGAGGGGGCGGAGTAGGACCCCGGAAGCGTGAGGACTGCGAGAAGGAGCGATTGGAAGGTCATTGGAAGAGCGGGCCGTCGTCAGAAGAGCTGGCCGTCGTCGCGGGCGCTGTACTGCACCTCGCCGTCGATGAAAACGAACTCGACACGCGAGCGCGGGTCGAGCGGGTCCCCGGTGGAGAGCACGATGTCTGCGTCCTTGCCGACCTCGAGGCTCCCGATCCGATCCCCGACGAGGAAAGAATCGGCCGGGTGGGACGTGAGCGCCTGGAGCATCGCGTAGGCGTCGGCGCCGAGACGCGCCGACATGGATCCCTGGAGGAAGAGCTCCTCCTCGGGGACGATCGGTGAGTCGGTGTTCAGGGAGAAGTTCGGGACACCGGCCGCGAGGAAAGCCTCGGCGCCGCCCTGAACGCGGCCCTCACGGCGCATGGAAGTGAAGTTGAGGACGCGCGGGCCGTGGTTCACCGGCGTGTCGGTGGCGGCGCAGAACGCGGCGGCGAGGTGTCCATCCCAGCTTCCGTGCGAAACGACGGCCGCGGTGTCGTAGCGCAAGCGCCACATGCGCACGACTCCCGCCACGCCTTCGGCGCTCGCGCAGTGCACGAGCACGGGAAGGTCGCCGGCGAGCACGCGCTCGAGGTTCTCGGTCTCCCAGTCCGCGGGATCGGCATGATTCCCCGTCGAGTCCAAATCCGCGCGCGCGACGAGCGCATCGCAAAGGTGCTGGACGTTCCAGGTCAGCCCGGCCCAGCTCGCGCCGAGGTCACGGCTGCGCTGGGGATTGAAGTTGAACGCGGACTTCATGCCGCCGGGATCCTTGAAGACCACGTCCTCGAAGGTCCCGCTCGACTTGGACTTGTAGAAGAGTCCGAAGCCGCCGATGCTCGTCCCGCTGCCCGGAATCCCGAACAGGCTGGTGACTCCGGCGGCGAGGGCGTAAGCGAGGCGCGGTTCGTGCGGCTCGAATGCGGGGGTCGCACGCAGGTCCTGACTGAGCGGCACGACCATGTCGTTGAGGTCGAACCATCCGGTCGCGTGGATGTGGGTGTGCAGATCGACGAGACCGGGAAAGGCCCATAGGCGAGGCTCGTCGATCCTCCGGAAGGAGTCCGGCACCTCGATCGGCTCGCCCACATAGGTGATGCGACCGGCCTCGACGAGGATCATCCCGGGATCGAAGACACGGTCGGCATCGTCCATCGTCAGGAGCTTGCCGACGCGGATCGCGAGTCCAGCCTCGGATCCCTGGACGGAGCGACACGCGTGTGCACGCCCCGGCGCGACGAAGGCCGCGGCCAGGGTGACGAGGCCCACGAGGGCTCGCTGCGTGCGCACGGATCTCACCACCGGCGTCCGTCCCGCTTCGCGTCGTAGACGAGCTTGCCGTTCACCCAGGTCGACTCCATGTGGGTGCGCGGGTCGGCGGGATGGCCGTCCACGACCAGGATGTCGGCGTCCTTACCCACCTCGATCGAACCGACGCGGTCGCCGATCTTGGCGGTGATCGCGGGCACGATCGTGAGGCCGCGCAGGATCTGCATGCGCTCGTCGGTCATCCCGTAGCGCGCGCCCATGGCCGCCTGCACGCTGAGTTCCTCCTGGGGAATGATCGGGGCGTCGGTGTTGAAGCCGATCATCTCCATCCCCATCTCCTGGTAGCCAGCCGCGTTTCCGCGAAAGCCTTCGTGCTTGTTGCGCGCCCAGTTGATGAAACCGCGCGAGAGCGCGTCCACCGAACGCGGGCCCACGATCGCCGAAACGCCGAGTTCCTTCGCGAGCTTGCCCGCGAGCCAGCCACCGATCGTCGAGTGGTCGAGGAAGACGGGCATGTCGAGCTCCTCGCGGATCATCGTCAGCGTCATCAGGACCACCTGGTAGACCTGGGTGTGCGTGGACACGGCCATCTCGCCGCGGACGAGGTCGCGCCAGGGGTCGAAGCTGATGTTGCGCGGAAGCTCTTCGGCCTCACCCGCCGCCGCGCGCTCCATCTGACGGGCGTAGACGATGCCCCGCCGGAAGGTGTTGCGCGTGTTCCAGTTCTCGAACGCCATCCCGACGCCGGGGCCCCAGCGCTCGGGGTTGCCCCACTGCGCGAGCTTCATCGAACCGGGGTTGCGCACGACCTTCTCCTCGAAGGTCGTGAAGGGCGTCTTCAGGAGTACGCCCTGCCCCCCGATGTTCGAGCCGGATCCCGGGATGTAGAGGATCGTCGTCACGCCACCGGCCACCGCCATCTCCATCGAGTGGTTGCCCGGCTCCACGGATGCCGCGGCGCGCATGCCCGGGTTCGCGAGGTAGACCGTGTCGTTGAGATCGTTGACGCCACTGAAGAGCGAGGCGCCCGCTTCGTGGCTGTGCAACCCGACGAAGCCGGGGGAGAGCCACAGGTCGCCGTAGTCGATCGTCTGATAGCCCTCGGGGATCTCGACCTCCCCGACGCGGCCGACGGCCTCGATCTTCCCCTCGCGGATGAGCACGACCCCGTGATCGACGACCTGCTCTCCCTCGAAGGAGCACGTCAGGATCTTCGATGCGACGAGCGCGACCCTCCCCTCCTCGGGCGCGGGAGCGCCGGCGTGGAGGGGAAGAGCGAGGGCGAGAGCACCCAGGAAGAAACCGGCCATCACGACTGCACCTCCTCACCGGCCACGAAGGCCTTTTCCACCGATGTTCCCGGGGCGAGGGGCGGCCCGTCCAAAAGCAAGACGTCCGCGTCCTTGCCCGGCGCGAGGGTCCCGACCTTTTCGTCGATCGACATCATCGCCGCCGCGTCCGCGGTCAGCGCGCGCAACGCGCCGGTCGGGCTCATGCCGTTCGCGACCGCATAGGCGGCCTCGATCGGAAGATCGATCGCGCCTTCCTCGGCGTCCGAATGGAAGGCGACGGGCACCCCCGCGCTCTGCAAGAGGGCGTAGGGAGTGAGGAGCTGGGAGCCGCGCTTCGGATCGCGGATGCGCATCCGTGGGCCGATCAGGACGCCGCGCACACGCCCGGCGATTTCGTCGACCACCTTCCACGCATCGGCCGCGCCGAGCAACACCGGCTGGATGCCGAAGCGTTCGAAGGTTTCGACGCATGCCAGGATCTCATCGGCCCGGTCCACTTCAACGATCATCGTGAGCTTGCCATCGAGGGCGCGGCGCACAGGCTCCAACTTCTCGTCGACGCGCGGCGGCTTCGGCTTGCCCTTGGGCTCGGCCTTCTCCTCGGCCTCCTCTTCCTTTCGCTCGGTCCGCCCGGCGACGACGTACTCGCGCAGGGTGCGCTCGAGCTCGAACTCGAAGCCTGCTTCCGCGCCGTGCACTTCGCCGACGAGCTTGCCCTCCTCGACCTTCGCCTCGAACGAGATCCATCCGTCGCTCCCGAGGCCCTTGAGCCCGAGAACATTGTCCTCGCGGTTCCAGTGCCCCTCGACCCGCACGAGGATGTCGGAGAGGTCGTCGCAGCGCAGATTGCCGGTGACCGCGCCTGAGCCCTCGCCCGCTTCGAAGAGCAGCCACAACTTGAGCGCGGAGTGCCCCTCGGGCATGCCCACCCAGCGACCCGTGATCGGATCGGGTTCGAGTTCGTCCTTCTTGTCCTTCTTGTCCTTCTTGTCCTTCTTCTTCGGCTCGTCCCCGTCCTCCGACTCGGCCTCCGCGTCCTCGCCTTCCTCTTCGTCGCCTGCCTTGTCGGCCGACGGCTCCTCGGCGGGCGGGGTCCACTCGCTGAGGGCCTTCTCGTAGTCGATCCACTTCTGCCGGTAGGCGGCTCCCTTCTCGAGGAGTTCGGTCACGCTCTTGCCGGCGAGGGCCCGGTTCGAGTTGCGCCAGTTCACGCGCAGTGCGACCGGATCACCGATCACCTGGGAGTCGAGCTCTTCGCCCGCCGGCCGATAGGCCATCACGGGCGCTCCGGAGCTAGAGCTGCCGCGCGGTGAGAGCACGACGGTCGTCACGCCGTGCTCGGCCACGCGGCGGTCGGTCTCGTCCCCGGGGGAAACGATGCGCGCCATCTTGAAGCTCGTGCTGGGCACCTTGCGATCGCCCTCGAGTCCGAGGAAACCGAGCGCATCGATCATGCCCGGCATCGCCGCCGCGCCGTGCAGGACGCGCGCGCCCAGTGGACGTGCGACGCGCGGGCCGACCTCGAGGATCTTCCCGCCCGCGAACAGGATCGCGCCGGGGCGCAGCACCGTGCCGTCGCCCACGTGCAGCTCATCGACCTCGAGCACGACCGCGTCCGACGCGCGCGCCGAGTCCGCGGAGCGCACCGACCAGACCTCTTTCCCGTCGACCCAGGTGGAAAGCACGCTCGCAAACCCCGAGAGCGGGTCGGCGTTGAGCACGCAAAAGTCCGCGTCCTTGCCCGGAGCGATGCTCCCGACGCGGTCCGCGACTCCGGAGATCTCCGCGGGGGTGAGCGTGATCGCGCGCAGGGCGTCCTCCTCTGCGAGGCCACCCTTCGAGGCCAGCGCGGCGAAGAACAACAGATCCGAGGGCGACGACCCCGCGATCGCGACGCGGGCGCCAGCCTTCACGAGCGCGGCGGGCACGTCGAAGCTCGGCCAGCGCGCGTCTTCCGCCTTGCCATGGTCCCGCGCGGGGCTGTTGGGCTCGAACGGGACGCGGAAGACGACGGGCACCTGCGCGGCGGCGATCTCGGACGCGAGCCCCTTCGCCTCGGTCGCCTTGTCGAGGATCAAAGGCACCTCAGCGCGCTTCGCGAAGTCGAGCAGGGCCCGGATTTCGCTCGCGCGCACCGCGGCGATGCGCCACGGCACCCCCGCCTCCATCGCGCGCCGCAGGTCCCGGATCGAGTCGGCGCCGTACAGGTCCGCGCCCGCCTCCGGGTCGTCGGATCGTGCCGCGGCGACGAGTTCGTCGAGCGCGACGACCGCGCCCATCGTCGAGCGCGGGAGCTGGCGCACCGCCGGCCCCATGCCCGCGTCCGCGGTGGCCGGAACCGGGGGCGTCCAGTAGCCGGGGGTGCGGCGCGCCTGGGCATCGATCGCTCCGTGGAGCGCGGCGGTCGGGTTCAGGATCCGGGAAGAGCGCTCCGTTCCGGTGAGCTTGACGACGGCGCCCTGACCGCTGATGAGCCGGTAGTCCGCGGGCGCGATGTAGACCGAGGTCACGCCGCTCTCGAGGACCGCGGTGAAATCCGCGTAGAAGTCGAAGGTGTCGAGGGAGCGGACGCCGGGCGCAGCGGTGCGCGGGCTCGCGGCGCCACGCGCGTAGGGGCTGTAGGCGCTGACGAGCCCGGGCAGGAGCACGGCTCCAGGCCCGAAGTCGACGACCTCGGCGTCCGCGGGCGCGGCGAGGTCCTTGCCCACCGCGACGATCTTGCCGTCACGCACCAGGACGCGGCCGGGACGCAGGACCTCGCCCCCTTCGACGAGGTGCACCGTGCCCGCCTCCAGGAGGAAAACCCCCCGACCCGCGAGGGCGTCGAGGGTACCGCGCCGCTCGCCGAGCGGTCCCTGGGCTTCCGCGGTGGGCAGAAGGCCCGCCACAAGGGTGCCCGCCGCAACGAACGCTGCCGCCGCGCGGAGGATCTGGTGGCGACGGATCATTCTCCCTCTCCGTCGTCAGCCGCGTCGTCATCCCCGGGTTCGCCCACCGAGGCCTGGGTCCCGAAGGGCTGCGTTCCGTCGAGGAGCTGCTTGTTGCGGATGTCCGTGTTGCGGTCGTAGACCTCGCGGCCCTCGATCACCACGCGCTCGACCCAGCTCGTGATCGAGAGCGGGTCGCCGGAGAGCAGAAGCACGTTGCCGAGCTTGCCGGGTTCGATGCTCCCGAGCTGGTCGCCGAGCCCGAGAATCTCCGCCGGGGTCGTCGTGACCGCAGCGAGGGCCTCCTCGCGATCGAGCCCGTAACCCACCGCGAGGGCGGCCTGGTACCAGAGCGAGTGCTGGGAGGGGTTCTCGCTCGAGAGCGCGAAGCGGATGCCCTTGTCGGCGAGCACCTTCGGCACGAAGGTTTCCTCCTCTTCGCCCGTGCGCGGGTCGCGCTCACGCCACACGAGCCCGCCGTCGAGCACGACCGGCACGCCCGCCTCCGCGATCTCGTCCGCTGCCTTGAAGCAACCCGGCGTGATCACGAGCGTGGTGCGCGCGAGGAAACCGTTGTCCCGCGCGAGTTCGAGCGCGTGCCCGATGTCCACCGGGGACGCGCAGGAGATGAACACCGCCCGGCGTCCCTCGACGAGGTCGAGCAACGGAGCCTGCTTCTCGTCGATCGCGCCGCGCGGGATGATCTCGAGGCCGTCCACCTTCCATGCGACGCCCTCCATCGCGCGCCCCTCCTTCTCTTCCTCGTCGAGTTCGCGCCCCTGGAAGAGCGCCTCCCGTTCGGCGTAGCCGCGCTCGTCCCTCTCCTTCTCGACGAGGTCTTCGAGGTAACGCCGCAGGCCTTCGAAGGTCTGGCGCAGGGCCTGCATCTGGGTCGCGCGCGACTTGCCCTGCTTCGGGATGACGCTGATCTTGAGTCCGAAGCGCGGTCGCAGGGTCATCTCTTCGATCGTCATGCCGACCGGACGCACGATGCGCCCCTGGGCGCCGATCACACAGGCCGGACCGTGCTGCACGTTCGCCGTCGTCACGCCGTAGCGCAGGCAATCCTCGAAGTAGTAGGCGATCGGATCGATCGAGTCGGCCACGTCGAGGAAGGGCGCGACGTCGATGTTCTCGTTCGCCCGATCCATCCCACGTGAGGTGTGGGCCTCGATGAACCCGGGGAAGGCCACGAAATCCGGACCGCCGAGGACCGGCGCATCCCAGGGCTTCTCGACCTCGTCGGCGGTGCCGACCTGGGTGATGCGGCCGTTCTCGATCACGATCACGCCGTCCTCGATGTCGTCCCCGGCCATCGTGATGATGCGCCCGGCTTCGATGACGAGCTTGTCCGAGGAAGTGGCGGGTCCGGCCGAGAGGGGGGCGGCGAGGGCGAGGCCGACGCCGAGGGCGCGGAAGAGGGTGTGGATTCGTTTCATGTCGGCGAAACCGAGTTGGGAGGCCCCGTCGCGTCGGGACCGGCGGGAGAATCGGGAAGAGGCGGTGTACTTCGTGGGCAAGGTCATTCGTCGTCCCCGGACGCAGCGCGCGGATCGAGGACCAGGTGTCCGTCGAGGATCACGCCGACCACCCGGGAGGTGAGTTCGAACGGGGTGCCGTTCCAGAGCACGAGGTCCGCGTCCTTGCCGACCTCGATGGAACCGACGCGATCGTCGACCCCGACCATGCGGGCCGGCGCGATCGTGACCGCCTCGAGGGCGGCTTCGAACGGCAGGCCGCCGCGCATCGCAAGACCGGCCTGGCGCGCCAGGGTCGCCTCGGGATCGGCGGTGGCGTGTCCTGTGAGGGCGATCGGCACGCCGAGCTCGTGGAACCTCGCCGCGGCGTCGAGCGCGAAGAGGTAGGTGTCGTTCGCGAAGCGATCCTTGACGCGACCCTCGCGCGGGGCCGGGGGCAGGAGCACCGCCGCGCCGCAGGCCTTGACGAGGTCGGCCTCCTTCCAGGCCTCGGCCGCATCGGCGAGGATCATGCGCGGGATGCCGAACTCCTGCTTCAGGAACGCGGCGGTGTGCACGTCCTGGGTCGCGACGGTACGCACGATCACCGGGAGCTCACCACGCAGCGTCTTCGCGAGGACCTCGAAGCCGGCCTCTTGCTCCGGCGTCGCCTCGAGGCCGAAGCGCTTCGCGTTGAGCGCATCGTAGTAGGCCTTGCGGAACACCCACTCGACGCCCATGCGGGTCGTCGGACGGCGCGTGTAGATCGAAACCTCTCCGAACGGGGACGGAGTGCGGTTGCCGGTCGAGGGCTGGGGGCCGAGGGAGGCGCGCAGGCAGGCGTCGGCCTTCACCTCGCGGCTCGCGAGATCGCTCCCGCCGCCGGTCTTGAGCACGGTGCAGAGGCCGCCGATCACGTCGTAGTCCGCCGGGCTCGCGAGCGCGGTCGTCACCCCGTGGCGCAGGGCACGGGTCCAGCGATAGGAAAAGAGGTCGAGCGAGTCTGCGACGCGGCTCGTGATCGCGGTTTCGGTGGTCTGCTCGACGGAGAGCGCGCCGGTGTCGATCGAGATCCCGAGATCGACAAATCCCGGGGTCACCGCAGTGACGCGCAGGGTGTCGCCGGAACCGCTGCCGCCGAGGGCCGCGATCTTCCCGTCGCTGACGACCACGCGGCCATCCTCGATCGGGTCACCGGCCGCTGTGTAGATCATGTCCGCTTCGACGACCCAGTCATCGGGCCCGTCCTGCGCGGAACTCGCCGCGCCGAGTCCGAGGATGGAAGCTGCGACGAGGAGGGGGGAGAGGGTGGCGTACATCAGCGGGCCTCCTTGCGGTAGACGAGCTCGCCGTCGACGAAGACCGCCTCGACGGAACTGGAAAGGTCGAGTGGATCGCCGCTCCACAGGACGAGGTCCGCGTCCTTGCCGACCGCGATCGTGCCGACGCGCTCGTCGACCCCCGCGAGCCGCGCGGCCGTGGCGGTCATCGAGTCGAGCACCTTCGCGGGGTCCGCCCCCTCGGCGACGGCCATCGCGCCGCTCCAGCGGAAGGTCTCGGGGTGGCGGGCGGGCGCGCCGAGGGCGAAGCCGACCGGGACGCCGGCATCCTGCAGGCGCTTGACGGACTCGAGCGAGCGCGGGCGCTGGCCGAGGGCGAAGGGACCGAGGACGACGCCGAGGCCGCTCTCTCGGATCGGGCCGACGAGGCGCTCGTCACCGGCGAGGGGCGCGCCGCGCAGGAGGCCCTTCAGGTGGTGGCGCGTCGCGAACTGGACCGCGCGAAGGACCTCGTTTCGGTCCCAAGCGGCGAGGTAGACGGGCAGCTTGCCCTTCGCGGCCCGCGCGAACACGCCGTCGGTGTCGCCGAGGCGCTCGGTGAGCAGCGCCACCGCGCCACCGTAGCTCGTCGGCGGGCGGTTGCCGCGCCGGCCGCTCGCCGTGTTCTCGAGCCCGCCGTCGGTCGCCTCGAGGTGCGGATCCGCCTCGGCCGCGCCGAAGCCGAAGCTGACGGCCTGCGCCCCGCCCGCGAGCGCCCGCGACGAGAACGAGAGCGCGAGGTGCCCCTCGCTCGAGAGCACCTCGCCGCCGTGGGTCTTCACGACCGCGGTGAGTCCGCCCGCGAGGTTCCACTCCGACGGCGCGAGGACGACGGTGGTGATGCCGGCGGCGAGCGCCTTCTCGAAGTCCGGATGATCGGGTTCGAAGGCGTGGACGATGCGCGCCTCGGGGAGGAGCTGGCGCGTGGAGTCCGTCGTCTCCCCGGCGGCGCCGCTCGCGGTCTGGCACGCGATGAGACCGGGGGTCAGGACGCCGTCGCACTCGACGAGCGGGAGTTCGGGGTCGGCGTGCTCTTCCCCGACGCTGCGGATCTTGCCGTTCTCGAGGACGACGACCGCGTCCTCGAGCCGCGATCCGTCGGGAAGCACCACCTCGTGGGCGCGGATCTGGAGCACGTTCTCCTGGGCGTTCGCGAGCGAAGCGGCGGGGAGACACGCGAAGAGGAGGGCCGCGGCGCGGCCGGCGAAGCGACGGATGTGCATGGCTTGGCTCAAGGCTCCACGACCACGCGGCCGTGACTGAGGACGAAGCGGATCGGGGCGGTGGTGTCGAGGGGGTCGCCGTCGAGCACGAGGAGGTCGGCGTCCTTGCCGGGCTCGAGGCTGCCGATGCGGTCGGCGACGTCGAAGGCGCGGGCGGGGCCAAGGGTGATCGCGGAGAGGGCGGCGTCGCGGTCGAGGCCGTGCCCCACGGCCGCGGCGGCGAGCAGGCGCAGGCTGCCCGCGTTCGCGCTGCCGCCCGAACCGATCAGGACCTCGACCCCTGCCTCGGCGAGTTCCCCGGCGAGTTCGAGCGATGCGCGCGCCATCTCGGGCCGGCCGCTTCGATCCGGGGTGGGCCAGAGCATGACCGGGATGTGGCGCTCGGCGAGCTCGTCCGCGAGGAATCCGGCCTCGGACCCGCCGAGGACGACGAGCCGCAGGCGATCGAAGCCGGTGGTCTTCTCGAGGAGGCCGCGCAGCTCGGGGACGCGGTGCGCCTCCACGGCGAGGGGGATCTCACCGTCGGTCACGCGCGCGAGCACCTCGACGTTCGGGTCCCAGCGCGGCTTCTTCGGCTTCTTGTCCTCCTTGTAGCGCTTCTCCTTGTACTCCTTGCCCTTCTCCTCCGCCTCGGCGACGTCCTTGTCGCGCTTCTTCTTGGCCTTCTTGAAGTCGTCCTCGAGCTCCTCGCGCTTCTTCGCGATCGCCTCCTGCCACTCCTCGAGGCTGTCGCGGTACTTGAGCTCGCTCTTCCGATAGGAGGCACCCTTCTGGAGTTGGGCGACGAGTCGGTCCACCTCGCTCACCCGATCGAACACACCGACCGCCCGTCCACCCCGGGTGATTCCCACGGTGGCGGCCACGCAGGCTTCGTCCGCGACCACCTCGGGGCGATCGCCCAGCTCGGTCCGCACGACCGAGCCGATGCCTCCGATCGCGGCGATGGCACCGACCTGGATGCGCTCGCTCGTGACGCCGGCTCGCAGGGCGATCTCTCGGTCCTCGGGAGAGCGGAACGGATCGAACCCGTCCAGGCTGCGGGTTGCGGCGAGCGCGCTCTGGTCACGCACCCCCGCGGGTTCGATCCCGAGCGTGGACCAGCCGTCGACGAAGCCGGCGCAGACGACCCGGCCCTCGATGCGGCGAGCGCCCTCGGGGGCTTCCACATCCGGGCCGACGCGGACGATGACCCCGTCCTCGATCAAGAGGGACGCGTTCTCGAGCTCTTCGCCGGGGCGGACGATCAGGCGATCGGCATGGACCCAGATGCGATCGGGGCCCTGGGGCTCGGAGGAATCGGCGGTCTCGATGGCGCCGGGGGTGCGCTCGTCGGCGAGGGGCCGGAGAGGGCTGGGGTGGGACCCCAGGAGACCCAGGGTCGGGAGGAGGACGAGACAGCTCGGAAGCATGGTTTCCCTCGGGGGGCGTCGCGGGGCGGCGCTTGCTTTGGACGACAGAGGCCCGGCGAAGCCGGGGCCGGCGGCATCGGTCACGGTCGCTGGGGGGATGGGCCCCTACCAAGGATCTGGGGATGCGGACGGCGCGGCTTCGGCGCGGTCGGCTCGGATCATAGGGCACCCGAGGAGGTCTCCGCCAGCGCGGCTCCCGCTCCCATCCCCTTGGAATCGAAGGGCTTACGGCGCGGTTACGGGGCCTCGTCCCACCCTTCCCCTGTTTCTCACAGTTTTTGCGTTCGGGTGCCTCCACCCCTTGGCTCGCGGCACGATGGCCATTCCGGAGGACCCTCTCCACCAGCTCCTCCTCGACCCCGACTACTGGAAGCCCCGCCTCGAAAAGCTCGAGGCCTCTCCTCCCAGCGTCGTCCGCATTCCCCGGGAGGATCTCTCCCGTCCCGGAGTCGAGGTCCTCGAGCTTCGCCTGCGAGCGCACGACGGCACCGGCCTCCGTGCCCTGCTCGCCCACTCCACCTACACCCGCTCCGCCCGCGAGGTTCACCTGCGCACCTGCCGCGACTTCGAGACCTGCGCCCTGGACTTCGGCGCCGTCTCCCGCGGCACCTCCGACGTGGTTTTCCCCTACCCCCCCGACCACCGCATCGAAGACCGCGTCCTCGACCTCCTCCGCCTCACCACCGCCGTCTCCCGCCTCGAACACGTCGACGAGCACGCGGTCGAACTCTACTGCGGCTGCCGCACCCGCCCCGACGAATTCCGCGTCGCGGACCTACTCCGCGACCGGACCTGGGACTGAGAGGGGCCGTTCGGTGAGGAGGGAAGGGTCCTGGTGAGCGCGAATCGAGCCAGGGTCCTGGTCATTCCGTGCTCTTGGAAGGCGAGATCCTGCTTGGGTCGAACAGGAACGCATGGGGTCCGATTCCCTCTGGGCCACTCCGGCCTACGGCCTCCGTGGCCCCAGGCTACCGCAGCCCCTCTGCCCCCCCGAACCAACCCAACCAAGACCTCGACTCGCATGCCCGACGGCATAACGAAACCCCCGGCTCAACTGGCGCCGCCTGCGGGCCCACCTCTATCGGGCGGCCACCAGATCTGCACCGCTGCCTAGAAGGACCCTCCTACTCCTGCAATGCAAAAGAGCCCACCTGATCGTCCCATCTAAAGTGCACGTATTGCACATCGGCGACGATCTTCGACCACTCTGCATCACCAATAGTCATTTCTTCATGACTCCTTGAATACATCACACTGCCGGAACCGCTGCACAGGGCTGGGGCAATTGCATTCCAGGCCTGGCGTCTAAGAAACCCCCTCATTAGCTCATTAGCATACTCAACATCGGCATCAGATGGCAATGCACCCAAATACCGATAAAGGCGCGCCCCATTAAGGAAATCATCCACAGCAAATATCGGATTCCGCACT
>DRLC01000231.1 GCA_011053145.1 Planctomycetota bacterium | reverse complement strand
GCGGGTGCGCCTCTCGGCGAACCTCGGTTCGCATCTCGTCGGGGTGTGCTATGTGCTCGACGAGCCGACGGTCGGACTGCACCCCCAGGACATCGACCGCCTCACCGATGCGTTGCTCGATCTGCGCGACGGGGGGAACACCGTGCTCGTCGTGGAACACGACGAGTCCTTGATGCGCCGGGCCGACCACATCGTCGACATGGGGCCGGGCGCCGGGCGAGGCGGTGGACGGGTGGTCGCGCAGGGAACGCCCGGCGAGCTGGAACGCTCGGGGACCTCTCTGACTTCGATGGCCCTGCGCGGTGAGCTCGCGCTCGAGCGTGGAGCGCGAACAGGCTCCCCCGGACGGCGCGAGACCCTGCGGATCCAGGGCGCCAAGCTCCACAACCTGCGCGGAGTCACGTTCGAAGCGGCCTTCGGGGAGATCACCGGGGTCTGCGGTCCCTCGGGTTCCGGCAAGAGCAGCCTCGTTCTGCAGTGCCTGGTCCCGGCTCTTCGGGGGGAGCGTCCAGCGGGCCGTTGGAAGAGCATTCGGGGTGCGGCGGGTGGGGCCCGGCGCGTCGTCCTGATCGACGCCAAGCCGATTGGCCGGACGCCGAAGAGTGTCCCGGCGACCGCGGTGGGACTCATGGATCCGCTCCGTGAGCTCTTCGCGCGCACGCCAGAGGCCCGGATGCGCGGACTCAAGCCCTTCGCGTTCTCGTTCAATTCGAAGCAGGGGCGCTGCCCGGCCTGCGATGGGCTCGGCGCGACCCGCGTCGAGATGCAGTTCCTCGCGGACCTGTGGATCACCTGCGAGGAGTGTGACGGAGCGCGCTACAAGCCGGAGACCCTCGAGGTCCGCTACCGCGGAAAGAGCATCGGCGACGTCCTCGCGATGAGCGTGGAGGAAGCGTCCGAGCTCTTCCTGCACGTCCCCAAGCTCGCCGCTCTGCTCGCGACCCTGCGGTCGGTGGGGCTCGGCTACCTATCGCTCGGACAGAGCTCGACGACCCTCTCGGCGGGGGAGGCCCAGCGGATCAAACTCGCTGCGGAACTCTGCCGCGCGGAGGGAGGCGCCCGCAGCATCATCGTGTTGGATGAACCGACGACTGGGTTGGCGAAGTCCGACGTACGCCATCTCTTCGCGGTCCTCGACCGCCTCGCGGACAGGGGGGACGCCGTGGTCGTGATCGAACACCACACCGATCTCCTCGCCGCGTGCGACCACCTGGTCGAGCTGGGCCCCGGCGGCGGAGCCGCTGGGGGACGCGTGATCGCGACGGGGACCCCCGAAGAGCTGCGAGCCGATCCCGCTTCGGTGACAGGCCCCTGGCTCGTGCGAAGCGCGCCGAAGAAGCGACGGCGAGCGAGACGAAAGAAGACCGTGAAGGCAGCCGAGGTGGGGAGCTAGACCATGCGGCCGGACAATCCCCTCATCGTTCAGAGCGACCGCACCCTCGTGCTGCACACCGTGCGCGCGGTCCTCGATGAGCGCGGGCAGGCTCGCAAGGACGCCGAGGGCCGGCCGATGACCGAGGAGCATCCGCTCTACGCCGCGGCGCGCGATGCCCTGGCCCCCTTTGCGGAACTCGAAAAGAGTCCCGACTACCTGCACACCTACCGGATCACGCCGATCTCGGTCTGGAACGCGGCCGCTCTCGGGATGGGGACCGACGAAATCGTCGCTCGCATGGAGGAGTTCTCCTGCGTTCCGGTTCCCCAGAACGTGATCCAGGACGTCCGCTCCTGGATCGACCGCTACGGCCTACTCCGGATCGAACGCGTCGGCGATCGATTCGAGTTGCTTTCGAGTGTCGAAGACGCGCTCGAGGAAGTGCTCTCGCACGAGAGCATCCGGCGACTCCTCGAGATCGATGCGGATGGACGAGCCTTCCTGAGCGAGACCGAACGCGGTTCGATCAAACAGGCGCTGATCAAGATCGGCTTCCCCGTCGATGATCGTGGTGGGTATATCGAGGGGGACCCGCACCCGATTCCGCTTCGGGAGAAGACGCTCGCCGGCGAGCCCTTCGCGCTGCGGCCGTACCAGGCGCAGGCGGCCGAGGCCTTCTACCGGGGGGGGAGTGTGCTCGGCGGCAACGGAGTGGTCGTCCTGCCGTGCGGCGCGGGGAAGACCGTCGTAGGCCTCGGAGTGATGAACCTCGTCGGGGCGAAGACACTCATCTTGACGACGAACACGGTCGCGGTGCGGCAGTGGCGCGACGAGGTGCTCGACAAGACCGGACTCCGCGAGGATGAGGTCGGCGAATACACCGGTGAGGAGAAGGTCGTTCGTCCGGTCACGATCACGACCTATCAGATGCTCACCTGGCGTCGCTCGAAGACGGACGACTTCGTGCACTTCCAGCTCTTCTCCGAGCAGAACTGGGGGCTCGTGATCTACGACGAAGTGCACCTGCTCCCCGCTCCGATCTTCCGCGTCACGGCCGCGTTGCAGGCTCGCCGACGCCTTGGGCTGACCGCGACCCTGGTCCGCGAGGACGGCAAGGAGGACGAAGTGTTCTGCCTGATCGGGCCGAAGCGTTGCGACGTCCCCTGGAAGGTCCTCGAGGGGCAGGGCTTCATCGCCGCGGCTCGATGCAAGGAGATCCGTGTCCCCCTGGACCCGAGTCTGCGAGCCACCTACCTCGGGGCGGATGCGCGCCGCAAGTTCCGCGTCGCCTCGGAGAACCCCGCGAAGATCGCGGTCGTGCGCTCCTTGATCGAACGCCACAAGGGCGACCGCATCCTGATCATCGGGCAGTACATCGACCAGTTGAAGGAGCTGCGAAGGCACCTCGACGTACCGCTGATCACCGGGAAGACGCCCAACGCGGACCGCCAGCGTCTGTACGACGCGTTCCGGAGGGGAGAGGAGAACGTGCTGATCGTCTCCAAGGTCGGGAACTTCGCGATCGATCTTCCGGACGCGAACGTCGCGATCCAGATCTCCGGGACTTTCGGGTCGCGGCAGGAGGAGGCCCAGCGACTCGGACGCATTCTGCGTCCGAAGTCCGACGGTTCCTCCGCCACCTTCTACGCCCTGGTGACCCTCGGATCGAGGGATCAGGAGTTCGCCCAGAAGCGTCAACTGTTCCTCACGGAGCAGGGCTATGGCTACGAGATCGTCGAGGCATCCGCGCTCGACGACACCCAGTCGGGAGTGCAGGCTTGAAGAGAGAGAAGACGAGTACGAGTTTCGGCGTCGGGGGACAGAGCGGTGCGGCTCGGCGGCGGGCGTTCGGCATCGACACCGTCGTGTCCCGCGCACGCCGTCAGGCTCTCGAGGAGCTGTACCGGTTCTGGGAGGGCAGCGCTGCCCCGGACATTCCGGACAGCGAGGACGAGGCGCGGCGCCGACTGCGCGCGTGGATGAGCGACTCCGGGCTGATCGAGGCGCGTGTGCGTGGTCTCGGCAGGCGGCTCGGAGCCGTGCTCGAGGAGCTCATGGGCAGCCCTAGGTACCGCAAGACCTTCGCGGAGTTGGCCGGGACGCGTTCTCTTTCCTATCTGTCGGAGTACGACCTGGAAGCGTGCCTCTCCGCCCTCGAGCGTTTCGGCTTCGTGCTGGAGGGCGACGACGAGTCCTTCGATCGCCAGGGGGATCGCGTGATCGGTGTCCCGGTGGAGATGGCCGAGGCGCTGCGCACGAGACGCAGCGAAAGGATGAACGGCGTCTTCGGTGTGCTCACGCTGCGCGGCCACCTGGAACAGGTGTACTCCTCGCCGGAGAAGAGTGCGCGCATGACTCCGCAGCGCCTGCGTGGACTCTACAAGATGTACGCACAGGAAAGCGCTAGCGCCGCGCGGATCGAGCGTCTTCCGGACGGAGTGCGCGGGCTCGTGGAGAAGGCCATCCTCGAGTTCGGGGGCTTTCTTCCGCGCCAACTCTTCGAGCGCATGCGCACGAGCCTTCCGCACTGGAACGGGAGGCGATGGCGGATGATCCTCGAGCAGTCCTTGATCGGGACGGTCCGGGAACTCGATCTCAGCCCCTACGGGATCCGGCTCCAGGACGAATGCCTCTTGGTGTTCAACGAAGTGTCCCTCGCCTGGCTTCGTCGGGTTGCGGTCCCCGGGGATCCAGATCGGCCCCATGAGGAATTGAGCCTCGGGATCGACCTGATCTCGAACATCTCGCGCTTCTTGAACTACATCGAAGAGAACGGCGTGCGCTTCACGGTCCGCGGCGAGATCTTCAAGACGACCGAGAAGAAGATCCTGCACCATCTCATTCCGAACCCCGGGCGGGAGCTCTCCCGGGAGGAGGTACTCCGGTTCGTCTTCCGATTCTGCAAGCGTTCGGGGCTGATCGATCGCACCGGGAAGCGAACCTTCCGGGTCAGCGCCGACGGGAAGGCCTGGGGCAACCGACCCCTCGCCGGGAAACAGAAGGCATTGCTCGAATACATGCGCGAGGAGAGTCCCGTCGACGGGGAGCGCTTCCACCAGGTCCGCATCCGCGCGATCTTCATGCGGCTCCTCAAACGCCTCGAGCCCGGAACCTGGTACGACCTCATGTACCTGCCGTTCCTCGCGAGGAACAACTACCTCTCGACGCTGGATGACCTCGGCGTCGCGGAGCACTTCGAGGAGCGCACGAAGAGCGGACGCTTCAACCCGCTCGAGGACCCCCAGCGCATGGCGTGGAACCTCGCGCAGTGGATCCGCCAGCGTCTCTATCTTCTGGGTGTCGTCGATCTCGGCTACGACGCGGAGAACCGTCCCGTCGCGATGCGTCTCAGCCTGAGCGCCGCGCGCCTTCTCGGGATCGATCGGATCGGGCCCGTGCGGCCGAGGCGCGTCGGTTCCCTGGTCGTCACCCCCGACTTCCAGGTCGTTCTGTTTCCGACGGGGGACGATGTGGAACTCATCCACGACCTCGATCGCTTCTGCCACCGCGAGAAGGTGGACTCTGTCTTCCATTTCAAGATCGAAAAGGCGGCTGTGCTGCGCGCCCTCCGGGAGGGGATGGAACTCGAGGACATCCACGCCGTCCTCGACCAGCATTCGCGCACCCCCGTTCCGCAGAACGTGACCTTCTCGATCCGGGACTGGGCCCTGCGGGCCGGCGTCATGCGCCTTTCGGAGGACCTCGTTCTGGTCTGCGAGGAACCCGAGGTCCTCAAGGCGTTCCTCCAGGACCCCGGGGCTCGCCGGTACATCGCCAGGCGTCTCGACGAGCGTTCGGTTCAACTCGAGGGCAAGGCGACCCCGAAACGATTGCGGGCTCTGCTCCGCGAACTCGGGTACCTGGTGGAGTTGGGTGGACCGATCGGCTGAACCGCGCGCGCTGCCGCGCTTCGTCGCGATCTCGCCTCCCGACGCGGCGGCCGCAGGAGGGCACCCGTTCCTGCGCGCGCTGCACCGGGCCCTGGAAGGCGCCTTGCCCGGCCTCCTCCTGCGACTTCCGGGCGTCGAGGACGCGGCGGTTCTGGATCTCGGGCGCCGGGTGGTGGAGCTCCTCGATCGAGCGGAGAGCCGCCCGTGGTTCGCGGTCCACGACCGGCCCCACCTGGCCGTTGCGCTCGGCGCTGACGCGGTCCACCTCGGACATCGATCGCTTCCCGCGGAACGAGTGAAACAGAGCTTCGGCCTGCGCGTCGGGGTTTCGCTGCACCGCGGGGACGCAGCCCCCGACCCCTCGCACGCCGACTACGCCTTCCTCGGGCCGCTTCGCCCCAGCCCTTCGAAACCCGAGGGGTCGCCGGCCCGGCGACCGCCGCTCTGCGAGGAGGAGTGGCGGCGAGCGCGGGAGGACAGTGCGCTTGCGCTTTTCGCTCTCGGTGGCGTCCGGGTCGAGGATGTGCCGCGTCTGCGTTCCTGGGGACTGCACGGCGTCGCGGCGATCTCGGGAGTGTTCGGAGCGCCCGATCCGGCCGAGGCGGCCGAAGCCTACCTCCGCGCGCTGGAGGGGAGGAGGCCATGACGTCCGGCCCGGGAGCGCCCGGCCTGCGGCCGGCGCGCATCGCGCGTTTGCTCGCTCGTGCGCGCATCGTCCTCTACGTCGGGCTCGTCGGGTTCGTCCTCTACTTCCAGTGGCGTTACGACCTCACGCGCCTTCCTCCTGGCGGTGTCTCGCCGCTCACCGACATCCAGCCCGGCCATCGCCTCGTGGTCGACATGCACTTCCGCGCACCGGAGCCCGGCGCCGCCGTCCTCTATCGGGGACGGGGGGAACGCCTCCTGCTCGGGCGCGTGAGCGATCCTCCCGAATCGCTCGCCCCAGAGGAGGCCGCTCGCTGTCGCGACGACGCGCGCTGGATCGTGAAAGAGGTCGCGGAAGCGGCCGGCGAGGACAGCATGCTGCTGGGACCGATTTCGTTGGAACGCATCGTCGGTCGCGTCGTCATCGTGCTGCCCTTTTGAGTCGACAGCCCCGAGCGGATCCCTACTGGCCTCCCCTGGTCGGTCGCGGCCCAGGGTTGGGAGCCGCCGGGAGCTCCACAATGGATGCCCACGAGCGAATCCGGCGAAGGGCGGGCATTCCAGCGATGCGGGCACCCTTGGACGGCCTGCCTCTGCGTATCATGGTCGCCGCGAGTTCCGGTCCCGCGACTTCCGGGGGCGGAATCGCGCGTGGCAGCTCCCGCCTGGACGCCGCGCGCGCCGGAAGCGCTCCCCATGGCTTGGTCCGAGGCACACCTGCATGCATGGCTGCGACGGCGCATCGGCGTCGAGTCCGCGACCGTCGGCCCTCGCGGAGACGACGCCGCGGTGTTGCGGGCGTTCGCGGGCCGGCCTGTGCTCTGCTCGGACCAGACCATCGAGGGGGTGCACTTCGAACCCGGGACGCCTGGCGCCAAGATCGGACACAAGGCGGCTGCACGCGCTCTTTCCGATCTCGCCGCCACCGCCGCGCGACCTGCTGCTCTGCTCTTGAACCTGCACGCGAGTGGAGCGTGTAGCGAGCGACTCCTGCGCGCGATCATCCAGGCGGTGGATCGGACCGGGACGCGCTTCGGTGCACCGCTCGTGGGAGGGGACCTCGCCCAGGCGTCGGGACCCCTCGCCCTTTCGGTGACGGCGCTCGGGAGCTTCCCGTCGAACGGCCGGCCTCCGGGGCGCGACCGCATCCGCCGCGGGGACGTGCTCGTCGTGACCGGGCCCCTCGGCGGGAGTCGACTCGGCCGGCACCTGCGCTTCGAGCCTCGGATCGAGGAGGGGCTAGCCCTGCGCGCCGCGGGGGCCCGCGCGATGATGGACGTCTCCGACGGCCTCGCCCGCGACCTGGCCCGGATGGCCGACGCCTCGCGAGTTCGGATCGAACTCGACACCGTTCCGGTCCACCCCGATGCCCGCCGCGCGGCTCGGGGAGACGGCAAGGAGCCCCTCGAGCACGCGCTCCACGACGGGGAGGACCACGAGCTCCTCGCCGCGTTCCCCGCGCGGACCTTCGAGCGCGTCGCGCCGAGGCTCCTCCGCCGGATCCCGCGCCTGGTGCCGATCGCCCGGGCGCGTTCCGGACGCGGACTCTGGCTCCGGGACGAGTCCTCGGGGTGGAAGCGCTGGGAGGGCCGGGGGGGGTATGTCCATGGGGAATGAGCGGGTCTTGCTTTCCGCGGAGGTTGCGGCCACGGAAGCCCTGGGCGAAGCCCTCGGGCGCGGCCTCGACGCGGGCGACGTGGTGGCGCTCCGGGGTGATCTCGGGACGGGCAAGACCGCGTTGACGCGCGGGATCGCTCGGGGCCTCGGCGTGACCGAGCCCGTCCAGTCCCCGACCTTCGCGCTGCTCCACGAGTACCCCGGCCGCACGACGCTGTACCACTTCGATGCCTGGATGAGCGGGCGCGAAGTGGGGTTCCTCGAGAGCGGGGGAGCCCAGCTCCTCGGCGGGGACGGCGTTTGCGTCGTCGAGTGGGCCGAGAGGATCGCCCCCTACCTTCCCGACGCGCGGCTTGAGGTGGTGCTCGCGCATCTCGGTCCCACGCGCCGTTCCCTTCGCTTCACCGTCCTCGGCGCGGGGGAGCGGGCGGAGCGGCTCGCGGGCCTCGTGGC
>DRLC01000230.1 GCA_011053145.1 Planctomycetota bacterium | reverse complement strand
GGACCCTCGGGATCGAGACTCTCGACGATCAGCGCCCGGAGTTCGGGTGTGTCCACCGCCGTGGGGAGGCGGTAGTCCAGGAGGTTCGGACCCGCGTGCAGCCCGAAGCGGTTCACGCCGTGCTCCTCCAGGAGCGCCTCGGCGATGCCCATGTACGCCGAACCTTCCATCTGGCCCGCGACGAGCATCGGGTTCAGCGCACGCCCGCAGTCGTGGGCCACCCAGCAGGTGTCCACCTCGATGCGGCCCGTCTCTTCGTCGACCGTGACCTCGACGACGTGGGCCGTGAACGAGTACGCGGGCGACGCGCCGATCGTGCCTCCGCGGTAGTCGCCCCCGAGCGTCGGTGTGTTGTAGGAGCCCGTCGCGCCGAGCGTGTCGAAGCGCTCCTCGGCGAGGTGGAAGGCTTCGCGCACGCTCATCTTCTTGCTAGCGTCCTCGAGATCGAAGGCCTCCCCCAGCCCCAGGAAGATGCGCCGTGGCTCGACCTGCCAGTGATCCGCGAGCGCGGCGACGATCTTCTCGCGGAGCTTCCTGCAGGCGTCGATCGTCGCGTTGCCGACCATGAAGGTGACGCGCGAGGAGTACGCGCCGAGGTCGACCGGGCAGAGGTCGGTGTCCGCCGCCACGACGCGCACGTCGGCGGGGTCGAGGCCGAGTTCCTCGGCGATGATCTGGCGCACGACCGTGTTCGAACCCTGGCCGATGTCGTTGCCGCCCGTGAAGCAGGTGACGAGGCCCGAGCGATCCACCTTCAGTTGGATCCCGGCCTGGGGCATCTGGTTCGGGTAGACAGGATAGTTCGTGCCCGAGATGTACATCGAGCCGGCGACCCCCAGACCGCGGCCGCGCGGCAGCTTCCCGCGCCGCTCCTTCCATCCCGAGGCGCGCTCGACCTCGTCGAGGCACGCGAGGAATCCGTTCGAGGTGATGCGCTGGCCGTTCACCGTCTGCGTGTCCGATCCCTGGAAGTTGCGCCGACGCAGCTCGATCGGATCGAGCCCGAGCTTCTCCGCCACCTGGTCGAGCTGCACCTCGAACGCGAAGCGCGGCTGGACCGAACCGTGCCCGCGCTTCGGACCACAGGGCGGCTTGTTCGTGAAGACGCGCGTCGAGTCGAAGCGGTAGGCCGGGAAGTCGTACGGCCCGGTCAGGAGTTGGCCCGAGTAGTAGGTCGTGACGAGACCGAAGGAGGAGTAGGCGCCTCCGTCGATCAGGAGCTTGCCGTCCACCGCGGTGAGCCGCCCGTCGCTCTTCGCACCCGTGCGGTAGTGCATGTGCATCGGGTGGCGGCCGCGGTGGGCGTAGAAGACCTCCTCGCGCGTCCACAGGCATTTCACCGGCCGTCCGGTGAGGAGGGCGAGCTTGGCGACGACGAACTCGAGCGCGAAGGGATCGGACTTGCCGCCGAACGCACCCCCCAGGCAGGGCTGGATCACGCGGATGCGCGAGGGGGCGAGGTCGAGCACGCGGGCGAGGGCGCGGTGGACGTAGTGCGTGATCTGCGTCGCGCTCCAGAGCGTGAGCACGCCGTCCGCCGAGCACTCCGCGACGGCGCAGTGGGGCTCGATCGCGGCGTGGGTCGTGCCGTGGAAGTGGTAGTCGTCCTCGACCACGACGTCGGCGGATTCGAACCCGGCTTCGACGTCGCCGAAGGTGAGTTCCACGTGCTTCGACACGTTGCCGCGATGCCCGCGCTTCTCCTTTTGCGCCTCGCTCTGCTCGTGGATCTGCGGGTCCTTTCGCTCGAGCGCCTCGAACGGATCGAGGAACGCGTGGAGGGGCTCGTACTCCACCTCGATCCGTGCGAGCGCCTCGTTCGCGGTGTCCTCGTCCACGGCGGCGACGGCTGCCACCTCGTCGCCGATGAAGCGCACCTTGTCCACCGCGAGCGCGGTTTCGTCCTGGGTCCACGGGATCACCCCGTAGCGCGTCGGGAGATCCGCCCCGGTGATCACCGCGTGGACGCCGGAGAGCTCGCGCGCCTTCGATGTGTCGATCGAGAGGATGCGCGCGTGGGCATGCGGGCTGCGCAGGAACTTGGCGTGCAGCATTCCGGCGAGCTGGATGTCGTCCGCGTAGATCGCGCGGCCGGTCGCCTTGTCGAGTCCGTCGATCTTGCGGTTCGCGCGACCGATGACCTGGAAGCCGCGCGGGAACGGGGGCTCGATGCCGTGCTTGTCGCGCGCGGCCATCAGGCTTCGCCTCCGGGGATCTCGGGGTCGACCTCGACCGGGGCCGCGGCGGAAAGGGCCCCGCCCGGGGTCCACGGATTCTGGTTCGGCGCCCAACTCGGGGATTCGGGCTCGGCGCCCGTGGCCTCGGCGATCGCCAGTTCGACCGCCTGGACGATCTGGGTGTATCCGGTGCAACGGCACAGGTTCCCGGAGAGCGCGGCGCGGATCTCGTCGCGGCTCGGCGTGGGGTTCTCGTTCAGGAGCGCGCGCGCGGAGAGGATCATCCCGGGCTGGCAGAAACCGCATTGCAGGGCGCCGCAGCGGTCGAAGGCCTCCTGCACGGGATCGGCGTCGGTGGAGCCGGGGTGTGCCCTTCGGTGGGCGGGGAGCAGGCCCTCGATCGTGAGGATCTCATGGCCCTCGCACGTGGCCGCGAGCCGCAGGCAGGCGAGCTGGGGCTTGCCGTCGACGAGCACCGTGCACGCGCCGCAGTCCCCCTTGTCGCAGCCCTGCTTCGACCCGGTGAGTCCGAGCCTGTATCGCAGCACCTCGAGCAGCGTCCAGTGCTCCGGCGCGGCGACCTCCACGTCGTCTCCGTTGAGTCGTAGGTGCAAAACCCGCATCCTCGGGATTCTCCCCGATGGAGAAGAGAGGGACAAGACGAGGAGGCGGTGGAAGTGGGGAATCCTCCTCGGAGCGAGTCTCGGGGGCGGGCCGTGCGGGCCGTGGCGGCGGCGTCGGGATCGAGGACGCGGTCCGGCGGGTGTTCGCGCCGCCCCTGGAGAGCACCGGCCGGGATCGGGCTTCCCGGCGGCTGGCGGTGTCCTGGCGCGAGACGCTGCGCCAGCTCTTCCCGCTCGGCCACGTCTCGCTCGACAACCGCGTGCGCGTGCGCACCGACGGGGACGAAGCCTTCGAGGCGCTCTGGAACGCGATCGACGCGGCGCGGGAGAGTCTCGGCCTCGCGACCTACATCCTCGAACCCGACCGCGTCGGCCGCGAGACCCTCGCGCGGCTGGCGCGCGCGGCGGAGCGAGGGGTCGAGGTCCTGCTCGTGGTCGACGCCTTCGGCTCGCACCGACTGCTCGCCGCGGACCTCGCGCCGCTCCGTGACGCGGGGGCGAAGGTCGTGCGCTACAACCCGCTCTTCGGGCGGCGACGCACCTCCACGCTGAAGCGGTTGCACCAGAAGATCCTGGTTCGGGACGGGGAGCAGGCGTTCGTGGGCGGGCTCAACTTTTCGGAGGACTACGCGGGGCAGCGGCTCGGCACCGGCCTCTTCCGTGACACGCTGCTCGAGGTCGAGGGGCCCGCCGCGCGCGCCCTCGACCGCCTCGTGCGACGCGCCGCCGACGAGAAGGCGCGCATCGCCGCGATTCCCGACGTGCTCGAGGGCGGGGGGACCCTGGTCGAGGTCCTCGAATCGAACCGGCGCCGTCACCGCCGGGCGATCCAGCGCGCGCTCCGCACCACGGTCCGGCGCGCCGTCCAGCGCTGTTCGCTATCGACCCCCTACTTCGTGCCGCCCGCCCGACTGCGGACCGAACTCTGCCGCGCCGCCGAACGCGGTGTCGAGGTGCGCATCCTTACCGCGGGGCGGAGCGACGTGCGCACCGTGCACCTCGCGAGCCAACACATCTACGGTCAGCTCCTGCGGTCGGGCGTGCGCATCTTCGAGCTCTCCTCCTCCGTCCTCCACGCGAAGACCACCGCGATCGACGGCGTCTTCGCGACCGTGGGCTCCTTCAATCTCGACCACTGGTCCGACCGCCGCAACCTCGAGGTCAGCGTCTGCGTCCTCGACCGAGACCTCGCGAGCCGACTCGAGGCGAGCTTCGAGACCGATCTCGAGGGGGCCCGCGAGGTGACGCTGCGGGACTGGGAGGGCCGTTCGCTCTTGCAGCGAATCCTCCACGCGGCGGCCTACCACCTGATGCGACTCTAGGCGGGATGGGGGGAGCGCGCCCTCCCGCGGCGGAATCGCGCGCCGGCACACCGTCGGGCGAGATCCTGGAACGGGCAGTGTGTAGGCTCCTTCGGATGAGGGAAGACCGCGCACACGCCCGCTCGTTGGATGTCGCCATCGTCGGCGCCACCGGACTCGTCGGTGGCGTGCTGCTCGAGGTCCTCGGGGACTCGAGCTTCCCGATCGGGCGGCTCCGACCCCTCGCCCGGGACGCAGGGAACGGACGGAGGGTGACCTTTCGGGGTGAAGAGCTTTCCGTGGAGGCCGCGGGGCGCGAGGCGCTCCGCGGGGCGGACCTCGTGTTCTTCGCGGCCACCGGTGAGCTCTCGCGGGAGCTCGTCCCGGTGGCCCTCGAGGAGGGCGCGCGCGTCGTCGACAAGTCGAGCGTGTTTCGCGGCGACCCGGACGTTCCGCTCGTCGTGCCGGAAGTGAACGGGGATGCGATCGCCGGGGACACCCGCCTCGTCGCCTCGCCGAACTGCACGACGATCGGTCTCGTCCTGGCCCTCGAACCGTTGCGCCGCGCCGCCGGGCTGAAGCGCGTCGTCGTCACGACCCTGCAGGCGGCTTCGGGCGCCGGGCGCGCGGGGCTCGATGCCCTCGAGCGGGGAACGGCCTTCCCGTCGGGAGACGGGAGCGCGGCGCCGCTCGAGCGCAACGTGCTCCCGGTCTGCGACTCCCTCGGCCCGGACGGTTCGACCGCGGAAGAGCACAAGCTCCTCGCCGAAACGCGTCGCATCCTGGACGACCCCGGGCTCGAGCTCACCGTCACCTGCACACGCGTCCCGGTGGCGGTGGGCCACGGAGCCGCCGTCAGCCTGTGGACCGAGGCGCCGCTCTCGGTGGAAGAAGCCCGTGCTGCACTGGAAGCCACCCCCTGGATCCGCCTGGTGGACCAACCCACCCCTCGCCAAGTCGCCGGACGGGACGAGGTCCTGGTCGGGCG
>DRLC01000229.1 GCA_011053145.1 Planctomycetota bacterium | reverse complement strand
GGCGGTCTCTCGTCCCCTGACGGCACTTTGCGATTCCTGCCGTCCTCGTCGACCCGTCAAGGGTCGATTCCGGGGTCAGGAATCGCAAAGCACCATCAGGAAACGAGTTGCTGTGCCTGGTGCACAGGCTCATGAATAACCCGGGCTAGCCCGCGGGTGCGCCGCCGCCGACGTCCTGGAGCGTGTGCCGCGTTCTCCGTAGGCTCTCCCCACGAGATCCCGAACGGGGGAGTGGCGAAATCGGTAGACGCATCGGACTTAAAATCCGAAGGGTCGTGAGGCCCGTGTGGGTTCGAGTCCCACCTTCCCCACCACCTCGCTTCAGTCGCCGTGCCCGCCGTCCTTCTCGTGGGGGTGTTCGTGGCCGTGTTCGTCCTCGCCGTGCTCGGCGTGGGGCTCTTCTTCGGCGTCCGCGTCCTCTGCGACCTCGGGCCAGACGTTGTTGTCGCGGTCGACGTCGGGGAACTCGTTGTCCGGATCGATCTCCACCTTGACCACGGGGCTCAGGCCGTCGATGCGGTCGGTGATGCGGTTGAGGTGGAACCACAGTTCGACGGGAATTCTGTGCTCGTCCACGCTGCCGTCCTCGCGCGTCACCCGGTAGTGCAGCGGCATGACGAGCCGACCGCGGTTCTCGAAGGTGATCCGCGGACCGCGTTTCTTCGAGGGCTGGCGGACCTTGACGACGGCCTGGTCCAGCGTGCCCGTCTCCAGGAACCACCCGCGCCAGAACCAAGCGAGGTCGGCTCCCGCAGCGTCCTCCATCGTGCGGAAGAAGTCCGCGGGCTGCGGACTCTTGAAGGCCCAACGCCGGATGTAGGTTCGGAACGCGTAGTCGAAACGTTCCGGTCCGAGGATCGAGTCGCGCAGGATGCGAAGGCCCACCCCCGTCTTTGCGTATTCGAGCTGCCCCAGGAGGTAGCCGGGCAGCATGTCGGGCTTCGTGTCGATCGGCAGCATGTTCTCGGCGCGCATGGCGGAACCGAAGGACCCGGGATCGCTGCGGTGCGCGCTGTCGTCGTCGAACCAGTCCTCGCCCGCATAGGTGTTGATGAAGGTGTTGAAGCCCTCGTCCATCCAGGCGTGCCGGCGTTCGTCGGTGTTGACCGTCATCGGGAACCAGTTGTGCCCGATCTCGTGGGCCGTGACCCCGAAGACACCGCGCTCGTTCCGCCCGCGGCAGAAAATGATCATCGGGTATTCCATGCCCCCCTCGGCGCCGAGCACGTTCGTCGCGACCGGATAGGGGTAGTGGAACCAGCGTTTGTTGTAGTTCGCCACCGCCGCCCTGAGCATCTGGGTCGCCTCGCCCCAGACCGGCAATCCCTCCTTGGGATAGAAGGACTGGAAGAGCACGCCGTCCTCGGAGGCGGCATCCAGGATTGCGGCGTCCGAGCACGCCCAGGCCACGGTGCGGACGTTCTCGGCGTGGAAGCGCCAGGTGAGGGGCCCGTCGCCCGCGGGACGACTCTCGGGGGTTCCGACCTCCTCGGGCGTGATGATCAGGACCGTGTCCCGGCTCTGGCGGGCCTGGGTGAGGCGGTCGAGTTGGGTCTGGGTGTAGACGTCCCGGGCGTTCTGCAGTTCACCGGTCGCGACGACGACCATGTTGCGCGGGACCGTCAGCTCGACGTCGTAGGTCCCGAAGTTCTGGTAGAACTCGCCGGTCCCGATGTAGGGCAGCGTGTTCCAGCCGTAGACGTCGTCATAGACCGCGACCGCTGGGAACCACTGGGCGATCTCGTACATCTTTCCCTGCTCGAACTCCCGGATCCCGAAGCGCCGGAAGACCTTTTCCGGGATCGTGAACTCCCAGCTCACATCGAACGAGAAGATGCCGCCGTCCGCCGCGATCGGCGTGGGCATCTCGACCCGCGCCAGGGTGTCGTAGACATGGATCTCGAGGGGTTGGCCGCCGCTCGTAATCGAGTGGATCGTCGTCCCTTCACCTTCGGCCTGGCTCATCCCGATCGCGGTCGTCGTTCCGACCTTGGCCGCGATCGAGTCCTCTCGGAACGCGTTCTGCTCCACGTTCAACCAGATGTACTCGAGAGCGTCCGGGGACGCGTTGTGGTAGGTCACGTGTTCGGTTGCCGTGACCGTGCGCGTCTCGGGATCGAGGGAAGCCTGGATCGAGTAATCGACCCGCTGCTGCCAGTAGTCCGGCCCCGGTGCTCCGGATGCGGTGCGAATCCGGTTCGGCGTCGGTAGGTCCAGGGGACTGAAGATCGTCGTGTCTTCGCGGGCTGACGCCTTGCGAAAGGAGTCGAGCTCCTGTCCGTAAGACGCCGGAGCGAGGGAGCAGAGGAACGGAAGCAGGATCGACAGCGGGAGGAGACGAACTTTCATCGGCGCAGGATAGCGCCGGGGAGGGCGCCGGCGGAATCCCTCTTGCATGCTCCGAACAGAGAGACCCGAACGAGCTTTGGCCGGAAGCCCGGGTACGTCCGGGCGGTCGGGTTCCTATCTTGTTCGCCGGGATGAGCGTTCGGTGCACAGGATCGCGGGGCAGGGAGCAGCGCAGGGGGCCGGGGGCTCGCCTGCGCCGTGTCGTCCGGATCGACGTCGCCCTCCTCGTCCTCGGAGTCATCTCCTGCCGGCCCGGGGATTCGCCGGATCGTCTTCCCCTTCCGGCTCCGTTCGTTCCGGGCACGGCGGGTCGTGTGGGAGAGCGCTGCTCCGATTGCCACGCCGAGATCGTCGAGAGCTGGCGGCGGACTCCGATGGCCCGCGCTCTGACCCCGGTGACCGCGGAGGAGTTCGAGGAGGCGGAAGCCCTGGGAGGTGTGGTGGAACGCGTCGGCGGTCTCCGATACCGGTTCGAGAACCTTGCGGTCGGTCCGGCGATCGTCGAGACCAGCGACGAGCGCGCCGGCCACAGGATCGCCGCGCCGCTCGCGTTCGCGATCGGCGCCGGAGTGCGAGACCGCTCCTTCGCGGCGATCCAGGGGGCCTTCCTCTGGTTTGCCCCGCTCGAGGTCGTCACCGTGTTCGAGCGAGGGGTCCCCGTCGGGCGTCGCTCGGCGCTTGCTCCGGGCCACATGATCTCGCCGGGCTCGCGTTTCGAGACACCGATCACGCCCGACTGCCTCGGGTGCCACACGGACGCGTCCCTGCCCCGCCCCTTTCCGGCCAACCTCGTCCCGGATGCGGATGTGTTCGAACCCCGCGGGCTGTCCTGTGGAGCCTGTCACGCCGACGCGGAGACCCACGCGGACTGGCAGGAACGCGATCTGGCGGGGGAGGAGCCCGAAGGGGTCGATCCCCTGCAGCGGGACCTCAGCCGCATCGAGGCGCTCTCGATCTGCGCTTCCTGCCACCTGCAAGGCGACGCCCGGATTCCGCTGGACGGGGGCGGTCTCGGCCGGCGCTCCCCCGGCGGGGATCTCCTCGAACGGCATGCGGTCTTCGTCGCGGCGGACTCGAATCGGGGGGTGGGCTTCGTCAGCCAGGTGGAGCGGCTCGTGCTCTCCCGCTGCTTCCTGGGGTCCGACCGGCTGACCTGCGAGACCTGCCATGATCCGCACCGAGCGCTCCAGGAACCCGGCGAGCGTGAGCGCACCAGGGGGGCGTGCGAGCGCTGCCACCCGCGCGGGAGGGGACCATCCACCGATTGTCCGCGCTCCTCCCCATCCCAGGCGAGGGACCGCGATTGTGTGGATTGCCACATGCCCGAAACGGAGGTCTTCGACATCGCGGACGTGCGAGTCCACGACCACTTCATCCGGGCGCGGCCCGAACCGGCCTCGGATCCCACCGGAGATCCACGCCCGCGCATCCTCGAAGCCCCGGACGGCCGATGGCGGCGTTTCGTCTGGCCCGGGGAAGAGGAACCACCTGGGATGGACGATCCGGGACTCTGGATGGCCGCCCTCGCGCAGGCTCGGATCGGGGACGCCGCCTTCGCGCGGCTGGAGGCGGGCATGGGACCGATCTCGCGTCGGATCCCGATCGTGCAACACCTCGCGGGCGTGCTCCTCGACGAATGGGGGAGGCCCCGGGAGGCGGAATCCCATTATCGGGCAGCGCTCGCCCTCGACCCGGACCTCAGCGAGAGCGCGATCAACCTGGGCCTGCTCCTCGGGAAGACGGGACGGCGCTCCGAGGGGATCGCGATCCTCGATCGAGTGCTCGAAGCTCACCCCTACGCGGTGGGGGCTCTGCGCAATCGTGCGACCCTGCGACTCGAGGAAGGGGACCTCGCGGGGTTCGGTGCCGACCTGGAACTCGCCTTTTCGCTCCAGCCGCGTGAAGAACTTGCGCGGGCCTTGGCGACCCTCTCGGAACGGGCGGGAAAGATACGTGAGGCTCGATCCTGGGAGCAACGAGCCGACGCGATCGCGGTCCGATAGGGCGGGAACGCGCGCGTGCCCCCTTCCCTTCCCGCCGGAGTCGCCCTACTCTTCCCGCCTCGGCCGCGTCCTGCGGCCCGGCGCGCAGCAGACTCGCTAGTGCGGTCCCGACCGGGACCCCCGCCGAACCGCGCCCTTCGTTTTCGTTTTCGCCTGTACCTGCTGGATGGGTGGACACCGCGAGTCACGGACTCCGCGGAACAAGCTCTTCAGGAGACAAGCTATACGATCCTCGAATCGATCCGAGGGATCGAAGGGTTCCTTTCAATCCTTCGGCCTCAACAAGAACATTCTGCGCGGCGTTGCCGCAGCAGGTTTCGAAGCACCGCGGCCGATCCAGGCCAAGGCCATCCCCGCGGCGCTCGACGGGCGTGACGTCCTCGGGCTCGCGCAGACGGGCACCGGAAAGACCGCGGCCTTTGCGCTGCCGATTCTCGAGCGCCTCGTCCAGACCCGGGGCAAGACGCCGCGCGCGCTGATCGTCGCTCCCACCCGGGAGCTCGCGATGCAGATCCAAGCCGAGATCGAGCTGCTCGCGAAGTTCACGAACGTGCGCGCGATCACGATCTTCGGCGGTGTTGGGGCCGAGCCGCAAAAGCGCGCCCTTCGGGCGCAGCCCCACATCATTGTCGCCTGTCCTGGGCGTCTGCTCGACCTCATGGGCGGCGGCCATGTGAAGCTCGATGGGATCGAGGTGCTCGTGCTCGACGAAGCGGACCACATGTTCGACATGGGGTTCCTTCCGGACATCAAGCGCATCCTTTCCCAGCTACCCGCGCGGCGGCAGAACCTGCTCTTCTCCGCGACGATGCCGCGCGAGATCCGAAAGCTCGCCGACGCCGTGCTGCGCAAGCCGCACGTGGTCGAGCTGGCCGACTCCTCGCCTGCGGAAACGATCGAGCACGCGCTCTATCCGATCTCCAAGGAGCGCAAGACCGCCCTCCTGCGCCACCTCCTCGACGGCGACGACTTCCGTTCCGCGATCGTATTCCTTCGCACCAAGCACCGGGCCAAGCGCCTGGCTCGAGACCTCGAGCGCGTGGGGCACCGGGCGATCGCGCTGCAGGGAAACATGAGCCAAAGCCAGCGCCAGCGCGCTATGCAGGGGTTCCGGGAGGGGCGCTACGACGTGCTCGTCGCGACGGACATCGCCGCGCGCGGGATCGACGTCGCGAACGTGAGCCATGTGATCAACTACGACGTCCCGAACACCCCCGATGCATACACGCACCGCATCGGTCGCACCGGACGCTCCGAGAAGAGCGGCATGGCCGCGACCTTCGTCACGCACGAGGACTTCTCCGCGATCAAGGACATCGAACGCCGGATCGGGATGCAGATCCCGCGCATCAAGCTACGCGAGTTCCAGGGCGGCGATCAGGCCGGCCGGCGGAGCGGAGGCGATGGAGACCGTGCCGGGTTTCGGCGTGGCTTCAAGGGGCGCGACGGCACCACGAAGCGGAATCGAAACGGTCGCGGGCGCGCGGCACTCGGCAAGGGGCGTGGAGGCCCCAAACGCAGGGAGACGGCCGAGGCCGCTCCCGAGCGATCCTTCGGCACCGGAGTGAGCGGGCGAGTCTCGAACGCTGAGCGCGGAGTCAAGAGCTCCCCCAACGGAGGCGGCCGGGCCAAGAAGCGCGGCATCTCGTCCCCGGCTCCCGCGTTCGGCGCGGGGGTACGATCCCACGGCCGCGGCCGCTGAACCCTGCGAACGAATCGCGGGCCCGCACCCCTCATCGAGAGGACTGCGGGCCCGCTGTCTCCCGGGGGCTTTGGGTCTAGAAGCCGGCCTCGTGATAGAGCACGTCGACGTCCGTGTCCGTCAGGACACGGCGATAGATCCGGACGCTGTCCATCGGGCCTTTGTAGTCGTCCAGGAATCCGCTGCCTTTCGTCCGCGCTGCGACCGAGATGAGCTTGGTGTCGTCCGGGACGAACGCGGAACCGAACGAGGCGGAGTTCGCGAGGATGCCGTTCACGTAGAGCCGGATCGTCGTGCCCTGCCCATTGGTGTCGACCACGCCGACAACGAAGTTCCAGCCGGCCTGGCCGAGCGCGCCGGTCACCATCTGTGTCCCCAGACCAGAGATCGGGACCTGCCACTCCACGATGCCTGAGTTCAGCCCCAGGTCCGGTCCTCCCTGGCGCGCGATGTACGTGCCGGAGGAAGCCTGGTCCACCCAGACGGCCCATGAGAGGGAGTCCCCCAGCGTGATCGCCGGGATCTCGAGGTGCTGGGCGGGGTTGCCGTTGTCGGTCCGCTGGAAAACGTAGGCGGCCTTGTCGCTGATCCCGAAGCGGTCGGCGAGGTCGTACCAACCTTGGGTGCCCGATCCTCCCCAGGTGCCGCCCGCGTAGGCGTCGATCAGCGCATCGTTCCCGCTGCCGGAGGCATCCGTGTAGAACATGAAACTGCTGGCACCCGTCGTGACCGTCGCGGAGCCGAACTCGAAGTGCGCGACGAGGCCGGCGCTCGGGATGCCGCTCCCGTCGGGCGGATCGAGCGGGGACGGGTCGACGTCGTCGTTCAGGCCGTCGCCGTCCGTGTCTGCTTCGCGCGGGTCCGTGCCGAGGACCTTCTCCTCGAAGTCGTCCAGATTGTCCGAGTCGGTGTCGGTGAAGACCGGATCGGGATAGGACTGGTAGGTGAACTGGGGCAGCACCGTTCCCTGCGGGTCACGGAACTCGACCGCCCAGCCGTCCTTGGCCTCTTCCTTGTCGGTCAGACCGTCCCCGTCGCTGTCTTGCAGGTTCGAGTCGGTCCCGTAGGTGCGCTCTTCCCGGTTGAAGAGCCCGTCGCCGTCGGCGTCCTGGAGGAACACCAGCGCGAAACGCTCGCCGTTCGCCAGGCGGAGCGAATCGAAGTCGAGGACGGCGTTGTCGTCGAAGGCCGGGCCGTCGCCCATGACGGTCCAGAATCCGTGGATCGCTTTGTTGTTGGGGTCTTCATAGGCGACCTGGTCCCGCACCGACCAGAGAACGCTCGCGCCCGTATCCGGGTCGACGACGGTCGTGAGCGGGACTCCGGCGACGCGTTCGACACCCTCGCGCATCGAGATTCCGGCCGAACTCCCGTCCGGATTTCGCTCGACGTTCGTTGCGAGCGTATGACGCTCGACCCGTCCGTCCCCGAAGTCGATCACGACCAGCCCGCAGCGCTCGACGATCTTCTGTCCGGTGGCGGCGAAGTTCTTCGTCGGGTTTCCGAAGTCGTCCGTCTCGAACATCGAGAAGGATCCGACCTCGAAGAACAGCGCGCTCGGGTCCTTCATCAAGGGCTGGATCGCTTGCCAGTTGATTTCATCGTTCTGCGCGACGAAACCGATCTCGCCGCCGGGCGCGACGATCGCGCCGCCCGCCGGGATGTCCCCGGGGGTCGGCTGTAGGGTGCCGACCACCTCGAAGGAACCCGTCGTGATCGGGTTGAGGCGGAAGGCGAGGACGTTCACGTCCTGGATCAGGACGCTGCGGGAGGAAAGGTTGCGGAGCTTCAAGGCCTGGAGCAGGGCACCGTCCTTGAAGGTGATCTGCTCGCCCGTTTCGAAGTTCTGGCTATAGGTGTTCTGGGTTTCCTGGGTCGATGTCTGGGACCAACTGGAGGAAGTGTTCTGCGTCAGGCTTTCCTTGAACTGCAGTTCCACATCGGTCTTGGCCTTTGCCTTCGGCGGGAAGGCCTGGGTCTGGACACTCTGGTTGATCTTCTGGCTCGCCTCGACCGAGACCTGCGTCGAGCGGGAGTCGGTCTGGGTCGTCTGGTTGGAATCTCGTTGCAGCGTCGAACTCGCCGTGACCTGCTGCTGGGTCTGCGTCTTCTCCGCGTTGAGCGTGATCGACGGATCACCGTTCAGGTCGAGTGAGATCTGCGGGAGGTCCGCTTCGAGCGGGTTGAAGCCCCCGCCGATGATCTCCTCGTAGTCCGTCAGTCCGTCGCCGTCCGTGTCGTCGAGAGTGGGTGACGTGCCGGAGAGCAGGATTTCGTTCCCGTCGAGCAGCGAAGGGTTCGGCTGCGAGGTGAGCCCGGGGCCGCGGGCATCCCCGTCGGTATCCACGTCCGCGGGGTTGCTCTTGTAGCGCTTCAGTTCGTCCGGGTCGGTGAGCTGGTCGCGGTCGGTGTCCGTGAGCCCCGGGTCGATACGGGACGCGAACTCGACGGCATCGTCGAGCCCGTCTCCGTCGGTGTCGGCGAGGAGCGGGTTCGAGAACACCTTGCGCTGCACGAGCACGTCGTCCCCCGTTTCGTCGACGAGGATCGTCCAGCCGCGCCGTTCGAGTGAGTTCGGGAGGCCGTCTCCGTCGGTATCCAGGGCCACGTCATCGATGCTCACGTCTCCGAGGTCCGTCTCCACGTCCGGGGCCACGAAGACGGTGGTCTGGTAGGAGGGGATGCCGAAGAGGTCGACGGCGAGGTCGAGGAGCGTGGCCTTGACCTCGAAGGAGAAGCGTCCGTCCGCTCGGGTCGTCAGGCTTGCGAGCTGGGCTCCGCCGGGCTCGCACACATGCACGGTGGCGCCCGAAACCGGGGTCGCCGTGGAGTCGACGACACGACCCGCGAGGGTCCCGGTCTGGATCGCTACGGATCCGCCGACCGATCCGCCGGATCCGCCCCCGCTGCACGCGGGGAGGAAGAAGAGCGAGAGGACGAGGGGGGGCAACAGGAACTTGGAAAGCATGGGGACTCCTCGGGTGGGGGTGTCGAGCGGTGGAAGCCGCTCCAAGAGTCCCGCGGGAACCGGGGGGGTCCTGTGCCAAGAAAACGCTCGGGCACGGCGGATGGGGGCGAATCCCCCCCATCAACCGGGACCGGGGTTTTCCTGGAGTTTTCTCAGCTCCTCTTCCCTCCGGCTCCACGCCGCCGCTTCCTCGTCGTTGCCGAGGGCTTCGAAGTTCCTCGCGAGGTTCTCGGCGGAGAGGCGGAGCGCTTCGTGGCCGGGGGGCAGGGCCTGCGCGGTGCGGTCGAAGTACTCGGTCAAGACATCCACGGCTTCCGCGTGGCGGCCGGCGGCGGACAGCAGGAACCCGTACTGCAGGTGCAAGATCCAGCCGCGGAGGTTGTCCGGTGCATCGGGCAGGGCCTTCTCGAGGAACTCGATGCCCTGGTCGTAACGTTCGAGCGTTTCGTAGAGGTCCGCGAGGTTCTGGGCGGTGAGCATGGTGTCTTCGTTCGCGGCGCCCTGGACCTCGCGCGAGATGCGGTAGGTTTCCTCCAGCACCTCGACAGCCTCCTCCGGGCGATCAGCGCGAACGAGAGCAACGCCGAGGTTCATCGCGGTGATGATCGTTCCCGGATGGCGGTCCCCATACCAGCTCCGCCGTGTCTCGAGGCATTCCTGGTAGAGCGGGATCGATTCGTCGCTCCGGGCCATGTCGTCGAGCGCGTTTGCGAGCTGCATCTTCGTCTTGAGATACGACTCGCCCTCGACCCCGAGCCGCTCCGCGAGTTCCATCGCCTCGCGCGCATACTGAAGCTCCCGCTCATAGTCGTTGCCCAGGTACATCAGCTCCGAGCTGAGCTGGCGCAGCGCACGCAAGAGCTCCGGGCTGTCTCCACGGCTCCGGAGTTCGTCCACGGCTTGCTGGGCCAGTTGGGAAGACTCGTCGAGCCTTCCGAGGCGACGGACCGTGTCGGCGAGGTCGCTGAGCACCACGCCACGCTCAGCTCCTCCCGCATCCGCGACTTCGCGCAGGAGAGCTTCCGACCGTTCCAGGTCCCCGACGTTTCCCAGGATGACTCCCAGGCGGTGACGGGCCTCGCGGGCCTGTCCGTCGTCGTGGCCGCGGAGTCGCACGAGGAGCCGTTCCGCTTCCTCGGCGTGTTGCAGCGCATCCTCGTCCGCGCCGAGCGAACGGTAGGTATCGGAAAGCGATCCGTGCAGTTCGGCGAGGACACGCTCGGGGAGATCGGTACGGGAGGCCAACTTCTTGGAAGCGTCATCGAGCGCTTCACGCACCGTTCTTTCGCGTCCTTGGGCCTGGGCGGGGTCGGCCCAGCCGAGGGTCTCGACGAGGAGGTCGCGCACCGCGTCCGCTTCGTCCGCTCGCTCCGACGCGCGCACCGCGAAGGTCCACGTCCCAGCCAGGCCCGCGGCGAGCACCAGGAAGATCGCCGAGATGCCTAGGACGAGGCCGCGGTGGCGTCGCGTGAAGCGTTTCGCACGCTGAAGACGAGACGGGGGGCGCGCACGAATGGGCTGACCTTCCAGGAATGCGCGCAGGTCCTCGGCGAGTGCGCGCGCGGTGACGTAGCGCCGGCGCGGGTCCTTCTCGAGCAGCTTTCCGAGGATCGTCGTCAGGTCGCCGCGCAGGCGGGCAGCCACCGTACCCGCCGGGATCGCTTCCTGCTCACGGATGCTGCGCGCGAGCTCGGCCAGGGAACAGGCTTCCGTAGGGTAGGGCAGCCGTCCCGTGAGGAGCTCATAGGCGACCACACCGAGGGAGTAGAGGTCGGACTGGATGCCTGCCGGTTGGAGTGCGACTTGTTCCGGGCTCATGTACGGCAGCGTGCCCACGAGCTGGCCGGCCTGGGTCAGAGTCGTGACCGCCTCACCGTCGGGGTCGACCAACCGGGCGACCCCGAAGTCGAGCACCTTGGGCCGGCCGTCCAGCGTGACGAGGATGTTCGACGGCTTGAGGTCGCGGTGCACGACACCCTGTTCGTGGGCGTGGTGGAGCGCCTCCGCGATCGCCATGACCAGCTCCGCGCGCCCGCGCTCATCGAGACCGTGTTCTTCCGCGTGCGCGAGGAGGGAATCGCCCTCGATGAGCTCGAGGACGAGATAGGGCGCACCGTCCGCGTTTCCCGCGCCGAGGATCCGCGCGATGCCGGGGTGATCGAGGCGCTCCAGGATCTGGATCTCGCTGCGCAGGCGACGGATCAGTCTCGCCGTCGCCGTTCCCGGTCGCAGCAACTTCACGGCCACCGAGCGCCGGCTCGAAACCTCCTCGGCTTCATAGACGACCCCCATGCCGCCCTCTCCGAGCCGTCGCAGAATGCGGAGCCCGTCGATCTCCGGGAGCGCTCCCTCCTCTTCCAAGACGAGAGCGGCGATCAGAAGGGGCTCGTCCAGGGCGTGGGCGCCCGCGTCCCGGGCGAGGAGCCGTAGCACGCGTTCGGCAACCGCCTCGCTCCGGGCCTCCCTTCGCACGAAGGCTTCGCGCTCGGCCGGGTCGAGGTCGAGCGCGCGCGTGAAGAGGTCCTTCGCGTCGGCGTATTGCTGCGGGTCGATCATTCCTGGGGTTCTTCCAGGAGTTCCGCGAGAAAGGCCCGCCCCATGCGCCATTCTCTCGACACGGTTCTCCGCGAGATGTCGAGGACGGTCGCCACCTCGTCTTCGGTCATGCCGGCGAAGAAGCGCAGTTCGACGATGCGGGCCTGGCGCGGATCCACCTTCGCCAGCATCTCCAGGGCTTCGTCGAGCGCGATCGCATCGATGCCCGCGCCCCCCCTCCCGTCCCCGATGCTCGTATCGATCGTGACACGATTCCAATCGCCCCCCCGCCGCTGGGCGCCGCGCCGGCGCGCGTCATCCACCACGACCCGCCGCATCACCGTGGCGGCCAGAGCGAGGAAGTGTTCGCGGCTCTCGAAGGGGACGTGCTGGTCGGAGAGCCGCAGCCACGCCTCATGAACGAGGGCGGTGGCCTGCATCGTGCGCTCATGCCCACGCCGCCCAAGAAAGCTCGCGGCCAGGGAGCGCAACTCCGCATACAGAACGTGGACCAGCTCCTCACCGCGGAGCGGGGAGGTCGGGGAGTGGGGGGGGCGGTCCGACACGCCGACGAGTGTAGCCGATTCTAGCTGTCGCCCTCGGTCGGTTCCGAAGGGGGGCCGTAGGCGTCCGAAGGGGGAAGCTGGGACTCGATGGACTCCAGGCGCTTTCGGATCTTGCGACCCGCGTCGGCCCAGGCGTCTTCCTCCCAATCCGCGGGCCGTGGCAGCTCGAGGCAGTGCAGGAACTCCCGCTGGGCGTCGATCAGCCGCCCCTGATCCTCGAGGTAGAGCGCGTACTCGAAGTGGACGCCGAAGGAATCCGGGAGAAGGCCCGCGGCGCGTCCGAGGAGTTCGAGGGCTTCCCCGTGGCGTTCCTGGGATCGCAGCAGGTGCGCCTTCTGCACCAGGGAGGCGGGATGGTCCGGGTCGAGTTCGAGCGCGCGGTCGAGCCAGGATTCCGCCACGTCTGGGTGGCCGCGTTTCACGTCGGCGACCGCGAGGCGGAAGTCGTCGTCGGGGGAGTCGATCGGGAGCTGCGCGAGGACCGTGAACAGGCGCCCGATCAGGACCGGGTCCGTGGCGAGCTCGTACGCGTGGATCAGGTACGGCACCGCGGCTTCGGCCGCTCCGGTGTTCAGCAGCAGGGTCGCGAAGTTGTAGAAGGCCTCGAAGTGGTTCGGGAGCAGCGAGCACGCGCGCTGGAAGGCTTCGAGGGTCGCCTGCGGATTCACGCCCAGGGATTGCATCGCCATGGCCTTCAGGTACCAGGCGTGGCCGTGATCGGGGTCCGCGGCGAGAGCCCGGTCGATCCAGGTCAGGGCCTCACGCGGTTTGCGCTGCGCGAGCCGGTCCGCGGCGAGGATCAGCATCGGTTCGGGGACGGTCGGCTCCTCGTCGATCAATTCCAGTGCGAGTTCCTCGGCCCGGTCGGTCCTGCCGCCCTCGCGCAGGCTCTGGGCGTACGCGAGCTTGGCTTCGAAGTCGGAGGGGGCGAGTTCGAGCACCTTCTCGAAGAACCTGGAAGCAACGTCCCACTGTCCCTGTTCCGCGTTCAGGCGTCCGAGCCCCATCAGGGCTTCGACGCATCGAGGATCCAGGCTGAGGGCCTTGCGGTATGCGGAGTCGGCTTCCTCCACATCCCCCGCGAGTCGGTGCGCCGTGCCGAGCGCCGCCCAGACGAGTTCCAGGCGGTGGTGCAGATCGATCACCCTCAATCCCGCCTCCCGCGCTTTGCGCGTCTGGTCTTCCAGTTCCCCGACGCGTCTCGCGAGGTCTTCCAGGATCGCGATCGACGTCCCATAGCTGCCGTAGGGGTCTTTCTGCGCCTCGACGGTGTAGCACTGGGCGAGCCCGAGGTTCGTCTGCAGGTAGTCGTTCGAGGTCACGAAGAGGTCGCTGCCAGGTCGCTTGGCCTCTTCGAGGAGATCGCCGGCGCGTCCGAAGGCCGCGAAGGCCTTCTTCAGTTCGCCCGGATCCCCACCGCTCGCGAGTCGCTGTAGGTACACCCGGCCGAGGCCCCACTGCAGGTAGGCGCTGCGCGGAGACTCCCGCACGGCGGTCTCGAAGAGCGTCTTTTCATCGCGCCAGATCGCGATTCGGGTCCAGCTCCGGACTCCGTAGAGCGCACCGACGGCGAGCAGCGCCAGGCTCGAGAGTCCGCGTGCGGGAAGCCTTCCGAAGAGGACGGCCACGAAGGTCGTGAAGCCCAGAACGGGCACGTAGAGGAATCGGTCGGACAGGGGGAAGCGCCCCAGGGAACCCACGTTCACGAGGACCGGGAAGAACGAGAGGGGAATGAAGAGAAGCGCGACGGCCTCCACGGCGCGACCCTTCCTGAGCGAGTGGACGAAGAGGACCAGCCAGAGTCCGGTGGCGAACCAGGCGCCGGATAGGCTCGGATCGAAGGGGGTGAGGTCGGGGCGGAACGGCCGGAAGGCGTTCAGGTGCAGGGGCCAGCCGAGCAGCCACAGGCCGCCGCCGAGGAGTTCGAAGCGCAGCAGCGCGATGCGGCCCGGACCGACACCGAAGTGCGTGGGGGTGCGGTCGAAGCCTGCCATCGGACTTTGGAACACGACCACCCTGCAACCGAGGTAGACCGCGAGGACGACGAGCAGGGGGAGCCACGCTCGCACAGGCCGGGGGACGGCGCGGCGCCATTCGGAGAGCCGGCGCTCCGGAGAGGCGAGCCAGAATCCGAAGTCGATCAGCGGAATGACGGCAAGGGTCGCGATCCCCATCTCCTTGGAGAGCATCGCGAACAGAAACCACAGCGCAGGACGCAGCGCGACCCCGGGGCTTCCACGCTGCCGCCAGGCCAGGTACGAGGTTGCGGCGAGGAGCGTGAAGAGGCCGAAGAGGGGATCGTTGAGTGCGGACACCCAGGCGACGCTCTCCACGTGGACCGGGTGGAGACCGAACAGGAGCGCCGCGGCCCCGGCGATTTCCGGTCGCTCCCCGCTCAGGAGGCGTCGCACGAAGAGGTAAGAGACCCAGGTCGCCCCGAGGTGGGCGAGGAGTCCGGCGACGTGGAATCCGAGCGGGGTTGCATGGCCGAGGTGGAACGCGACCGCATGGGCGAGGGCGGACAGCGGACGCCAGTAGCCGATCTGGTCCCGCGCTCCCGGGTCGAGAAAGTCCCAGTACGGGCTTTGGAGGAGCTGGGGAAGGTTCGAGAGGTCCGCGAGGAGCGGGTTGCGCTGGATCAGGAGCAGGTCGTCGTAGACGAGGTCCCCCGAGAGGGCGCGGACGAAGACCGCGAGCGTGGCCGCGAGGGCGAGGAGCAACCAGCCTGTGTCCGCTCGCTTCCACGGACCGGGGGGAGCAGGGAGGCTGTTCTGGGCGGGGGAGGGATCCACGTCGGGCGAGGGTAGGTGAGGGGCACCCGAGGGTCACGTTTTCCCCGAGGCGTATCGGGCCAGCCTACCCCGGATTCTTCATGAGCCTGCACCCCAGACTTCGCAATCGACCGCCTTCGGCGGTCTCTCGTCCCCTGACGGCACTTTGCGACTCCTGCCGTCCTCGTCGACCCGCCCCCCTTTCAAGGGATCCACTGGATCCCTTGAATCCGCTTCGCGGACCGGGGCTTACCTTGCGGGGTCAGGAATCGCAAAGCACCATCAGGAAACGAGTTGCTGTGCCTGGTGCACAGGCTCATGAATAACCCGGGCT
>DRLC01000228.1 GCA_011053145.1 Planctomycetota bacterium | reverse complement strand
ATTCAAGGGATCCAGTGGATCCCTTGAAAGGGGGGCGGGTCGACGAGGACGGCAGGAATCGCAAAGTGCCGTCAGGGGACGAGAGACCGCCGAAGGCGGTCGATTGCGAAGTCTGGCGTGCAGGATCATGAATCACCCGGGCTAGAGAAGTGCGTCGACTCCGAGGTCGCGGCCGACGATGCGCCCGGCCTCCCGCAGCCCGGAGAGGAGGGCCCCGTGGACGGAGGCGAAGAAGCGCTCGTGGGTCGCTTCCCCCGCGAAGAGGAGCCTGTCCACCGGAGCCGCCAAGGAGCGCTGGTCCGCGGGGGAACTCCCCGTTCGGAGGTAGGAGAACGAGCCCCGGAAGAAGGGGTCGGCCCGCCAGCGCGTGACATGGGCGTGGGTCGGAGCGGGAGGGGTGCTCGCCACGATCTCCCCCACCGCGCCGAGGAGCTCGTCGACGATCTCCGAGGCCGAACGCAGGCGCATCCGATCCGCGGATTCCCCCGCGGCCAGGGCGAGGAGGATCGGCTCGCCGGTGAACGGAAGGAGATCCTTGAGGAAGGGGACCTTCTCCTCGCGCCGCGACCGGTAGAACAGCTCGTCCAGGTTCCGCCAGAAGGGGTGCTCGAAGCGCAGGAGGATCTTCTCGAAGGCCCCCATCCCGATCCGGCGGATCGCGCGCTGCTTGCGTTCGGGGAGACGCGGTTCGAAGCGAATGGAGCGTGCCTTGAGAACCCCCAGCGGCACCGTGACGATCGCATGGCTCCCGCGAATCACCTCCTCTTCGGTGTGGACCGCGACGCCGGAAGGGCCGTGCTCGACGAGCGACACCGCGGAACCGGTGCGGATCTCGAGGCCGCGCGCGAGCCCATCGACGAGTTGCCCGTAGCCCCCGACGGGAAAGGCGTCCGGCCCCGGAAAGCTCTCGTCCTCCCAGACCCATTCGAGCGCGAGGTCGCGTGCGGATCCCGCGTACCAGGACTCGAAGAAGGCCCGGAGCATGAAGCGCGAGCGAGCGAGGGCGACGCCCCCGAGACCTTGCAGGGCGAGGAACAGATCGACCCCCTCCGCGACGCTCGCCCTCGGACCGAGCTGCGTGCGGAGGAGCGGCAACGCGGTGAGGAACGAGGACACGCGCCGGTTGAGCAGGTTCACCTGCGCCCTCGTCAGGTACCCGGTCCCCCGCTCGAAGACGTGGAACGGAACCCGGTCGGGCTGGAGGGTGACCCCGAGCCGCGCGAAGAGCTGCGTGAGCGGATTCCCGGGTCCGCTGCCGTGAACCCAGGCGGCGCCGAGATCGACGGGCACCGGACCCAGGGTCCCCGGTTCGATCCGTCCGCCGATCCGCTCGAGGGCCTCGAGGACGACCACTTCGACCCCGATCCGGGACAGCGCGTGGGCCGCCGCCAGACCGGCCACGCCGGCTCCGACCACGATGACCCGACGGCACCGGACGGGGAGGGGCAAGAGCGGGAGAGCGGCCCCCACTCCCATCCATCGGAGGAGCTCGCGGCGGGTCGTGGTGGCAAGGGAACGGGGCATCGGAACCTCCCTCGGACACGCTCCGTGCCGCGAGGTCGCATTCCATCCTACCCCCGGATCAGCGGGGCGTGGGCCCCGGAGCGATTCCGCCCAGCACCCCCGTGGAAGCGCCGCCTTCCGCCCGGCGCCAGCCACGCTCGCCTCCCCGGCCCCCGGACGATCGAGGGACCCGGCCGCCGCCGCGGCGGAATCAGTGCACCCGGGGCCTGTCCGGGTCGACCGGCTTCTCCGCCGGACGCGCCGGAGCGCTCGCCGCCTCCTCGACCGTCGGGATGCGGAGCTTCATCCCGACCTGCAGCCAGTCCGCGCTCTTCATCGTGTCGCGGTTCGCTTCGTAGATCGCGCGCCAGCGGCTCTGGGTCCCGTAGACCTTCTGCGAGATCTTCGAGAGGTTGTCGCCATCGACGACGGTGTAGATCGTTCCAGCCGCAATGGGCGCGGCGGGCGCGGCGACTTCACGGGGTGCGGGCTGGGAGCGCTCGATGGGCTCCACCGCGGGCCGGGTGCCGGGGCGCTCCACGGCGACGAGCCGCGGACGCGAATTCGCTTCCTGCGTGAGATCGTAGACCGGAACGAGGATGCGCTGGCCCGGGGTCAAGGTCTTGAGATCCTCGTTCGCCACCTTCAGGTCGCCGACCCGACGGGTGTCCTTGTAGAAGCGCTGGGCGAGACCGGTCCAGGTGTCGCCGGCACGGACCTCATACTCGCGATAGGCCTCCGACATCGAGGCGCGCAGCCCGGCCGTGGACTTCAGGATCTGGCGCGGGCCGGCGGGTTCGGACGGGGTCCTCGCTTCCGGCTTGGAGCCGGCGTCGAGGAGTAGATTCGGCGTCGCGGGCGCGGTGCCCGTGGCAACCGGATCTTCGGTCCGGGCCTCCGGAGCAGCCTGCGCGGGGGCCTCATCCCGCCGCTCCACGACCGGCGAGGTCCCGCGGCGGTGGGCGGACGTCTCCGGAGCGACGGGCATCGCCGCCGTGCGAACCTGGGCTTGCTCCTGCTGCGTCGCATCGGCCGCCTTGTCGAAGGGGTTGGCCCCTTCGTCGACCGCGTCGTCGCTCAAGGAAACCGCCAACACGACGGCCGCGAGAAAGAAGACGACCAGCACGACGAGCCTTTCGAGTTTGCCCATGTTGCTATAACTACCTTTCAGACAAGGACTTGGGTGTGTTCTGGCAGAGCGGAGAGGGACCGAAACCTCCCCGGACGCCCCCTGGAGGGCGCGCCCTATGGTCGTCGCATCGCCGCGCCGCGTCCACCCAAATCCCTACGAAATACAGTGGGGCCCGACCAAGACCTACACTCCATGGTGTAGGATTCCGCATTCTGGGACACCGCGGGAGCGCCCGGATCGTCCGTCCGCAAACACCCCCACCCAGCAGCTTGAGGGGCTCCCCCGCCCCCCGTATCCTCACCCGCTCGCGCACGCGATCCACCGGGGATCCCCGCGCCGTCTCCGGACCCCCGAATCCCCACGGGCCCATGCTGCCGCCCTCCCAGCCCCGCCGCACCGCTCTCCTGGCCATCCTCGCCGCAGTCGTGTCGTTCCTCGCGGGCGCCTGCGCCTCTTCGGGGACCTCCGGCCCAACGTCCATCGCGGTCATCCTCCACGACTACCGGGGCGAGCAGAAGCTGGAGCTCGACAGCGAAACGCGCACCGACCGGGTCCAGGCGTACTCCCAGCTCCGGCGCGAGGCCTCCCTCAAGGTGCAGGCCGACGAGGTCATGGTCGCGCTCGTGAGGGAGATGGAACGCAACGGTTTCGACGACTACGCCCAGGCCGGTCGCGCGCCGTCCCGCGGAAGTGCGGTCGTGACCCGTGCGCTCGAAGTGAACATCGACGGCAAGACGCGTCACTGGGTCATCGGGCCGGGGTCGTCCGTCGACGAGAAGAAGAGCTTCCTCGCCGCGATGGGCGACTTCGTCCAGCTCTACAACCTGACCCAGGCGTTCCAGGCCATCGAAAACCCCGAGGGAACGCGCCTGTTCGAATCCGAGGCGCGCCAGCTCAACCAGCCGGCCGCGCGCCCCCGGTCATGAACGCCGCGGGCCGCGACGACCCCGCAGCCCGGGTCCGCGCCCTGGCAGTCGTCCCGGCTCGACTCGGCTCCACGCGTCTGCCGCGCAAGATGCTGCTGCGCGACACCGGGCGCTACCTCTTCGAACACACGGTCCGCAACGCCGAGGGCTGCGCCGCCCTCGACCGCGTGGTCCTCGCGACCGACGCCACCGAGGTTCTCGCCGCGGCGAGGGAGGTCGGCGTGGAGGCGCTCCTCACCTCCGCGTCCCACCGCAGCGGCACGGACCGTGTGCGCGAAGCCCTGGAGCTCCTGCTGGAATCCGGCGCCGGACCCTTCGACGTGGTGGTGAACGTCCAGGGGGATGAACCGTGCCTCCCGGTGGAGGACATCGAACGCGTCGTCTCCGCGTTTTCGGACCCGAAGGTGGACATTGCGACGCTCTGCGCACCGATCCGGTCGGCGGCGGAGGCCGACGATCCCGCGGTGGTCAAGGTCGTCCTCAGCGCCGACGGGGATGCGCTCTACTTCTCGCGGGCGGCGATCCCCGCGGCTCGCCCCGGGCTCGCGAGCGCACCGCCGCGCCTGCGCCACATCGGGGTCTACGCATTCCGCCCGAGCGCCCTCCGTGAGGTGACCGACCTTCCTCCGGGACACCTCGAACAGCTCGAATCCCTCGAACAACTTCGCTGGCTCGAGGCCGGTCACCGCATCCGAGTGCTCGAAGTCGCCCGCTCCACGGTCGGAATCGACACGCCGGAAGATTACGCTCTGTTCGTGGCCCAGGCCCCCACCGCCGGACCGCCTCCTTCCGATCCTCTCGTTCACCCCGAGGGGGAGTGAACCCATCCATGACCAAGCACATCTTCGTCACCGGCGGCGTCGTCTCGAGCCTCGGCAAGGGCCTGACCGCGGCATCGATCGGCATGCTCCTCGAGTCCCGAGGCCTGCGGGTTTCGATGCAGAAGCTCGACCCGTACATCAACGTGGACCCCGGGACGATGAGTCCCTTCCAACACGGCGAGGTCTACGTCACCGATGACGGCGCCGAGACCGACCTGGACCTCGGGCACTACGAGCGCTTCACCCACGCGTACCTGACCAAGGACTCCAACTTCACGACCGGCAAGATCTACCAGGCCGTGATCAAGAAGGAGCGCCGGGGCGACTACCTCGGACGCACGGTCCAGGTCATTCCGCACATCACGGATGCGATCAAGGGGGCGATCGAAGCGGGCGTCGTCAGCCCGGACGAGCGCGCGGTGGACGTCGCGATCACCGAGATCGGAGGGACCGTCGGCGACATCGAAAGCCTGCCGTTCCTCGAGGCCATCCGTCAGTTCGCGCTCGACCGCCCTCGCGGCGACGTGATGTTCGTGCACATCACGCTGCTTCCCTACCTGCGCGCGTCGGGCGAGGTGAAGACCAAACCGACGCAGCAGTCGGTGGGCAAGTTGCGCGAGATCGGGATCCAGCCGGACGTTCTGATCTGCCGCACCGAGCAGCCCATGACCGAGGGCATGACCCGGAAGATCTCGCTCTTCTGCAACGTCCGCAAGGAGGCGGTGATCGAGGAGCGCGACGTCGAATCGACGATCTACCAGGTCCCCGTGATGCTGCGCGACGCACACCTCGACGAGATCATCCTCGAGCACCTCGGCCTGCCGTCGGGGGGCCGCACGGACCTCTCGAGCTGGGAGGCGATGATCGAGGAGGTCTGCACCGCGAAACGGGAGGCCGAGATCGCGATCGTCGGGAAGTACATCGAACTGCACGACGCCTACAAGTCGATCTACGAGTCCCTCGCCCACGCCGGCATCGCGAACCATGCCAAGGTTCGTCTGCGCAAGGTGTCGGCGGAGTCGATCATCGACGACGGGATCGGCGTGCTCGACGGAGTCGACGGTCTCCTGGTCCCGGGCGGATTCGGCGAGCGCGGGCTCGAAGGCAAGATCCGAGCGATCCAGTGGGCGCGGGAGAACGGAGTTCCGTTCTTCGGGATCTGCCTGGGCCTGCAGACCGCGGTGATCGAATT
>DRLC01000227.1 GCA_011053145.1 Planctomycetota bacterium | reverse complement strand
GAAGAAGACCGCCATCCGGACGAAGAAGAATGCGCCGTTCAGGTACGCCGACTTGCCCTGCAGGACCGGATCCGCCTCGACGACCGCCTCATGACTCCACTCGTACAGGGTGCTGATTCCGCCCAGTAAGAGGAGGCCCATTCCGAAGGCCCAGGGCAAGCCCGTCGTCATCGCCTCGGGGATGCGTCGCATCGCGGTCGCCCAACGCGCCGACGACAGCGTGAGGACCGAGAGGAACAGTCCACCCGCGAGGGCGAGCTGAACGAAATACTCGAACCCCATCAGGTATCCACCCCACGCCCGTTCAGGGTCCAGAAAGAGCCCGAGCACGAAGCTCAGGGCACCGAGAGCAGCGATGATCCTCAACCCTTTGATGCGGGCCGGGGACGCCTGGAAGACTTTCACCTGATGGTTCATCGGATCACTTGCCTTGGCCCTGGAGTTTCCGAACGTGGGCGATCACCTGCCAGCGCTCCTCGCGGCTGAGTTGCGCGGCGTAGGAGGCCATGTTGCCCTGCCCGAAGGTCAGGAGATGGAAGAGCGTGCCGTCCGCGAGGCTCCTGGCATGGTCGGATGTGAGCGGGGGCGGCGGAAGCATGCCCCGCATCACGGCCAGTCCCCGCCCCTGTCCAGCGCCGTCGTGGCATACGGCGCAGTACGTACCGAACAGCTTCGCTCCGCGCTCTAGAACCCCGGCGTCCTCGAGGTCGATCGGGCTCGTGAGTTCGCGGCCGGCCCGCTCGGCCTCGTCCGGCCCGGGGCCAAAGCCGAGGGGCGGCTCACCGCGCACGACGACCCCCTCGAGCACGGGCTGCTGCGTCCTCCCGCCGGGCAACGCGTCGTTTCGCGCGAAGGGTTCACCGGCCTTCGAATAGACCATCTCGGTCATCGCTTCCCAATTGCGCTTCGAGAGGTCGGCGCTCACCAGCTCGTGCAGGACGAGAACGAAGACACCGGCCAGCACGGCCGCGAGGATGTATCCACGTGACGTAGGGTTCATCGCACCCCTCCGGGTTCCTGGCGCACTTCGCGTGCGCCGTGGCTGCGCAGGAGCTCCGCCAGTTCCTCATCGAGGAAGCGCGCATCCCGCTGCTCGAGAATCAACGCGTGGCAATCGTCCGTCGTGAGCTCCATCCCCTTCACGGCGGGGCGCCCCGGCCAAAGCTTGCACCGCAGGAAGAGCGCGAAGGCCGTGGACAGCCCCGCGAAGAGAACGGTCAGCTCGAACGCAACGGGCACGAACGCGGGGAATGAGTCCCAGGGCTTCCCGCCCACGTCGATCGGGAAACTCACGGCCGTGGACCAGTATTCGAAGCACAGGCCGAGCGTCAGCCCGACGGCTCCGCCGATCAGCGTCACCCACGGCAGGCGCGAGGGCCGGATCCCCATCGCCTCATCGAGGCCGTGAACAGGAAAGGGCGAAACCACGTCCAGGATCGGGACTCCCTTCTCGCGGCAGTCGCGGACCGCCTCGAGGAGCCTGTGGGTCTCGTCGAAGAATCCGATGCAGGCGCGATAGCTCATGCTGCTTCACCTCGCTGCGCGGCGGACTGCGCGGACTTGCGCTCCGGGAGGATCGACTTCACCTCGAACATCGCGATCATCGGGAGGGCCCGACAGAAGAGCAGGAAGAGGGTGAAGAAGAGCCCAAAGCCGAAGATCAGGGATCCGAACTCGATCAGAGTCGGGAAGTAGCCGGACCAGCTCGAAGGCAGGAAGTCACGCTCCAGCGAACTCGTGATGATCACGAAGCGCTCGAACCACATTCCGACGTTGACGACCAAGGAGAGGACGAAGATCGCCCCGAGCGAGTTGCGGATCTTCTTGAACCACAGGAGCTGGGGCGCGATCACGTTGCAGGACACCATGACCCAATACGACCAGGCCATCGGACCGAACATCCGGTTCAGGAACACGAACTGCTCGTACTCGCTCCCCGAGTACCATGCCGTGAAAGCCTCGGTCGTGTAGGCCAACGCGACGATGCTGCCGGTGAACACCATGACTTTGCACATGGCATGGATGTGCTTCATCGTGATGTAGTTTTCGAAGTGCATCGTCTTGCGGGCGACGATCATCAGCGTGAGCACCATCGCGAAGCCCGAGAACACCGCTCCGATCACGAAGTACGGAGGAAACAGCGTCGCGTGCCAGCCGGGAATCACGGCCGTTGCGAAGTCCGCACTGACCACGCTGTGGACGGAGACGACCAGCGGGGTCGCAAGCGCCGCGAGCAGGACACAGGCGGTCTCGTATCGCGACCAGGCCCTGGCGGTACCCCGCCAACCGAGGCTGAGGATCGAAAAGATGCGTTTGCGCAGGCCCTTCGCCCTGTCTCGCACCGTGGCGAGGTCGGGAATCATCCCGATGTACCAGAAGGTCAGGGAGATCGTGAAGTAGGTGCCGATCGCGAAGACATCCCAGAGCAGCGCGGACCGAAAGTTCACCCACAGGGGACCGCGCAGGTTGGGATACGGGAAGACCCAGTAGGCGAGCCAGGGACGTCCCATGTGGATCAACGGGAAGAGCCCCGCGCACATCACGGCGAAGATCGTCATCGCCTCCGCGGATCGGTTGATCGATGTGCGCCACTTCTGGCGGAAGAGCAGTAGCACGGCGGAAATGAGCGTGCCCGCGTGGCCGATTCCGACCCAGAACACGAAGTTCGTGATGTCGAAGCCCCAACCGACGGTGCGGTTCAGCCCCCAGGTCCCGATCCCGGTCGCGACCTGGTAGATCACGGCCGCCCCTCCGACAGCGAGGACGCTGAAGGCGATCAGGAAACCGACGTACCAGGACCTGCCCGGCCGTCCTTCGAGAGGTATGCAGACGTCACGGGTGACATCTCCGGGCGTGCGGTTCCCCGTGATGAGGGGAGTCTCCAGGATCGAATCAGACATGTCGCTCCTCCCCGTGGGAAGGCGTGCCCTCCGGGACGTTCCGCACCCGCGCGAGGTAGCGAACGCTCGGTCGAATGTTCAGTTCCTCGAGGACGCCGTAGGCGCGGCGCCGCTCGAACCACTTGGAAACCTTGCTCTCGGGGTCGTTCAGGTCCCCGAAAAGGATCGCGTTCGTCGGACACGACTGCTGACAGGCGACCAGAATGTCCCCATCGGCGAGCTCTCGTCCGAGCCGTGCGGCCTCCGACTTTGCTTCCTGGATCCGCTGTGCACAGAAGCTGCACTTCTCCATCACGCCGCGTGTTCGCACCGTGACGTCGGGGTTGAGCTGCTGGTTCTGCAGTCGATCCTCGTGCGGATAGTTGAACCAGTTGAAGCGTCTCACCTTGTAGGGGCACGTGTTCGCGCAGTAGCGCGTCCCCACGCAGCGGTTGTACACCTGCTGATTCAAGCCCTCGGTCGAGTGCACGGTGGCGAGCACGGGACAGACCGCTTCGCACGGTGCGTTGTCGCACTGCTGGCAGAACATCGGCTGGTAAGCCGCGGTCACACCATCGCCCTCTCCTTCGAGGTAACGGTCGATCCGGATCCAATGCATCTCACGGTGGCGGCTGACCTCGTCCTTGCCGACCACGGGGACGTTGTTCTCGGCCTGACAGCCGACGACGCAGGCGGAACATCCGGTGCAAGCCGCGAGGTCTACCGCCATCGCCCAGTGATGCCGCGGTTTCGGGTGGTCCTCTGGCCAGAGGTTCACATCTTCCCCGCCGTGGTGTTCCTCTCCGTGCAAGCCCTCGCCGGCGGCATACGCGGCGAGGGAGGTCGTCAGGACCGCATCACGAACCTCGTGCCCCTTCGGGGCGAGGCCGTGCGGGATTTCCAGGGTGTGGTGGTCCTGGGTTGCGGCCAGGGGGTAGCTCTCCCCCGTCACCTCGATCTCGACGGGAAGGTGGTCTCCCCGCAGGTTTCCGTTCCGGAACTCCCGCGAGGGAGCCAGGTTCACGCCGATCGTCTCCCCGTCTTCCACCGTCAGACTCGATTCGAACCACTGCGGTCCGACGCGTGCAAAGCGGTCCGTCCCGGCACGGCCGTACCCGAGGGCGACGGCGACCACATCGTCGTGCTGCCCGCGCTGGACGAGGACCGGTAGCTCCAGTGCCTCCGGGAGCCCGGGGACCTTCAGCCGTACGAGGTCCCCGGAAGAGACTCCCAGCGCGGCGGCGCGCTCCTCGGAGAGGCAGGCGTAGTTGTCCCAGGTCACCTTCGTGACCGGATCGGGAAGTTCCTGCAGCCAAGGGTTGTGCGCGTGGGCACCGTCGAGAAGCCCGACCTTCGGGTAGAGCATCAAACCGAGGTCCCCGGGCGGCTCGTCCGCGACGGCGCTGGGAAGGGATCCCGCGTCGTAGCGCGGCTCGTCCCCCGCTGCGGCAAGTTCGACGAAACCACGCTCGAGCGCAGCCCCGAAGAACGCATCGAACTCTTGGGATGCCCCGAAACGCGGGTGGATGTGTTCCCGCCAGTGCTCCCGCACGAGCACGTGATCCGCCCGCTCGTCGCCCATCAGCCGGGCCAGCAGCTCCCGTAGGGTTCGCCCCTGATGCAGGTTCGGTACGCAGGCCTGGAGCAGCGAGTAGTGCCCTGCCACCGGCTCGCCGTCCCCGAAGGATTCGAGCGCGTGGGATGCCGGAAGGCGGTACTTCGCCATCCTCGAAGTCTCATCGAGGCCGTCGGAGAGCACGACCAGGGTGGCCGCGCTGGAGAGCGGTTCCGCGAACGAGGAGGGAAGGTCGTAGGCGGGGTTCGCGCCGGACACGATCAGGAGGTCCACCTCCCCGTTCGCGAGCTCCCGCTGCAAGGCCTCCACGTCCCGATCGCAGCCGCGGCGCTGCAGGGATGGGCGGGCAAGGGAGAGGGTCCTTCCGTAGCCGCCGAGGAGCTCGTTCGCATGGTTCACGAACCCCTGCACCGCGCGGTCGTTGCTCCCACTGACCACGAGCGCCTTCCCGTGCGCCTGCCAGAGCTCTGCGGCCAGTTCCTCGATCGGCTCCCGCAGGCGGTGTCCCTCGAGCGCTCCGTGGATCCTTCCGCTTCCACCCGCGAGTCCCTCGATCGCCTCGCAGAGTGCGGCCACCGCCCGCGCACGTTCCCAGGGAGCGAGGCGGTACCGTCTGTCGGCGGCGGCGCCGGTGACGGACATCCCGGCCTCGAACTGGACGTGGAGACTCATGCTCGGATGCTCGTCATCCGGACGGCGACGGACTGCCCAACCCGATGCGAACTCGACCGGCGAGATCCAAGTGCCGAGGAAGTCCGCGTCGAAGGATGCGATCACGTCCGCTTCGCCGAAGCGGTAGCTCGGAAGCGCACGCACCCCGTGACTGCGCTCGTGTGCGTCGAGGATCGCTGAGACCGACAGGGCGTCGTACTGCACGTGCCGGAAGCCCTTGTCGCCCGCCGCGAAACGCTCGATCGCGGCCAGGGTCGATGGGGAGTGGATCGTTCCGGTCAGGAGGCGGATCCTGCCCCCACGACGGCGCACTTCGGCGATCCGGGCCGTGAGTTCCTCGTCCACCCGCGCCCAGTCCGCCGGGGCTCCATCCACTTGGGGCTCGCGGAGACGCAGCGAATCATAGAGCGAGAGGACTTCCGATTGGCCGGTAGCACACAGTCCACCCCGGGAGAGCCCGTGCTCGGGGTTGCCCTCGAGCTTGACCGGACGGCCGTCCCGACACTTCGCGAGGACCCCACAACCGGCGGCGCAACCTTCACAGGTGGTCGCAACCCAGTAGGCTCGCCCCGGAACGGTGCCCACCGGAGCGATCGCGTTCGTGATGATCGAACGGGTGGGCCCGCGAGAGCAGCCGACGAGCGCGGAAGACGCAATCCCGAACCCCGCAGCCCGCAGGAAGGCGCGGCGTGAGGGATCGAGGTTCTCCCCGGGGAGCAGCGTCGCTGCTCCATCGCCCGGTTTGGTGGTCTGGTTCTTCATGGTGGACGTCACGACTCAGAGGTGACAGGTGACGCAGTTGGTGGAGACGTGATCCTCGACGCGCTCGCCATCGACGGTGACAGACCCCTTTCCGGTGGGATCAGCGGGATTGGAGCGGTGGCATCGGATGCACCAGCCCATCGTTAGAGGCGCGACCTGACGGATGCGGTCCATCGTCCCCACGGGGCCGTGGCAGGTTTCGCAGGCGATGTTGCGCGCGACGTGCGGGCGGTGATCGAAATAGACGAAGTCCGGCAGGTTGTGCACGCGCACCCACTCGATCGGCTTCGGCTCCTTGCCAGGGATGGGATTCCCGTCCGGATCCAGCGCCATCGCCTCGTAGAGCTTGGCGATCTCGGGGGAGAACACGCGCTCGGGCTTCCGGCCCTCCTTCTCCGCGCGCGCCTTCTCCTCGAGCTTGGCGTCGAGGCTGGATGTCACGAACCTGTGGCAGTTCATGCACACCGAAGCGGACGGGACGCCGGCATTGCGGCTCTGCCTCGCGCCGTAGTGGCAGTACTGGCAGTCCATACCGAGTTCGCCCGCATGCAAACGGTGAGAGTAGGCGATCGGCTGCACCGGTTCGTACCCCTGGTTCAGCCCAGGGGGACGCACCGTCCCCTGGGACAGGACGGCGGCGCTCCCGAGCAGGGCGCAGCACAGGCCGAAGATCTTGTGGTGAATCGACACGTCGTACCTCCCCGAATTCAGGGGTTCTTGAACTCAGCCTTCGGCCCGAGATAGAACCACCAGTTGAGGACCACACAGACTGCGTAGAAGACGGCCAGCCCGTACATCGCAACTTCCGGAGTGGTGGCCTTCATCTGCTCCCCGATCAGCTTGGGAATCAGGAAGGCGCCATAGGCGGCGACCGCGGAAGTCCACCCGAGAACGGGGCCGGCCTGCTCCTTGTTGAAGACCATCGAGATCGTCCGGAACGTCGATCCGTTCCCGACACCGGTGGCGGCAAACAGGACGACGATCAGGACGAAGAACGGCATGAAGTACTCCTCGGGGGTCGCCGACTGGTAGGCCAGGGAGGAGAAGTACCCGACGCCGATCGCGGAGAGCGTCATCACCACGGCAACGACCTGGGTCACGATCGCCCCCCCGGTTTTGTCCGCGATGATCCCGCCGACGGGACGGATCAGCGCACCGATAAAGGCGCCGACCCAGACGTAGGTGAAGGTGGCAGGTGCATTCGGGTTGGGCGTGGTGTGCGTCAAGACGCCGTCAGGTCCGATGATGTGCTGGAACCCGAAGATGAACTTGATCGCGAGCCCGACCGCCGCGGAGAACCCGATGAACGACCCGAAGGTCATCGTGTAGATGATGGTCATCACCCACGTGTGCTTGTTCCCGAAGATCCGGTACTGGCGATCCAGGTTGTCCTTGATCTCCTTCGGTGAGAGCGCCTTCATCAGGAAGACGGTGATCGCGATCACGAGCGGCAGGACGATCCACTTCACCCAGGTGTACGCGGCGAACTGAAGGATGAAGTAGAGCCCGATTCCAGCCGTCACGAACCCGATCAGAAGGAGCCAGCTGATACGCCCGAAGCAAACGATCGGGCTCTTGATGTTCGGGGTCACCGCCTCGGTGGTGATGTTGTTCATCTTGAACCAACCGAGGACCGCCAAGGGAATCAACCAGTACATCCACACCCAACCGGCACTCGAGAGCCAGGTCTCCGAACCCGCATGGATCCGCTTGAAGATCGTCCCGCTGTCGGACTGCAGGATCATCGGATCCCCGCTCAGGCCCCCCGCGATCGCGGCGGTCATGCACAGCGGGATCAGGATCTGCATCGTCGTGACCCCGAAGTTCCCGAGACCGGCGTTCATCCCGAGCGCGTACCCCTGGACCCGCTTCGGGTAGAAGAAACTGATGTTCGACATCGACGAGGCGAAGTTCCCGCCTCCGATTCCGGAGAGGAAGGCGAGGACCTGGAAGACCCAGAGGGGGGTGTTCGGATCGCGCAACGCGAACGCGGCCCCGAGGGAAGGAACCATCAGCAGGGCCGTCGTGAAGAAGATCGTGTTCCGACCCCCCGCCAGCCGAATGAAGAACGTGCTCGGAATCCGCAGAGTCGCCCCCGTCAGTCCGGCGATAGCCGTGAGCGTGAACAGCTCGGACTGGCTGTAGGGGAAGCCCAGGTTCTTCATCTGGACCGTGATGATCCCCCACATGAGCCAGACCGCGAATCCGACCAGGAGGCTGGGGATCGAGATCCAGAGGTTTCGAGTGGCGATTCTCTTTCCGGTGCTGTTCCAGAAGCTCTCGTCTTCCGGATCCCATTTGCTGAGGTCAGTCATTTTCGCTCTTCCTGTGCCCGGTGGGCGGGGGGTCTCGATGGACGCCGTTGGCGATGAAGGGGCTAGCTCGATTTCCGGACCTTGCTGCGGTCCCAGTTCCAGAGGACGACCTGGGTGCGCCGCCACAGGTAGGGGTTTGGGACGACGAGGATGTGAACCAGTCGAGTGAACGGGAACACCAGGATGATCAGGAAGGCGTTGATCACATGGAGCTTGACGAGCAGCGGCATCGGCGCGATGTAGCTGATGTCTGGGGAGAGCTTCACGAGGGACCACAGCCACGGCGTCAGAGACGCAGCGAACCACGATGACCCCCAGCTACAGAAGATCGCGATACCGATTCCGGTGACGACCTGAACCAAGAGCCCCCCGTAGATGAACCAGTCTCCGGGGGTGGTCACCCTTCGTGCCTTGCTGAAGCGCATCCGCCGGATCACCACGTTCGTGAGGCCGGCGAGCGTCATCAGGGCGAGCCCCAACCCCGTGGCCTCGAGGAGCATCAGTCGCCACGGTTCCGCGTTCCACGAGAGGACCGTCTTCGGGAGGAGGAAGGCCAGAACGTGTCCGGCCAACACCGTCAGGATCCCGTAGTGGAACGGCACCGAACCCCAGAAGTGCTGGCGGTTCTCCAAGAACTGGGAGGACAGGCTCGAATAGGAGAAGGAGCGGAGCCGGTAGCGGCGGATCGTCACCAGGAAGAAGACGACCAGGGCGACGTACGGAAGGACCGCGAACCAGAAATAGTCATTCATGGGACGAACTCCCGACCTGGATGGGCGACTGTTCGGGATAGAGCGTTCTGAGATACGCACGGAGGGAGCGGACCACCCCGCGGTACGGATTCTCGGAGGAGTGGAAACCCTCCAGGACCTTGGTCAGTGCGGGGTCGATGACCCGCGTGGCGAACGACCTCGCGACATCGGGCTCGGCTCGTTCCACCACCGCCAGGAGATGCGACACGTGATCGGGCAGTTCGATCGACTCTTCCACGCCGAGTTCGCGCAGCAGCCCTCGGACGCGCGCCATGAAGCTGCCGCGAGCATAGTTCTCGCCGTGCAGGTGCCAGCCCAACTCCAACGCGCGTTCCTTGTTGTTCTCGAAGGTGCGCACGAAGAGCTCCTCGAGCTCGGACTGCCCGGACTCTCCGAGGAACGCCCCGAGGGGCTCG
>DRLC01000226.1 GCA_011053145.1 Planctomycetota bacterium | reverse complement strand
CCCCAGGGTCTGCTCCGACTGCACGGCCAGATCCTCCACGCCGTTCCCATCCAAGTCCCCCAACCGCGCGATGTCCCTCCCAAAGCCGTCCGCGAACGCGCCCAGGCCTCCTTCGCCGGTCGCGATGCGACTCGTCGAGAGCAGCGTCCCGCCCGGTCCAAGGAAGAGGATGTACACCGCCCCGGTCGTGGTCGGACCGGTATAGCGGGGCGCCGTCACCGCGAGGTCCACGGTCCCGTTGCCGTCCAGGTCCCCGACACACGTCATGTCCCGGCCGAGGTCCTGGTTCGCGCCCGCGCTCACGGTCAGCTTGCGCTCGGTTTTGACCGTCCCGTCGGGATTGAGGAAGAGGATCCATAGGACTCCGTCGATGTTGCCGACGGGTGCGGCCGCGACGAGGTCCGCCGTGCCGTCTCCATCGAGGTCCCCGGGAGCCGCGAGTCCGCTTCCGAACTCCCGGTGCGTCGGACCTACGAAACCACCGACGCCCGGAGCGATTTGCGTCTGACGGTGTAGGGTTCCATCCGCATTCGGGAACAGGATCCAGATCGACCCTCCCTCCGCCCCGCCGGGCAGGTAGGGCGCCCCCACCGCGAGCTCGCGGAGCCCGTCTCCATCCAGATCACCGAGTGCGACGAGTTCGGTCCCGAAGCCTCCATCGTCGAGCAACGTCCCCCCGAATCCTCCGGACGTCTGGCTGATCTTCGTCTCCCGCACCACGGTCCCCCATCCAAGGGATTGCGAGAAGGAGAGCGGGGACAGGGCGAGAAGAACACAGAGGGGAGCGAGCGTGGGCATGATGTGGACCCTTTTGGCAGGAAAACCAGGCTTGGAAGGAACCATCCGATCGTAGTCGGTCGCGGGGAATCGAGGGACGGGAATCGACGCAGGCCTCCTCCCGACCTCGTACAAGGCGATTCAAGAGCGACGCAGGAACAGCCTGCCCGGCGCACCGGAACGCAGGCCATAGGGCAAACCGCCACACCAGCGCCGCAGTACGCGCTCGCCCTCCGAGGAACGTCCCTCGAAACCCGCGGAGAACAGGAGCGAGCGGTTCGCGTCGAGACTCTCCAGATCCGCGGGGAGCGGGATGCGTACGCCGTGCCCGCCGACCCGGACCACATGGCCGAGGCGTAGGATCGCCCGCGCGTCGGCGACGTCGCCCGGGTCCTCCACGGAGAGGACCAACGCGTCCCCCTTGCGCTCCAACACCGCCGATGCGGGCGGAGCTCCGGGGTGCTCGCGGAGCATCGGCAAACGCAACGCCCCCTCGCCCAGATGCAGGCTGCGAACGCGCTCGAGGGGATGGTCCAACAGGAGTCCGGTCCCCGCTCCTCCGGCCCGACCCGGCCCGGCCTCCCACTCGAACCAGACCTGAATCACCGGGTCGTTGCCCGGCGACCACGAGCCACCCTCGATCGAAAGCGGAACCTCCGCCCTCTCCCCGGGTCGCAGGCGGAGGAGCACGGGAAGCCCCGCGACCTGGAAGGCGCCGCCGTGGAGCTGGAGCGCGAGCGCCGCCCGCACGCCGAAGCCGAAGGGATTGCGCACCTGGAGGCGGATGTTCCAGCTCCCGCTCCACTCCCCGTGCACGGCGCCCCCGCGTTCGATGACGTGGGGCTCGGGAACCTCGAGCAGCGGGACCCGCAGCGGGAAGGGCCCGTCGTCCTCCGGCGTCATGCGGACGAGTTCGCGGGTCGCGAGTGCGCGCCGTGGTCGATTCGTGTTGAAACCGAAGAGCGGACGCCGGCAGGCATCCAGGAGATCCTCGGGGTGGTCGACGGCCCAGGACCACTGCTCGCAGCTCCACGGAGCCGCACTCGCCTCCCACCCCCCGGGCGCGGTCGCATAGGCCGAGATGCGCTCGTCACGGACGAAGACGCGGTCCGATTCCGTGGCGCGGGTCGCGATCAGCATCGTTTCGAGACCGAGATCGCGTGCCTCGAGGCAGACGCTTCGGTGGAAAGATGCGATGCGCACCGAAAGCGGGTGGGACAGGGAGCGAAGTTCGCGCGCGACCTCGGAGACGAGAGTCGGGTCCTTCAGCTCGATCATGTGCATCGCAACGTCCCCGTTGGAGTTGCGTCCGAGCTCGAGCGCCTCTTCCAGGAGCGGTAGCGGCTCCCCGCGAAAGGACGGGTCGAACCAGGACCCCGCCTCGAGTCCGGTGATCTCCGGCAGGGTTGCGGTCCGCACGGGCCCCGAACCGTCCGTGGTGCGGTCGAGGGTTTCGTCGTGCAGGAGGACCGGCTCGCCCGTTGCGCACGGCTGGAGGTCGTACTCGACCCCGTCGAGGCCTAGGTCCAGGGCACGCCGCAGCGAGACCAGAGTGTTCTCGGGCGCTTCGGTGGGCGAGCCCCGATGGCCCAGGATCCAGGGGGGACCGGAGGTCATGGCGGATGCTACCGAGCTGCTCCGAGTCATGACAGACCCGATGCGGCTCGATGCCGGCCCCCCTCGTCAGGCTCGGACGCGGATGTGGTGTTCGCCACTCGGCCCGAAACGCCCGATGGCGTGCACCGGGAGACCCTCCTCGGCGAGCGCGGCCTCGAGTGCGCTCGCGTCGTCGGGCGAGACCACGATGAGCAGTCCGCCCGAAGTCTCCGCGTCGAAGAGCAAGCCGATCGTGGTTTCGTCGAGGTCTCCCGCGAGATCGACGTCCGCACCGAGCGCCTCGCGCCCACGCTTTGCTCCCCCGGAGAAGAGGCCGCGCTTCGCCAACGCGAAGACGTCGCCGAAGAGCGGAACGCGGCCCGCGTCGATCGTGAAGCAGAGCTCGCTCGCGCGGGCGATGTTCATCGCATGCCCGATCAGCCCGAAGCCTGTGATGTCGGTGCACGCGTGGGCGTCCACGCGGCCCATCGCACGTGCAGCAGCGGCATTCAGGGTCGCCATCTGACGGGCGGCGGGCTCGAGCTCCTCCCAGGTGATCTTCCCGAGTTTCGCGGCGGTCGTCATCGTCCCCATGCCGAGGGGCTTC
>DRLC01000225.1 GCA_011053145.1 Planctomycetota bacterium | reverse complement strand
CTCGTCCACGCCCTGGTCCGATGCTGAGCCTGCCGCCCTCGGTGCGCGTCTTCGTCGCCCGTGGTGCGACCGACATGCGAAAGTCCTTCGACACCCTCGCTGCGCTCGTCATCCACGTCATCGAGGAGGACCCGCAGTCCGGACATCTCTTCCTCTTCGTCAACAAGCGTCGCGACCGAGCCAAGATCCTGTGGTGGGATCGGTCCGGCTACTGCCTGCTCGCGAAGCGCTTGGAGCACGGCAAGTTCCACATCTTCGATCGTCCCTCCGAATCGACGGGCGCCTTCGAAGTGAGCGCTTCGGAGCTCTCTTTGCTTCTCGAGGGCATCGATCTGCGTGGAGCGAAACGCAGGCTCACTCACGACGATCTTTTCCCGTCTTCTCCGGAAAGGTCTTTCCCACTGGGACGATGAATACAGTGTGACCGTTGCGCAGGACCAAGAGACTCGCATCCGCGAACTCGTCGATAAGCTCGATGCTGCTCTGCGCGAGATCAAAATCCTGCGCGAGGAGAATGCGCTACTCAAGCAGCGCTTCTTCGGCCGCAAGAGCGAGAGACTCGCGGCCGGCCAACTCGATCTCTTCCGGCAGGGAGAAACGCCCGTCCCCGTGGAGCCGCTTTCAGAAGAAGCTCCTTCGAAGCCGCGTCCGAAACGCAAGGGTCACGGACGCGAGCGCATCCCCGAGCACCTGCCGCGCAACGTGATCGAGCTCGACGTCCCCGAACAGGAGCGCGTCTGCTCGTGCTGCGGGGAAGCGATGGGTCGCATCGGCACGGACGTCACCGAGCGGCTGCGGCTGATCCCCGCTCGGCTCCTCGTCGATCGGATCGAACGACCGAAGTACGGCTGCCCGCAAGGCCATGAGATCAAGACCGCTGAACTCCCGGCCGGAGTCATCGACGGGGGCAAGTACGACGCCAGCATCTACGCCCGGGTGGCGGTGGCCAAGTACCAGGACCACCTGCCGCTGAATCGGCTGGAGGGGATCTTCAAGCGCTACGGGATCAAGCTTCCGCGTCAGACGATGTGGGACATGCTGGTGCGCGTGGACGAGCTGGTGGCCCAGCCGGTGCTCGAGGCGATGCGCCAAGAGCTCCTCGAGGAGGAGATCCTGCACGCGGACGAGACGCCGGTGACGATGAAGCTCGAGGAGGGCAAGGGCACGAAAACGGCCTGGATCTTCGGGTGGAGGAGCCTGCGGGAAGAGGAGAGGTCGAAGGCGCTGGTGGAGTTTCGGTTGGGTCGGGGCCGGGAAGGACCGCTGCGTTTCCTGGGGGACTGGACGGGCACCCTGATCGTGGATGGGTACCAGGGATACAGCGCGGTCTGCGAGCGAAACGGGATCCGGCGAGCCGGATGCTGGGCGCACGCGCGCCGGTACTTCAGACAGGCCCTGGACGGAGGCTCACGCGAGGCCCTCGGCGTGCTGCGCGAGATCGGGCGGCTGTTTCGGGTGGACCGCGAGGTGAAGAATCGGGGGGAGCGGCTCGGCTGGGACCGGGAGAGGAGGATCGAGGAGCGCGGGAAGAGACGGGCCCGGTGGTCCGGACGGCTCTTGGATCGGATCTACCGGGAAGCGGAGCGTCTGGACAGCGCGAAGACGACCCTGCCTGGATCGAAGCTGGGGAAGGCGGTGAGGTACCTCTTCGGGCAGCGGGACGCGCTGGAGGTGTTTCGGGAAGACGCGAGGATTCCCCTGCACAACAACGATCAGGAGCAGGACCTACGGCATGTGGCCGTGGGGCGGAAGAACTGGTGCGCCGGGCAAAGCTCGGTCAAGGAGGACAGATACAGCCATGTAGCTTGAAACCTTGTTTGAAACCCAGCGGGTGCAAGCCCCGCCCGGCGAAGGACGACCCCCAGCCGGAACCGAGTGATGCGTGGGTGATGGGCGACCATGCCTGCGAAGCGTTCACAGGAAGTCTGTAGGCCGTGTCATTGAGCCCCGAGATACTAGCGAGTGAGAGCCGACGTTCTCAGTTTGACGGAAGGCAATACCAGTGAGCCCAGAGGGTCGTGGCGAACTGGTCTCACCGGGGTCCGAGAGCAGGGCATGCAGACAAGGGTTTCCCGGGAACCCGGGAGGCCTCGTGATTTCCGCCCTAGACAAGTCCGGATGGGTACCGGAATGCCCAAACCCTGGCTCCTCTCGCTCAGCCTCCTGGCGCGAGGAGAGCGAACCGATGGAGGCACGGAGCGGTAGGGCACGGCAAGCGGAACGAGCTGCGCCCGAAGGATCACGAGGAGTCGGAGTGCTTCATAGTACCTGGGAAATCGGGGAACGCTGCCGAGGCGGACCCGATGGAGGAAAGGGAGCACCGGAGTAGAGAATCGCTGGAGGGAAAGATGACTGTCACTCAGTGGACAGAGCACGTCTCAACGAAACGACAGCGGATAGCCGAGCTGGCGAGGAGCCAACCGGAACTTGTTTTCACCAGCATCGCCCACCTCATCGACCTGGAGTGGATGCATGTAGCCTGGGACCTCACTCGAAAAGACGGTGCGACGGGGGTCGACGACGTTGACGCCTGCGCCTACGCTCGGAACCTTGACTCGAACCTACGTGCTTTGCTCGTGGCGTTTCGGTCGGGTACCTACGTGGCGCCGCCCGTTCGGCGGGTGCTGATCCCCAAGGGTGACGGCAGGAAGACCCGACCGATCGGGATTCCAACGTTGGAGGACAAGATCCTCCAACGTGCCGTCGTCATGCTGCTCGAGTGCATCTACGAACAGGACTTCTCGCCGGTCAGTCACGGGTTTCGTCCGGGCCGGTCGGCACACGGCGCCTTGATCCAGCTGGATCGCGCAGTGCGAGAGACGGGGGGCGGATGGGTGATCGACGCCGACATCGAGGGCTTCTTCGATGCCCTCGATCACGGCATGCTCCGGCGGTTCCTTGACCTTCGAGTACGTGACGGCGTTATTCGGCGCACGATCGACAAGTGGCTGAAGGCAGGTGCCATGGATGGCGGAATCCTACGACGCTCCCGTACGGGGAGCCCGCAGGGCGGCGTCATCTCGCCGATACTGGCGAACATCTACCTCCATTACTCGCTCGACCTGTGGTTTGATCGGATCGTACGGGGTCGCACGCGCGGTCCCGTCGAACTCGTGCGGTATGCCGACGACTTCCTGATCATCGCCCGCGACGCGGGAGATGCACAGGGGATCCTGGCTGCACTATCGAAGCGGCTGGGCCGCTTTGGATTGCAGCTCCACTCGACCAAGACACGCCTGGTGCCTTTCAAGCAGCCACCGTTCCGGTGGCGACGGGAGAATGCCGCGGCGATGCCCTGGGTGGAGGATCCGGGCACCTTCGACTTCCTTGGGTTCACCCATTTCTGGGGTGGAACGAAGTCTGGCGGCTGGGCGATGCGTCGTAAGACCGCGAAGGATCGCGTAGCGCGATTCCTGCATCGAATCAGCGACTGGTGCCGGGTCAATCGCAATGTTCCTATCCGTGATCAGCACCGGATCCTGTCGGCGAAGCTGCGGGGATTTGGTGCCTACTACGCGGTTACGGGGAACGCGAAGGTGATCGGGACCGTGCGATTCCGAACCGGTCAGATCTGGCGCCGATGGCTCTCGAGGCGATCGCAACGTGGGAGGATGTCGTGGGCGCGTTTCAACGCACTGCTCCATGACTTCCCGCTGCCCCGCACACGCATCCGCCGACTGGCCCGTCGCGCGTAGCGAAGCTCTACTTCGAGGAGCCGGATGCGGGAAACCTGCACGTCCGGATCTGTGGGGGGCCGGGGGGAGCAATCTCCTCGGTCTACCCGACGCTCGTCTTCGCGAGCGAACGTGGCGGAGAGGTGGCCTGTCGCCTCTACAGCCTGATGCTGTCGTGCCGCCAGAACGGGGTGGACCCCGAGGCGTACCTGCGAGACGTCTTGATGGCGGTCGGGACG
>DRLC01000224.1 GCA_011053145.1 Planctomycetota bacterium | reverse complement strand
CGAGGGGCGGGAACACCTGCCCGCCGATGGGGGCTATCTGCTGGTCTCGAACCACCAGTCGTTCCTCGACATCCCGATCGTCGCGGCGGCCCTCCCGGATCGGCACGTCTGTTTCGTGGCCCGGGAGTCCCTCGCGCGCTCGAGGCCCCTGGCGTGGCTCATGCGGCGATCGGGGGCGATCCTGATCCGCCGCGGCGCCTCGGATCGGCGGGCGCTTTCCGAGATGGTGGAGCACCTGAGGGCAGGGGACGTGGTCTGCGTCTACCCGGAGGGGACGCGCTCGGCGGACGGGACCGTGGGGGAGTTCCTGCCCGGGGCCCTGTTCGCATCGAAACGGGCCCGGGTGCCGATCGTCCCGACCGCGATCTGGGGCGCCCACCGCGCCCTGCCGAGGGATGCCGTGGTGCCCCGACCCGCCCGGATCACGATCCGCTTCGGCGAGCCCGTGGACGGGGGGGCCAAGGACGCGATGGAGTTGGCCCGGGAATCGATCCTGGGGATGATTCAACAGCTGTGATTTGGCAGCATAAGGGGCTCGCGCCGGCGGAATTCGTTCCGTGGCGGTGCGGCTCGGTTTTTTCTAAGCATTCCTTTTTGCACCCCCAACCTCACCACCCGCTCTGCCCTCGGCGGAGCGCGAACCCCTGATGTCCCTAGCGTCCCAGAGAGTCAAGAAGTACGAGCTCGACCCGGAGGAACTCGACAAGCGCCTCGCGGAGGCCATGGTCGGCTTCGAAGGCGAGTCCTTTTCGGAGAAGCTCACCTCTTCGATCGTTCCCGTTCAGTCCGGCACGATCGTCCAAGCCAAGGTCGATTCCGTCGACCAGCGCACCGGTTTCGTCGTCCTCGATATCGGCGGCAAGTCGGAAGGCGCGATTCCGCTCGCCGAGTTCGGTGAGGAGCTGCCCGAGCCCGGGCAGGTGTTCGAGGTCTACTACGACGGCCTCGGCGACGACGACACCGCGCAGCTTTCCAAACGCCGGGCCGATCGACTTCGCGCCTGGAAGCGCCTCGCCGAAACCCACAACGAGGGGGACGAGGTCCAGGGGGTTTGCCAACGCAAGATCAAGGGCGGGTTGCTCGTGGACGTGGAAGGCGTGCACGTGTTCCTCCCGGCCTCGCAGGTCAACCTGCGTCGTACCCACGACATCTCCGACTTCATCGGCGAGCCGATCCGCGCCCGCATCATCAAGATCGATCCCGAGCGCATGAACGTCGTCATCTCCCGCCGCAAGCTCCTCGAAGAGGAACGGCAGAAGATGAAGGAGGAGCTCCTCAAGGACATCCAGGAGGGGCAGATTCGCACCGGGGTCATCAAGAACATCGCCGACTTCGGGGTGTTCGTGGACCTGGGAGGAATCGACGGTCTCCTGCACATCACCGACATGTCCTGGGGCCGCGTGCGTCACCCCTCCGAGATGGTCGAGATCGGCCAAGAGATCGAGGTCAAGGTGCTGCGCGTGGACTTCGAGCGCGAGCGCATCGCGCTCGGCCTGAAGCAGAAGATGGCCTCCCCGTGGGACGGCATCGAGGAACGCTACCCGGTCAACTCGAAGCACGTCGGCGAGGTGGTCAACATCATGTCGTACGGGGCCTTCGTGAAACTCGAGGACGGTGTCGAGGGCCTGGTGCACATCTCCGAGATGTCCTGGACCCGGCGCATCAACCACCCCTCCGAGATCGTCAAGCCTGGCGACAAGGTGGAGGTCGTCGTGCTCGAGATCGACATGGAGAAGCAGGAGATCTCGCTCGGCATGAAGCAGGCCGAGACCAACCCCTGGGACCTCGTCGAGGAGCAGTATCCGATCGGAACGGTCATCGAGGGCCAGGTGCGCAACCTGACCACCTACGGTGCGTTCGTCGAGATCGAAGAGGGGATCGACGGTCTGCTGCACGTCTCCGACATGAGCTGGACGAAGAAGATCTCGCATCCGTCGGAGATGGTGAAGAAGGGCGACAAGCTGCGCTGCGTCGTCCTTTCCGTCGACACCCAGAAGAAGCGGATCGCACTGGGGCTCAAGCAGCTCTCCGCGGACCCGTGGATGGAGATGATCCCGAAGAACTACCACGTCGGCGATCTGCTCTCCGGGTATGCGACGAAGATCACCAACTTCGGTGTTTTCGTGAAGCTCGAGGAGGACCTCGAGGGGCTGCTGCACATCTCCGAGCTGGCCGATCACAAGATCGAGTCGCCCGAGGAGGTCGTGAAGCCCGGCATGAAGATCGAAGTTCGCGTGATCCGCGTGGACGAGGAGGAGCGCAAGATCGGTCTCTCGTTCGTGCACGCGGACTTCGAGGAGAACGAAGCCATCCTGTCCGCCGCGGAGAAGGCCGCACCGGCCGAGGTCGAGGAGGCCGCTCCCGCCGAGAAAGCGGCCGCCGAGGCGAACGCCGAAGAGGAACCGAAGGCCGAGGTCAGCGAGACCCCGGCCGAGGCCGATGCCGCGGAATCGACCGACGAGTCCGCGGACCCCGAAAGCCCGAAGGAGGGCTGAGGGCCGAGTGCGCGGGGCCGGTCGAGGCCGGCCCCGCGCACGGCGCCTCTGTGCCGAGGATGGTACCGAGATTCCAGAACACTTCGGCCCGGCATCGCTCGGTGCTGCTCGCGCTGGCCGCGGGCTTCGCCGCCGGCCTCGCCGCCTGTGCGGGGACGGGGAGCAGCCAGAACGCGGCCCCCGCCGAGCGCGTCGATCCGACGCACGTTCCCGCTCTGCGAACCCTCGGCGCCGCTGTCGAGGGAAGGGACGACGAACTCGCGCGGCGGATGCTCACCTCGCTGCGCCGGCGCCCGCACGGGGAAGCCGAGGATCGGATCCTCGACTCCTTCGAGCGCATTCTGACCGGCCGCGAGATCGTCGACCGCCTCGCGATCGACCTCGCGGACGAGCACGGACGCCTGGTCGCGACGATCGAAGCGACCCCCGGCCCCGCGTTCTTTCTCCGCCTGCCTCCGGCGGACCTCGAGAGCGAGACGGTCGCGGTCGACGGACAGGGGATCGAAACCCGTGATCTGCGCCGTTCGATCGTTTCCCTCGGCGACGGCATCGAAGTGGAACCGGGAACCCCGGTTCGAATCGACCTCGGGGATTCCCGCCTGCGACCGCTCGGAAGCGCCCTCGGTCTGCGGCGGACCTGGCGGTTGACGCTTCGCTCCGGCGAGGTGGTCCGAGGCGAACAGGCTTACCCCGCCGCGGATCTGCCGCGCGCGGACCTGACCGAGGTGGACCTTGCCGATGCGCTCGGGGAGGCCGGGCCCGTGTCTCCCGATGCGTTCACGGCCGCCGTCGAAAGGGTCCTCGTCGGCGAGGGGCCCGAGCGCCTGGAGCTCCTGAAGCTCGCCCTCCGAATCCCCGAGCCCGCCCGGGACGAAGTCCTCGATCGCCTCGGGCGCCTGTTCTCGGAGAATGGTCCCGGCGCCCCCCGCGCTGCGGTCGACACGGAGGCCGGGGTCACCCTCGAACCTGCCCTTCGCTGGGTGAGTGGTGCCCGCGAGCCCGGCACCGGGTTCCTCGCGTGGCGCAATTGGCTGCGCCACCGGAGTCTCGCCGAACAGGCGCGGCGGTCGGGGAGCGCGGGCGGCGGTCTGGACCTTCCCGATCCGATCGGGTCTTCCACGGCACGGTGAACACGATCGAACCTTCCCTCGAAGCGCACCTCGCCGCGTTCCGCCGCGGCGCGGTCGACCTGATCGATGAGGGGGAGCTGACCAAGCGCCTGGAGGAGGCCCGCGCGGCCGGGCGCGGGCTGCGGATCAAGTTCGGCATGGATCCGAGTTCCGCCGACCTGCACATCGGTCATGCGGTCGTGCTGCGAAAGCTCCGGGATCTCCAGGAGCTCGGGCACACGGTGATCCTGCTGGTCGGTGATTCCACGGCGATGGTCGGGGACCCCACGGGTCGCAACCGCCTCCGCCCCCAGCTCACGCGTGCCGAGGTGGAAGAGAACATGCGATCCTACACGGACCAGGCCTCGATCCTCCTCGACATGGAGCGTGTCGAGGTGCGCTACAACAGCGAGTGGTTCGACGCGATGGGTTTCGAGGACGTCCTGCGGCTGACGTCGCGTATGACCGTCGCGCAGATGCTGCAGCGGGACCTCTTTCAAAAACGCATGGCCGATGCCGAGGCGATCGGGATCCACGAGTTCCTCTACCCGTTGATGCAGGGATGGGATTCGGTGGAGCTGCGCTGCGACGTCGAGTTCGGTGGGACCGACCAGCTCTTCAACCTCCTCGTGGGGCGCGATTTCCAGGAGCAGGAAGGCCAGCCGCGCCAGATCGTCGTCACCTCCCCGCTCTTGAACGGCCTCGACGGGCGCAAGATGAGCAAGAGCTACGGCAATGCGATCCTGCTGACCGACTCACCGGAGGACGTGTTCGGCAAGACGATGAGCATCTCGGACGAGGCGATGGCGCTTTGGTTCGAACTCCTGACGCGCCTCGACGAAGCGGAAGTGCGGGAGCTTCTCCAGGGGCACCCGCGTGAGGCCAAGGCCCGCCTCGCCGAGGAGATCTGCGCTCTGTTGCACGGCCGGTCGGCGGCCACCGACGCTCGAGCGGCCTTCGACCGCCGCTTCTCGAAGGGGGAGATCCCCGAGGACGTCCCCGAACGCACCTACGGCGGGGAGTGGCCGGTGCCCCTCTCCGTCTTGCTGCGAGAAGTGGGGCTCGCCTCCACCGGCTCCGAGGCGCGTCGTCTGATCCAGCAGGGTGCGGTGAAGCTGGACGGCATGGTCGAACGCGATCCCAAGGCTTCGGTCGAGCGCCCCGCCGAGCCGCTGCTCGTCCAGGTGGGAAAGCGGCGCATCGCGCGCGTCGCGGCGCCCGCCTGAACCGGCGTCAGGCGCCGGGGTGCACGACGAACACGACGCGCACCGATTCGTGCTGGGGATCGTCGAGGGTCGCGAGCAGCTCGCCGCGTACGATCTCGCGCACGTCGCCTGCGTGCTGGACGCGCAGGCGAAGGGTCCACGACCCCGAGCGTCCATCGCGTACGCTGCCCGCCGGCTCGAAGCTCGTCTCGAAGAGGGGAGCGAGTTCCGGGTCCGTGACCCGCAGGTCTCGGACGCCAAAGAGATGCCCTGGAAGCAAGCTCGAGAGGACCACCTCGCCCGCGGCACCGTCCTCGTCGGCGACGAAGACGAGCCGCAGGGGATCGGGAACGAGGTCGGGGGAACGATCCGCCTGCAGCGGAATCTCGAGCGGCTTGGCCTCCGTGCCGTCGGGCCGTAGCACCTGGAACAGGAGTCGCCCGGTCCAGCGCCCGAGGGGGCCTTCGACTTCCGGCGTGAAGAACGCGGTGACGCGCCACAGCGGGCGAGGTGCGTCCGGGTCGGGGGAGATCTCGGTCCGAATCCCCGGCGGCGCGGAGAGGAGTTCGCCGAGCACGACGTCGAACCCGGGGGCGCGGACGACGTCGCAGCTCTTGACCCCTTCGCCGGCGAGTGGGACGCGCCCGAAATTGAGCCCGTTGGGGACGATGTGGAACGGTTTCGCCGCGAAGATGTGGGTTTCGAGCGTGATGTAGTAGCTGTTCGGCGAATCCGTGGTGACGAGTGTCGTGAGCGTCTTGTCGACGTTCTTGCTCGAAAGGATGCGCGTGTCGATCTGCAGCTCCACCTCGGCGACCCTTCCGGGGAGCACGGTGACGAGGGGTTTGCCTTGGACGGACTTGGGCGCTCCCCGGACCAGGTTCCCCTCGGCGTCGGTCGTGCGGACGCGCGAGAGGGTGCAGCCGCAGCCGGGTTTGACCGCGAGGATGGCCACCGGATTCGGGTCGCGGTTCTCGAGCCGGAAGACATGGGAGACCACCTCACCGTCCGGCACGCGGCCGAAGTCGTGGTAGTAGGGGCGGACCGGCCCGGCGTCCAGGGAGGCGTCGGAGGCGCCGGCGTCCTCGTCGACGAGGATCACGAGTCCATCCCCGGGAACGTCGGCGGCCGTTTCCCCTGGGTCCGCGGGCTGATCTGGACCGCAGGCGACGAGGAGGGCGAGCACGGAGAGGATCGTCGAGGCGCGCTTGCGCGGGGCTCGGGGGGAGCTGGAGGGTCGGTGCATGGTCGCCATACGGTGCGGGGTGGGGAGCGTGGGCTCAATCCCCAGGCCGTGGGGGGAGCTCCGATTCGTGGGGGAGGGGACAGGGCGGCGCCACGGCGGTGGACCTGGCGCCGCCCTGGACCCAGAATGGCGCGCTTTCCCGCCGCATTCCCTCCACCCCATCTTCCCATGTCGACCGAAACGGACCCCATCTGGGACGCCATCCGCGCCGAGGGCGCGCGCCAGGCGAGCCACCTCGAAATGATCGCCTCGGAGAACCACACCTCGCGGGAGGTCATGGAGGCGATGGCTTCCTGCCTGACGGACAAGTACGCGGAGGGCTATCCCGGGCGGCGCTACTACGGCGGGTGCGAACGGGTGGATGAGGTGGAGCGCATCTGTCGCAACCGCGCGAAGGAGCTCTTCGGGGTCAAGCACGCGAACGTGCAGCCCCACAGCGGCACCCAGGCGAACGTTGCGGCGTTCATGGCGCTCCTCTCGCCCGGCGATCGCGTCCTCGGGATGTCCCTCGACCACGGCGGGCACCTGAGCCACGGTCACCCGAAGAACTTCTCCGGGCTCTTCTATGAGTTCCACGGCTACGGCGTCGGCAAGGAGAGCGGCCGCATCGACATGGACCAGGTGCGCGACCTCGCGAAGGAGCTTCGGCCCCGCCTGATCCTCGTGGGCGCTTCCGCCTATCCGCGCATCTTCGAGTTCGAAACCTTCCGGGAGATCGCGGACGAGGTGGGAGCGATGCTAATGGTCGACCAAGCCCACATCGCCGGGTTGGTCGCGGCGGGAGTGCACCCCAACCCCGCTCCCTTCGCCGACGTCGTGACGATGACGACCCACAAGACCCTGCGCGGTCCCCGCGGGGGGATGATCCTGTCCGCACCCGATCGCTTCAAAGGGATCAACAGCGCGGTCTTCCCCGGCGATCAAGGGGGACCCTTCATGCACGCCATCGCAGCGAAGGCGATCGCGCTCCGGGAAGCAGCGACCGAGGAATTCCGGGACTACGCGGCGGCCGTCGTCGCGAACTGCGCGCACCTCGCGGAGGTCCTGCTCGGGCGAGGCCTCCAGCTCGTCTCCGGGGGCACCGACAACCACATGTTGCTCGTCGACGTGTCGAAGCTCGGGCTCAGCGGCCAGCAGGCGGAGGAAGCGCTCGGAGACGTTCACATCACCGTGAACAAGAACTTGATTCCCTACGACCCGGCGACGCCGATGGATCCCTCCGGCATCCGGATCGGAACGCCGGCGGTAACGACCCGTGGGCTCGGCCTCGCGGAGATCGAGCGCGTCGGAGAGGTGATCGCCGACGTTCTTGGCGCGATCGAGGACTCCTCGGTGCGCGACCGCGTCAGGGCGATGATCGCCGAGTTGACCGAGGCCTTCCCGATCCCGAACCAGGTGCAGGCGGACATCGCCACCGCATGAGCGAGGCCGAGCCCGAAGAGCGTGTCCCGGTCACGGTCCTGACCGGATTCCTGGGGGCCGGAAAGACCACGCTCCTGAACCGGATCCTGACGGAGCGGCACGGAGAACGCGTGGCCGTACTCGTCAACGAGTTCGGCGACGTGCCGATCGACGGCAGCCTGGTCGTTCGTTCGGACGAAGAGGTCGTGGAACTCGCGAACGGGTGCATCTGTTGCAGTGTGCGCTCCGATCTCGTGCGTTCCCTCACCGCGCTGCTGGATCGTCGGATGCGGCGGCTGTTCGCACAACGCTTCGACCGGATCGTGATCGAAACCTCGGGGCTCGCATCGCCCGGTCCGCTCCTGCAGACCCTTCGGATCGAGGAACGGCTCGCCGCCGGCTGCGTCGCGGCCGGCGTGGTTGCGCTCGCGCACGCAGGGGAGCTGGAATCGCAGCTCGCGTCCCACCCCGAGGTCTCCGAGCAACTGGGCTACGCCGACCTCGTCGTGCTGAACCACACCGACCAGGCCGACCCCGAGGGACTCGTCACACTCAGGGAACTCGTGCGAAGCCGCAATCCGCTCGCCCCGATCCTCGAGACGGTGCGGGCCGGTGTTCCGCTCGAGCGAGTCCTCCACCCCGAGCTCCTGGAACGCCCCGAAGGGGAGGCCGCGGACCGTCCGACGCCGCACACCGAAGGGGCGATGAGCCTCGTGCTGCGGAGCCGCAGTCCGCTCGATCTGCACCGCCTGAAGATGTGGTTGCAGTTCCTCGCGGCCAAGCGAGACCACGAGCTCTGGCGCATGAAGGGCATCCTCGCCTGTGCCGGACAGGACCGTGGAACCCGGGTCCAGGCGGTCTACCAGTTCCTGGAACTCGGCCCCGAGGACGGGCCCCCGCCCCCGTGCTCCGTGCTCGTCCTGATCGGACGCAACCTGGACGAAGCGGAGGTCCTGCGCGGGTGGGTCGCCTGCGGCGGCGAGGCCGATGGTGGATCTCCGGCGGGCTAGGCCGCCCTGTCCGAGCGGTGGTAGCCGAGCTGGGTGAGCAGTTCGAAGACCTCGCTCCAGGTCGGAAAGAGGCGGCCCTCTTCGACGCGGTAGCGTTCACGCGCCTGCGCGAACGCATCGAGCTGCGCCTCGGTCACCCCTTCGGGCACCTCCTCGTCCCCGAGGCGGTAGCCGAGTTCGTGCAGGATCTCCAGGACCTCGGAGTCGTCGAGGAACGAGCGCATGTGCTCGCGCTTGTACTCATCGATCGCCGCGATGAACTCGAAGGTCTCCTGGGTCAGCTCGTCGGGACGCGGCGTGCGGGTCCGGACCTTGGGCTTCTTCGTGGCCTTCTTCTTCGGGCTTTCGGAGGGAGGAGTCATCGGGGCACTCGGGCGGGGGGTGGGAGCAGGGGACGGCGCGCGTCCCTGCCGGGTTGCCGCGTTCTCTCGCCCATTCGTCCGCGAGGAAGCGGCAACTGAAACAGAACGGATGGTTGGGCCCAGGGGCCGCGCATGCGTCCGTCACGGGGGGGAAAGAGGTTCGCCCGCGGGCGTCCCCCCGGCCGGGATCAGCCCAGGCGGCCGCCCGAAGCGAGGGCCGCCTCCACCGAGGCGCGGTCGGGGTGCTCGATGCGGCCGACTTCGGTGATGATCGCGGTCACGAGCTCGGCGGGGGTCACGTCGAATGCCGGGTTGCAGACGGCCGCGTCGGGGGCAGCCGAGACCACGCCCCGGTAGGCGCGCACCTCGGACGGATCCCGCTCCTCGATCGGGATGCCGGCCCCCGTCTCGGTGGCCGGGTCGAACGTGGAGAGCGGAGCGACCACGTAGAACGGGACCCCGTAGCGTTCGGCGAGGACGGCGACCCCGAGGGTCCCGACCTTGTTGCACACGTCTCCGTTGCGGGCGATGCGATCGGAACCGACGAAGATCGCGTCCACCGCTCCGCGGGAGATCGTCCCCGCCATCGCACCGTCCACGATCACGGTCACGTCGATGCCCGCGCGAGCGAGTTCCCAAGCGGTGATGCGCGCCCCCTGCAGGAGCGGCCGGGTCTCGTCCGCGAAGACGCGGATCTCCTTGCCCTGCTCCGCGGCGACGTAGATCGGTGCCAGCGCGGTGCCGATACCGCCCGTGGCGAGGGCGCCCGCGTTGCAGTGGGTGAGGATCGTCTCGCCGCCCCGGAGGAGCTCCGCCCCGAGCTCTCCCATGCGGCGGCACTGGGCGGCGTCCTCGGCGTGGATCGAGCGCGCCTCCTCGAGGAGCGCCGCGACGAGGGCGTCTCCGCTCGCCCCGGAAGCATGCTCTCGGCGCGCGCGAGCGATCGCGCGTTCACAGGCCCAGACGAGGTTCACCGCGGTGGGACGTGCACGCGAGAGCAGCGCGGCCGCCTCGCTCGCGCGGGCGAGAACATCATCGCGATCGGAACGGTCCGCGTCGCGACACCCGAGCACGACCCCGTAGGCGCCCGCGATCCCGATCGCGGGCGCACCGCGGACGCAAAGGCGCTGGATCGCGCGCACCATCTCGGGCACCTCCCGAATCTCGAGCCGCACCTCCTCGAGCGGGAGGCGTGTCTGGTCGAGCAGGTCCACGTACCCGTCCCCGTCGCCGACCCAGGCCAGGGTCTCCGGGGGAGCGGTCGCTCCGTGCCCCCCGGACGGAGGGGTGGGAGCGGCATCGGGGTCCTTCGAGGAGCTGGCCCGGCGCATGACCCGTCGCCCTAGGCGCCTTCGATGCGCGCTTGCAACGCGGCGTTCTTGGCCGCGACCTTCTCGGACTGCGACGCGCGGAACGCAGCGTAGCGATCCGCGAGGGCCGGGTCGGAGAGTGCGAGGATGCGGGCCGCGAACAGCGCTGCGTTGGCGGGACCACCGCCGCCGACCGCCACCGCGGCCACGGGCACCCCGGCGGGCATCTGAACCGTCGCGAGCAGGGCATCCATTCCGGACAGCGGGGGATTGTCCATCGGGATACCGATCACCGGCAGGTCGGTGTGCGCGGCGACGACTCCGGCGAGGTGCGCGGCGCCGCCTGCTGCGCAGAGGAACACGCGCACACCGTCCTCGGCGGCGCCCTCGACGAACTCGACGAGTTCCTTCGGGGTGCGGTGGGCCGAGAGGACGCGGGCCTCGAAGGGGATCTCGAGCTGACGTAGCGCCGCAACGCAGGGTTCGAGGCGCCCGTAGTCCGAATCCGAACCCATCAGGAGTGCGACCTTCATTGCCGGCCCTCCAGTGCGGAAGCCCCGCAGATGCGCTCCCCGATCTCGAGGTAGCGCCGGGAGATGCGCTCGACGAGGTCCTGCGGAAGGTCGGGGGCGGGCGGCGATTTGTCCCAGTCGAGGGTTTCCAGCCAGTCGCGCAGGATCTGCTTGTCGAAGCTCGGCTGGTTGCGTCCGGTCTCGTAGGACTCGGCCGGCCAGAAGCGAGAGCTGTCCGGGGTCAGGGCCTCGTCGATCAGCAGCAGTTCGCCGTCCAGCAGTCCGAACTCGAACTTGGTGTCGGCTAGGAGGATCCCGATCTCGGCGAGCTCCTTGGTCCCACGCTCGAAGAGCGCCATCGACGCATCGCGGGCGGGCTCGAACACCTCATCGCCGACACGCTCGCGCGCCTCGTCGAGGGTCAGCGGCAGGTCGTGGTCATCGTCCTTGGTGGTCGGGGTCAAGATCGGGTCGTCGAGCTTCCCGCAAAAGGGAAGACCCGCCGGGAGTTCGATTCCACAGACGCTGCCCTTCTCTTGGTACTCCTTCCACCCCGAGCCGCACAGGTACCCGCGGACGACCCACTCCACGGTCGTCGGTTCGCAGCGGCGAACGATCAGCGTGCGGCCGTCGAGGGCGTCGCGCTCGGCGTCGGAAAGACCGGGGAGGGTCGCGACATCCGTCGAGAGCAGGTGATTCGGGATGATGTCGCGCGTGCGCTCGAACCAATGGGCGGCGACCTGGGTCAGGACGCGCCCCTTGTGGGGAATGCCCTGCCGCATCTGGACATCGAAGGCGGAGACGCGGTCGGACGTGACGAAGCAGAGGCGCTCCGCGTCGACTTCGTAGATGTCTCGCACCTTTCCGCTCTTGAGCAGGGTCAGGTCGCCGAGGCGCTCGCAGCGACCGAGGTACACGGAGTTCATGGTCTGTTGGGGCATGGGGGGTTGTTCGGGGGGCGGGGAGTATGGCAGGGCCGACCGGGGCGGGCAATCGGGAACGGGCCGCGGTGCTGGTCGCGCTTCCCCGCGGCGGATACCGTCCAGGAGGGCATGGGAACTCCACTGGAAAGCAGCCCCGCCGGAGGCGGGACGCGGGGGTGGTCGCCGCGCGATCGCGTCCACGGTCGCATCCGGCCCCCCGGTTCGAAATCGATCGCACAGCGGGCGATCCTGCTCGCGGTGCGTGCGGACCCGGCGGACCGTGACCTCGAGCTCCGCGGGCTCGGTACGGGGCGGGATGTGGAAGCGTGCCTCGGGGTCGCTTCGTCCCTCGGAGCGCGGGTCCGACGGGCCTCCGGCGGCACCGTCCACCTGCGTCCCCACAAGGGTCCCTGGCCCACGAGCCTCGAGGTCGGGGAATCGGCAACCCTCGCCCGCTTCACCACCGCTCTGGCCGCGCTCCACGGCGGCGGCGCGATCCGGGTCGGCGGCGAGGGGACGCTTCGGCGGCGCCGGAGCCCGTCCCTCGTCGCATCCCTCGAGGAGGTCGGCGCGCGCCTGCGCCCGGAATCGCCGGAGGGCCTTTGGCCCCTGGAGATCACGCCGCGCTCGGGCGAGTCGCCCGAGAAGATCATCCTCCGCGATCCGGTTTCGAGTCAGGAGGTGAGCGCCCTGTGGATCGCGGGCGCGTGGATGCCGGCGGGAATGCGGGTCGTTGTGGACGGGACGATCCCGTCGCGCTCCTACCTCGACTTGACCCGGATGGTCCTCGACCGCTTCGGGGTTCGCGTCGTGGGTGCCGACACCGATGCTCGCATCGCAGGGGTCCCGCACCTCCCGCCGACCGGCTTCTCGGTCGAACCCGATGCGTCGGGTGCCGCGGTCGCGCTCGCGGCCGGGTGCCTGTCGGGCGGGCGGGTCGAGGTGGAGGGCATCGGCCCCGACAGCGTCCAGGGGGACACGGCCATCGTCGAGCACCTGCGTGCGTTCGGATGCACCGCGGAGCGGGACCACGGTCAGCTGGTCGCAAAGGGACGCCCGAGGTGCGGAGCGCACCTCGACCTCTCCGCGACGCCGGACCTCGCGCCTGTGCTCGTCGCGGTCGCGGCGGGGGCCGCGCTGTTCGCGGGGGCGTCGAGTCGCTTCGATGGGCTCGGGACGTTGCGCGGCAAGGAGAGCGACCGTGTGGCCGCCCTCGCGGAGGTCCTGCGTGCCGCCGACTTCGATGCGCGGGAGGAGTCGGATGCCATCGAGGTCCACCCATCCGCTTCGGCCCGCCGCGGCCGGCGCGTTCTGGATCCCCGCGGCGACCACCGGATCGCGTTCGCGATCGCGCTCCTGGGATTGCTTCGTCCCGGGATCCGGTGTGCACGGGCGGCGTGCGTCGAGAAGAGTTGGCCGGGGTTTTGGGGGGATCTGGAGGCGCTGGGAGCAGGTTCCTAAGGCCCTGGTTTCGTCCCGGGGATCGAGTATCCTCCCAGGCCATGTCCGCTCCGACACTCTCCGAGGGCCCGCCTGAGGGACCCGTTCTCGTCTGCGGAGGCGCCGGGTACATCGGCAGCCATACCGTGCGTCTGCTCGAAACCCTGGGCGTCGAGGTCGTCGTCCTGGACAACCTCTCGACCGGGCACACCGGAGCGGTTCGCGTCCCGCTGGAAGTGTGCGACCTCGGGGACACCGCCGGGGTGGCGGCCGTCTTCGAGAAGGTGCGCCCGCGATCGGTGATCCATTTCGCGGCCAAGTGCTATGTCGGCGAGTCCGTCGAGCATCCCGCGAAGTACTACCGGGAGAACGTGATGCATACGTTCCATCTCCTGGAAGCGATGCGGGCCTCCGACTGCCGG
>DRLC01000223.1 GCA_011053145.1 Planctomycetota bacterium | reverse complement strand
CGAGCAGGAGTGGGTGTTCGAGGACATCCCCGCCGTGCCGACGCCGTCGCTCTTCCGGGGATTCTCCGCGCCCATCCGCCTCGTGATCGAGCGTTCGCGCGAGGAACTCGCGTTCCTGATGGCGCACGACTCCGACCCGTTCAACCGCTGGGATGCGGGGCAGGAGCTCGCGAAGCGCGTGATCCTCGAGCTCGCGGGGCGTCACGCGGCACGCGGCGAGTTCTCGCTCGACGATTCGCTCGTCCAGGCCTTTCGGCGCGTCCTCATGGACGATGCGCTCGACGGTTCGATTCGGTCTCTGATGATGACCCCGCCCTCCGAGCCGGCGCTCGCGCAGGCGATGGACGTCGTCGACCCAGACGCACTCCACGCGGCGCGCCGCTTCTTCCTTGCGGAGCTCGGACGACGACTCGGCGGTGAACTCGAGACCGTGCTCGAGGCGACGATGCCGCGACCGGGAGCGGGGGTCAACAAGGACGCGATCGACCGCAGGCGTCTGCACAATCTCGCGCTGGCCCTCGTCACCGCGACCGGCGAGGCGGACGCCCTCGCGCGCGCGAGTGCGCAATTCGATGCGGCCGACAACATGACGGACCTCGAGGCCGCGTTCGCTTGTCTCGTTCGCACGCCCGGGGGCGCGCGTGAGGCCGCGATCGGGAAGTTTTACGAGCGCTGGAAGTCCGAGCCGCTCGTCCTCGACAAGTGGTTCCGGATCCAAGCGGTTTCCTCGGCCCCCGACACCTTCGAGCGAGTCCTCGAACTCGCGGAGCATCCCGATTTTTCGCTCACCAACCCGAACCGCGTGCGCGCCCTCGTCGGGGCCTTCGCCCTCGCGAACCCGGTGCACTTCCACCGCGCCGACGGCGAGGGCTACCGCTTCCTCGCGGACAAGGTGCTGGCGTTGGACGGGATCAACCCCCAGGTCGCCTCGCGCATGGTTTCCGCCTTCAATCCCTGGAGGCGCTTCGACAAGGCCCGCCAAGCGAAAATGAAGGGCGAGCTGGAGCGGATTCGGAGCAAGGAAGGGCTCTCCCGCGACGTCACGGAAATCGTCGGACGGGCCCTCGCGGATTGATGCCTGGTCCACTGCCGGGGTTTCCCCTGGGTGACCTCCGGTTTCAGCGCCCGGTTTGGCTTTGCCAAGCCGGGCGCTGAAACCGGAAGTCACCCAGGGGAGATCCCCTTCCCCCAGCCCCTCTCCCGATGAAGACCCTCCTCACGCTCCTCTTCCTCGCGGTTCCCGCTACGGCGCAGTTCGACGTGGACATCTCGATCGACACTCGAGCGAAAGTCTTCCGCGTCCACGAGAGCTTCGCGAATCCGTCTGGAGAGGACGTGGATCTGTGGATCGCGCGTTGGACCCCCGGTGCCTACCATCCCGCCGACTTCGGGCGTTTCGCGAAGGACTTCACCGCGACAGATGGCGCCGGCCATGCACTGGATGTGGAGCGCGTCGATGATTCCCATCTGCGTATCCACGCCAACGGCGCTCGGGATCTGCGGGTCGACTACGTCGCCGAGTCGATCTCCAGCGGCGTGCTTTCCCACGGAACGATCATCGATGTCGAGTCGAACCGCATCCGCGACGACTACGCCTACGTGACCCCGGTTTCCCTCGTCGCCTTCGTGCCCGGTCGCCTCGACGAGCCCTACTCGGTGTCCTTCGAGGTCCCCGATGGCTGGAAGACGGCGACGGTCCTCGAAGCGGACGATGAAGGTCGCTACTCGGCCCCGTCCTTCTATCGACTGGAGGACTCGCCGGTCTTCTTCGCGCCCGACCTCACCACTGTCGAGACCGAGGCCGGCGGCCGGCCGCTCGAGGTGAGCGTTCACGGTCTCCCGGCCGGGGAGGTGGACGATGTCGTCGATGGGTGCAAACGCATCGTCGAAGCGGCGGCTTCGATGATGGGGGGGCTCCCGTACGACCGCTACGAGTTCCTGCTCTCCTACACCTCGAACGGTGGTGGTTCGGGGCTCGAGCACTCCTTCTCGACCCTGATCCTCATGACGCAGGGGATGCCTCTCGACGCGCAATGGGGGATCATCGCGCACGAGTTCTTCCACCTCTGGTGCGCCGAGCGTGTTCACGTCGAGGGGATCCGCCACCCCGACTACACCAAGTCCTTCTCCTCGAAGACCCTCTGGGTCAACGAGAGCGTGACCGAGTACCTCTCTCGCCATGTCCTCTTGCGCGCCGGCCTCATCGACCGCGAGGGCTTTTTCGCCTCGTTCCAGTCGCCCCTGAGGATGGCGAGCTTCGCAACGGACATCCCGTCCGCGACCAAGGCTTCCCTCCTCGCCGAGAACTGGGAATCCGGTCAGGACCTGATGGTCTGGTCCATGCGCATGTATATGCTCCAGCCGTTGACGATGCTCGCCCTCGATCTCGAGATGCGGCGCGTCTCGGGCGGGAAACGGGGGCTGGTCGACTTCGTGAAGACCGCCATGAAGGAGTACGACGCGAAGGGGCGCGGTTTTCCCGAGGACAGCGTCCAGGAGATCCTCGAGCGTGTGGCCGGCGGCGATCTCTGTAGGATCTACGCCCGATCGATCGAGGGCACCGACCCTCCCGATCTGGCCTCTGCCCTCGGCGTCATCGGCTACGAGCTCGACGGCGACGAGTTCCGGCCCCTTTCGGACCCGACGCCCGAACAACTCGCGGCACGGGCCGACTTCTTCGGTTCCTGAATCCGCCCTTCCCTCTCCACGACGACGCCACGATGAGTCTCCGCCACGCCGCCTTCGGCCCGCTCCTCGCCCTCTGCCTGTTCTCCGTTTCCGCGTGCCGCTCCAACCGCGCCGCGGAACCCATGCCCGAGAGCGTCGCTCCCGGGATCAACGACGTGTTCCTCTCGGACGACCTCGACGTGGAGGCGTTCGTCGATCGCTTCGAGGGAGAATCGCGGGAGGTCGCACGCGAGCACCAGGGCATCGTCGCGACGTTGGATCTCGAGCCGGGCATGCGTGTCGCCGATGTCGGCGCCGGCACGGGGCTCTTCCTGGGTGCGCTCGCGGATGCGGTCGGCCGGGATGGGGTCGTCTTCGAGGTGGACATCTCCCCGCGCTTCATCGAACACCTGAACGAGCGCATCGAGACCGAGGGCTACCCGCAGGCGAAGACCGTGCTCACCGGCCTCGATCGACTGGACCTGCCGGCCGAATCGATCGACGTCGCGTTCGTCTGCGATACCTACCACCACTTCGAGTTCCCCGACCGCAACCTCGATTCGATCCGCCGCGCTCTGCGCCCCGGAGGTCTGCTCGTCGTCGTCGACTTCGAGCGCATCGAAGGCGTGACCCGCGAATGGCTCCTGAGCCACGTGCGCGCGGGCAAGGACGTGGTCCGCTCCGAGATCGAAGCCGCGGGCTTCGAGTTCGTGGACGAGCCGAAGGTCGAGGGCTTGAAGGAGAACTACGTGCTCCGTTTCCGGCGCCCCTGATCGACCCTCAGAGCGCGAGCCGAATCCCCGCGTGGATTCCTTCGTCGATCCTGTGATCGCGCGCGGTGTTCGTCTGCAGGACGCGTAGCCCCAGGAAGAACGCAGCCGAATCGCTCAGGCGGGCCTGCGCTTGGAGGCGCAGGTCCTTCACGTTGTCGCCGTCGTCGAAGGTCGTGATCGAGGGCGCGAACCCCAGCTCGGCGCTCAAGGTGATCGGGATTTCGGTGTCGAGGTCGTACTCCGCGGTCCCGAGGATCGCGATCGCGAACACATTCTCACGGGGCGTGTCGAGGCGGATCGCGTAGGCGCCGACTCCGACACCGACGCGAGCCGGTTGTCCGGGGACTTCTCCCCGGCGGACGAGGTGGGCCTGCACCGCGACGTCGTCGTCATCGTTCGCGAGGATGCGCGCCCCGAAGTAGCCGTTGTGGCGGCGGCTCGTCTGGCGGTAGCCGAGTTCGGCGATGTTGTCCGCGAGG
>DRLC01000222.1 GCA_011053145.1 Planctomycetota bacterium | reverse complement strand
TCCTCGATCCCCGAGCCACTCGCGGAGGACTTCGCACCGGCGGCGCCGCTCCCGGTGCTTTTCATGAACGGCACCGAAGACCCGATCATGCCGTACGCAGGCGGCGAGGTGACGCTCGAGCTCTTCCCGCGCCTCGCGAAGCTCACGAAGCCGAAGAGCCGCGGGCGAGTGGTCGCGGTCGAGCGCGCGGCGTCGATGTGGGCGAAGCGGAACGGGCTCGACCCCAAGCCCACGAGGCGCCTGCTCGCGAACCCGAAGAAGCTGGACGGGTGTCGGGTCGAACTCCAGAGCTGGTCGAAGGATGGCGCGGACCCCGAGGTGCTGCTCTACCGGGTGATCGGTGGGGGCCACACGCTGCCGGGACGAAGCTCCTACCTGCCGAAACGCATCGTCGGCCGGACCTGCGGTGACATCGACGCGGTCGACGTGATCTGGGACTTCCTCTCGGCGAAGCGCCGTGCGAGCGTGGATGAAGAAGCCGCCCACTGACCGGCGCCCGCGCGCCCTCTCGCTCCTCGCCGCCGCGCTCGTCGCCACATCGTGCGGCGGGAGTCCGGCACCCGTTCCGCCGGAACGGGACATCACGCCGCTCGAGTCGCGCTTCGACCCCGAGCTCCAGCCCTTCGCGTTCCTGCTCCCGCACATGCCCCCGCCCCAGTCCCTGGCCGGGATTCGCGCCGCGGACTGCGGCAAGTGCCACGGTGCAATCTACCGGGAATGGAAGCAGTCGACCCATGCGCATGCGCTCGAGGACCTCCAGTTCCAGGCCGAACTCGCAAAACCCGATTCCCCGAAGTGGCTCTGCCTGAACTGCCACATCCCGCTCGCCGACCAGCGCGAGTCCGTCGCGATCGGGCTGGTGGACGACGACCTCTTCCGCCCCGCCCTCGAGCCCAACCCGCGCTTCGATGCGGGGCTGCGCGACGAAGCGATCACCTGCGCGGTCTGCCACCTGCGCCTCGACAAGCGCGGACGCACGACGGTGCTCGGTGTGCACGAGTCCTCCGAGGCCCCGCACCCGGTCCTTCCGAGGCCCGACGAGCTGCGCTCGGTCTGCCTGCGTTGTCACGATCCCAAGGGGGAAGCCCTCACGCCGAACCTGGTGTGTTGGTTCACGACGGTGGAGGAAAGCGGGGACGCGGGCCACGCACCGACCGACTGCAGTTCCTGCCACATGCCGCGGGTACGCCGCCCGCTCGCGGAAAACCGCGCCGACCTCCCCGAGCGCGACGTTCCCCGCCACGGCTTCCCCGGTGGCGGCATTCCGAAGACCTTCGACGGTTTTGAAGAACGCGCCGCGAACGGTTGGCGGAGCGGGCTGGAGATCGAGACGCGGCGCGAGGGAGACGATCTCATCGTCGTGCTCACGAACGCGCACGCCGGGCACGCGATTCCGACCGCCGACCCGGAGCGCTTCCTCCACGTGCGCCTGCGCGGATTCGACGCGGCAGGGAACGTCATCTTCGAAGCGACGGAGCGCATCGGCCAGAGGTGGGAGTGGAGCCCGGCCCGCAAGCTCGGCGACAACCGCATCGCGCCGGGCGAATCGCGCGAACTCTCCTTCACCACTCCCTCCGCCGCCGACCGCCTGGTGCTCGACGTCCTCGCGGTTCGCCTCAGCCGCGCCTCCGCGGCGGCGATGATCGCCTCCACGGGCCTCGACGAAACGCTCCTCCCGGGCGCCAACGAGCTCGTGCGCCAGCTTCCGTCGATCTATCCCACCGCCGCGTACATCGCCCGGGTAACCTGGATCGGACCCAGCGCGCCCGGCGTACCGGCGGACGAGGCCGAACTCGTCCGCCTCTCCATCGCGGAACGCGAAATCCCGCTCGACGAGCGCGGATACTGATCCCCGGCGGCGCCGATCCGGAATCCGTTTCACGTTTTGCGGCCGTCCGCATCCGTTCCGGCATGAAGCTCTCCAAGACACTCCTCGGCCTGTTCGCGGCCCTCCTCGCCCTCTCATCGGTCGTTTCCACGCAGAGGGCAGCCCCGGTCCTGCTCCCGAAGACACGCCCGTTCCACATGGGGTTCACCGGCTTCCCCTACGACTTCACGCTGCAGGCCCAGAACGAAACCTACGACTTCATCGCGAACCACGCGGACCTGATCACGTTCCACCAGGACTCCGGCGTCCCGTGGGTCGAAGCCGCCGCGGGCCTCCCGTTCCATCCGAACCTCGTGGCCGAGATCGACGCCGAGGTCGCCGCCATCCGGCCCGGACAGAAGGTCTACGTCTCGGCGACGCCACAGAACACGAACCGCGGCGGGGAGCTCGCCGACTACCGCGGTTCGTCGACGAACCTTCCGCTGCCCGCGGGCTGGCAGAACCGAACCTTCGACGACCCGGAGGTCATCGCGGCCTACACGCAGTGGTGCCGTTATCTGATCGCACGCTTCCAGCCGGACTACTTCGCCTACGCGATCGAGTGCAACGGCGGCTTCCAGAACGCCTACGAGCATCCCTTCCTCGAGTTCGTCACGCTCGCGAGCCAGGTCTACGCGACGTTGAGGGCGGAGAATCCGAACCTCCCGATCTTCATCACCGTCCAGGCCGACACGACCAACGCGACGCGCGAGGACTTCCTCGAGCTGACCGGTCTCGAGCTCCTCTGGTCCGACTACGTGGGCATTTCGAGCTATCCGTTCCTCGATCTCGACTACGGGACGATCCGAACGATCGGCAACCCCCGCCGCATCGCGCCGGACCACCTCTTCTCGATCGCCGCCCTCGCCCCCGGCAAACCGGTCGCCATCACCGAAACGGGCTACATCGCCGAGGACCTCGACATCCCCGCGTACTCCATCCATGGAGAGGGCCGCGAGGTCTGGCAGGCCCGCTACACGAACTCCCTCCTCTGGCAAGCCGCCCTCCTCAACGCCGAGTTCGTCGTCTGGTTCGTGCCGCGCGACTACGACCTGGGCCTCGCCCGCCTCGCCGTCTACGGCATCCCCATCGACCCCAGCTTCCTGATCTGGCGCGACAACGGCCTCCTCGACGGAGCCGGCCGAGCCCGCCAAAGCCTCTCCGTCTGGGACGCCTGGCTGTCGGTGCGACACCATCGGTGAAGGCGATAGCCTGGTGAGATGAGCGACGCTTCCTCCATCGGCGGTCTCCCGGTCCTCGTCAGCGCCTGCCTGCTCGGGAGGCGCTGTCGCTATGACGGGGAGACGCGGGTGGAGGCGGGTCTCGTGGAGCGGCTCGGGGAACGGGGCGAGGTGGCGGTTGGGTTCTGTCCGGAAGAGGAGGGAGGACTTCCCACGCCGCGGCCTGCGGCGGCGCTCGAAGCCGATGCGGACGCGGTGCTCGGGGGACAGGCCGAGGTTCGAACGCAGGGGGGCGAGGTGGTGACGGAGGCGTTTCGGAGGGGTGCGGA
>DRLC01000221.1 GCA_011053145.1 Planctomycetota bacterium | reverse complement strand
GCCGACGTAGCCGACCGCCTTGCCCGCCGCGACGGCAACCTCCCCCATGCGGGCGCGAATCTCCGGTGAGACGACCGGTGAGGGTGCTTCCTCGATCAACTTCTGGTGCCGCCGCTGGACCGTGCAGTCGCGCTCACCGAGGGAGGTTCCGTTCCCGTGGGAGTCGAACAGGACCTGAATCTCCACGTGCCTCGGGTGTTCGATGTAGCGCTCGAGGTAGAGCCGCCCGTCACCGAAGGCCGCCACGGCCTCCCCGGAGGCTGCGAGGAATGCGGACTCGATCTGGTCGGGCTCGTGAACGATCCGGATCCCCTTGCCGCCGCCGCCCGCCGCCGCCTTGATCGCGACCGGATAGCCGATCCCCTCCGCGGCCGCGACCGCGTCGGCCGCGTCCGCGACCGGATCCTTCAACCCGGGGACACAGGGCACCCCGGCGGCGACCATCAGGCGGCGGCTTTCGATCTTGTCCCCCATCGACTCGATCGCGCTCGGCGGGGGTCCGATCCAGCCCAGGCCGGCGGCTTCGACACGGCGCGCGAACTCGGCGTTCTCGGCGAGAAAGCCATACCCGGGGTGAATCGCCTCCGCGCCGGTTCGCTCCGCTGCCGCGAGGATCTTGTCCATGTCGAGGTAGCTCGAGGCCGGCACGGATCCGCCGAGACAGACGGCCTCGTCGGCGAGGCGAGCGTGCAGCGCGTCGCGGTCGAAATCGGAGAAGACCGCCACGCTCTCGATCCCCATCTCCCTCGCTGTCCGCATCACGCGCAGGGCGATCTCGCCCCGGTTCGCCACTAGGATTCGCTTGAACATCGGTCGGAGTGGATCAGAGGGGGATGTTGCCGTGCTTGCGGGTCGGGCGCACCTCGACCTTGGTCTTCAGGAGCTCGAGACCCCGGATCAGGGTCGGACGCGTGTCGTGGGCCTCGATCACGTCGTCGATGAACCCGCGTTCCGCGGCCATGTACGGGTTGTTGAAGGTCTCCTCGTACTCCTCCGTGCGCTTCGCCTCCATCGCGGCCGGATCGTCCGCCTCGCGGATCTCGGCGCGGTGGATGATGCGCGCGGCTCCGGCGGCTCCCATGACCGCAATCTGCGCGTTGGGCCAGGCGAGGTTCAGGTCGCCGCGAACGTGCTTGGAACTCATCACGTCGTAGGCGCCGCCATAGGCCTTGCGCGTGATCACCGTCATCTTCGGCACCGTGGCTTCGCAGTAGGCGTACAGGAGCTTCGCGCCGTGCAGGATGATCCCGCCGTACTCTTGCTCCGTCCCCGGCAAGAACCCCGGGACGTCCTCGAAGGTGAGCAGTGGGATGTTGAACGAATCGCAGAAGCGGATGAACCGCGCTCCCTTGATCGAGGCAGCGATGTCGAGGCAGCCGGCGAGGACCGCCGGTTGGTTCGCGACGACGCCGATGACGTGCCCGCCGAGCCGTGCAAAACCGACGACGATGTTCTGGGCGTAGCCTTCGTGGACCTCGAGGAAGGAGCCCTCGTCCACGACGAGGCCGATCACCTCGTGCATGTCGTAGGGTTTCTTCGGATCCTCGGGGACGATCGTGTCGAGGCGCTCCTCGGTGCGGTCGGAGGGATCGTCGCTCGGAATGAAGGGAGCACCCTCGGCATTGTTGAGGGGCAGGTACCCGAAGAGTCGACGCAGGTGCGCGAGGCAGGCCCGGTCGTCGGGCGAGGTGAAGGAGGCGACCCCGGACCGCGACGCGTGCACGGACGCTCCGCCGAGGTCTTCACTGGTCACCTCCTCGTGGGTCACCGTCTTGACCACGTCCGGCCCGGTGATGTGCATGTAGCTCGTGCCCTCCACCATGCAGATGAAGTCCGTGATCGCGGGACTGTAGACGGCTCCTCCCGCGCACGGCCCCATGATCGCGGAGATCTGCGGGACGACTCCGGAAGCCTGGGTGTTGCGCCAGAAGATCTCCGCGTAACCGCCGAGGCTACGGACCCCTTCCTGGATGCGCGCACCCCCCGAATCGTTCAGGCCGATGATCGGGACGCCGACCTTGAGCGCCATGTCCATCACCTTGCAGATCTTCTCCGCGTGCGTTTCGGAGAGCGAACCGCCGAAGACCGTGAAATCCTGGCTGTAGAGATAGAAGGGGCGGCCGTCGATGCGCGCGTGCCCGGTCACGACACCGTCGCCTAGGATGCGCTGGGATTCCATCCCGAAATCGCGACAGCGGTGAACGACGAAGCGGTCCATCTCGACGAAGGACCCTTCATCGACGAGGAGCTCGACCCGCTCGCGCGCGGTCAGCTTCCCCTTCTTGTGTTGCACTTCGATGCGACGCTCACCGCCCCCGGCGAGGGAGGCTTCGCGCATGCGGTGCAGGCGCTCGGTGGGAGTTTCCGTCTTGCTCATGTTCCTTGTCGATCCTCGACGAGTTCGGTCAGAACACCCCCGGTGGAACTGGGGTGCACGAATGCGATGCGTGTTCCATGGGCGCCCGGGCGCGGGGCGTCGTCGATCAGCCTCCAGCCGGCGCCCCGCAGGCGCGCGAGCGCGGCTTCCAGATCGCTGACGAGGTAGGCCAGGTGGTGGAGCCCTCCGCCGCGTTTCTCGAGGAAACGGGTCACGGGCGAGTCCTCGGAAGCCGGGGCGACGAGCTCGATGCGTTGCCCCCCGGTGCGGCAGACGAGCACGTTGACGCGCTGGTCCGGGACGAACTCCGGCTCGTCGGCTTCGAACCCGAGGACATCGACGTAGCGACTCCGCGCCTCGTCGAGGTCGGCCACGACGATCGCGACGTGATGCAGTCCGAGGGAAAGGGGCCCGAGGGCATCCACTACAGGACCTCCGGGGGTTGGTAGCGTCCGAAGACGCCCTCGAGGACTTCACAAATCTCGCCCACCGTCGCGTAGGCCTCGACCGCGGCGAGGATCGGCTCCATCAGATTGCTCGTCCCACGCGCGGCCTCTCCGAGTGCCGCCAGCCGCGCCTCCACGTCTTCCGCGCGACGGGACGCGCGCACGCGAGCGAGGTCGGCGAGGACCTCGTCGCGCGCCCCTTCGTCCGGCCGGAACAACTCGGGGGGCTCCTCCTCGGTCTCGAACGCGTTCACGCCGACGACGATACGCTCCCCCGCCTCCACCTCGCGCTGCCAGGTGAGCGCACTCTCGTGGATGCGACGCTGCAGGAAGCCGGTCTCGATCGCACGAACGGCGCCCCCGACACCGTCGATCTCGTCGATCAACGCCTTGGCGCGGGCCTCGAGTTCGTCGGTCAAGGCCTCGACGAAGGGCGCGCCGCCGACCGGGTCGATCACATCGGCGACTCCCGATTCATGCGCAAGGATCTGTTGCGTGCGCAGGGCGACGCGCGCCGACTCCTCGGTCGGCAGCGAGAGCGCCTCGTCACGCGAGTTCGTGTGCAGGGACTGGGTCCCTCCCAGCACCGCGGCGAGGGCCTGGACGGTCACGCGCACGATGTTGTTGTCGGGCTGTTGGCTCGTCAGCATCGACCCCGCTGTCTGGGTGTGGAAGCGCAGCATCCAGCTCTTCGGGTTCTTCGCGCCGAACTCCTCGCGCATGATGCGCGCCCACATGCGCCGCGCTGCACGGAACTTCGCCACCTCCTCGAAGAGGTCGTTGTGGGCGTTGAAGAAGAAGGAGAGGCGCGGTGCGAAGTCGTCCACCGCGAGCCCGGCATCGAGGGCTGCGCGGACGTAGGTGCGCCCGTTCGCGAGCGTAAAGGCCAGCTCCTGCACCGCGGTCGAGCCGGCCTCGCGGATGTGATAGCCGGAGATCGAGATCGTGTTCCAGTTCGGGACATGCTCGCGGCAAAAGGCCATCAGGTCGGTCGTCAACCTGAGCGAGGGCTGCACCGGAAAGCGATAGTTCCCACGCGCCACGTACTCCTTGAGGATGTCGTTCTGTACCGTCCCGCGGATTCGTTCCGGCGCGGCTCCCTGGCGACGCGCGAGGGACACGTACATCGCGAGCAAGATCGTCGCCGTGGCGTTGATCGTCATCGAGGTGGAGACCTCCCCGAGCGGGATCCCGTCGAAGAGCCGCTCGAGGTCCGCGAGGCTGTTGATCGGTACTCCGACGCGCCCGACCTCGGGCAGGGCGAGCGCGTGGTCGGAGTCGTAGCCGATCTGGGTCGGCAGGTCGAAAGCCGTCGAGAGGCCCGTCTGCCCACTGTCGAGCAGCATGCGAAAACGCGCGTTCGTCTCTCGAGCGCTCGCGAAGCCCGCGTACTGGCGCATCGTCCAGAAGCGGCCGCGATACATCGTCGGACGAACTCCCCGCGTGTACGGGTAGCAGCCGGGCATCCCACGATCCGCGGCCCCGCCGTAGATCGGAGCGAGTTCGATGTTGGAACTCGTCGTGAAGGCGCTCTTGCGCTCGGGGTGCCGCGCCACCGCTCCGCGCCAGACTTCCTCGATCCAGGCGCTCACCTCATCGGAGGCGGTGGGTTCGCTGCGGGGGGTGGAGTGGGAGTCCATCGGGGGGATCGGGTGCGCGTTCGGCCGGTACGAAATGGCCGGGGATTCTACGAAGATTCGCGGCCGCGAAGGTCGCGAGACCGCTCGGAGTTCCCCGGGCTGCTTCCGAATACCCCCCGCGGGCCTCCGTACCCTCGCCCTGGATCCCTGAGCCCCTACTCTCGACCCCCAATGAAGTCTCTCCCCGCGATTCTCCTCGCGCTGGTCCTGGTCTGCGTCTCGCTCGTGGCGTTCTTCTGGCCCTCTTCCCGCGGTGGAGCCCCCAGCCGTTCCATCGGAGGCGACCCGGAGGAGGAGGTTGCCGGCCCTGGTCACGCGTCCCCACCGGCCCCCGGCCCACGGCCGAAGGCGGACACGGAGGCCCCGGGCGCCGACCGTCGGATCGTGGACACCCAGACCCGGCGCTTCGGGGAGTGGGACAGCGGGGCCGAGTGCCGGATCGTCGGACGGGTCGCGGTCCCGGAGGGAGTGCCGTTCGACGAAACGCTCCAGGTCCTCTCGCTCTCCCGGCGGCCCTCACCCGAGGAGATGTATGGGGTCGGCGGCCTGGTCGCCACGCTCGCGGAGGGCAAGCCCGCCCCCCCCGAACTCCTCGCGACCGCCCCGGTCGACGAGGCCGGGAGTTTCCAAATCCCGGTCCCTGGAGACACCGAGGAGGCCTGGCTGGTCGTGGATGGGCGCTTCCTGTTCACGGGCGATCCCAAGCACGTGGAGGTCGGGACGGGCGGGACGATCCTCTTGCAGCCGATGACGGGGGGAGCGATCGAAGGACGGGTCCACTTTCCCGAGGGCATCTCCTCCGAGGTGAGGCTCGCGACGAGGGCCGCGCTCGACATCGATTCCGACAACCTGTCGATGGGCTCCATGGACCGGGACTGGGTCTTCACCCGCAGCGCGCCGGTCACCGAGGATGGGAGCTTCGAACTGCGGGCCGTCCTCCCCGGTCGAACCCTGCTCGTGACCCTCACGAACGAAGAGCTCGCGAACACGCAGCGCGGGGGGATCGAGATCGAACCCGGCCAGACCATGGAGCTCGACCTGGAGATGCGCGTCGGCGGGACGTTGCGCGGTCTGGTCGTCGACCCGGATGGATCCCCGATCCCCGGCGCCGAAGTCCTCGTGGTGGGCCGGTTCCTCTTCGGCTTCCCCACGGGGCAGCGTGTCCGCGGCGAGGCGGACGAGCACGGGACGTTCGAGCTCAAGGGGGTTCCCGAGGGACGGCAGAACGTCTTCGCCCGCGCGGATGGATTCCTCCAGGGAGAGCCGGTGGAAATCGAGGTGGTGGATGGGGCCACGCTCGAGGACGTGCTCCTTTCCCTCTCGTCTGGAGCCTCGATCGAAGGGGAGGTCCGCTTCCTCGGAGGGCGATCCGTCGCCGGGGCCGAGGTCCGCGTGGGCTTCGACCCGAGCGCGAGGATGGGGGCCGCCGCGATCCAGGCATCGAAGGGTGCGAAGGGAGCGGCGACCTCGGATGAGCGCGGACACTTCCGGGTCTCCGGACTCGGAAAGGGCCCGTTCGAGGTCCTGGCATGGGCGGCCCCGCCGGAAGAAGCCCCGGACGACACCCCCTGGATCGCGCGCCTCGAAGGGATCTCTCCGGACAGCCACGATCTCGTCCTGACGCTCGAGCCCCCGTCGAAGATCCGAGGACGTGTGGTCGACACGGCAGGCCATCCGGTCGAAGCGTTCGAGGTCTCGATCCGACCCCACGGGATCGTCGGCGCCTTCGCGAGGCTAGGTCGAGAGGACGATCGCCCCCAGGACCGCCGCACCCTCTCGGTCCAGGACGCGGACGGCCGCTTCGAGATCCGCGAGGTCCGGCGCGGGACGTGGGACCTCAGCGTCTCGGCTCCGGGCTACGCGCCCTCGACGATCGTGGAGTTGGAGATGCCGACCGATGAGGGGAAGCCGCTCGTGATCCCCCTCGAGGTGGCGGCCCAGATCTCCGGGCGCGTCCTTTCGCCAACCGGCGAACCTGTAGCGGGTGCCAAGGTGACCGTGCGGACCGAGGGCTCCCAGGCGCTCGCGCGTCTCCTCGAGCAGGGACAGGAACCCGAAGCCCACAGCGTCGCCGACGGCTCCTTCGAACTGTACGGCCTCCAGAGTGGAACGGTCTCGTTGGTGGCCACCGCCCCCGGCTCGGGTTCGAGCCCCGCGGTCGACGTCACGGTCGAACCCGGTGAACGAACCACCGGAATCGTTCTCACGCTGCGCGAGGGGGGAAGGATTCGGGGCATCCTCTACGGCAAGAACGGCGATCCCCTCGCGGACGCGCGCGTCATCGCCCAGAACACCTCCACGTTCCTCTCATCCCTGACGCTCACCGGCGCCGACGGAACCTTCCTGCTGGAACACCTCGACCCGGGTGACTGGACGATTTCGGGGGTCCGGGTCCAGGAAGGGGCCGGTGAGAGCATCGACGATGTCGCCTCGATGATGGACAACCTGGTCTTCCAGCCCGTGAAAGTGATCGACGGCGAGGAAACGTACGTCGTGCTCGGAGCCCCGCCCGAGAATCCGGTCCAGGTTTCGGGTCGCATCACCTCCGCATCCGATCCGGTCGGGGAAGGGGTGATCACCTTCACTCCGGCGGGCAAGGACAACTTCTCCGGACTCAAGCTCGCGTCGATCGACGGGGACGGCGCCTATTCCGTCGAACTCGACGGCCCGGGCTCCTACCACGTCCAGGTCCAGATCCTCAGCGGTTCTGCGGCCCTCCAGGAGACCGTCGAATACAACCGCGAGATCCCCGAGGGTCGCACCCTCGAACTCGACTTCGAACTCCCCGGAGGAAGCATCCGAGGAACCGTCTATGGTCCGGACGGCGATCCCCTCCCGGGGGCCCGGGTCAGCCTCGCAACCGACGGCGGAATCCGGACCGGAACCTTCCTCGGGGGTCAATTCGCGGAACTCACGACCGAACAGAACGGGAGCTATGCGTTCCACTTCCTACGCCCGGGAACCTACACCGTCGCCGCCGGGGGAAGCGCGTTCGGCACTGCCCTCGGCTCGGCGGCGCTCGGCGGACGCGTGGTCCACAACGGGATCCGGCTCGGGGAGGGTGACTCCCTACAGGGCATCGACTTCCGCCTCCAGCGCGGGGGGAGTATCGAGGGATACGTCCGCGACCTTTCGGGCTCTCCCGTCGAGGGCCTGTCGATCTTCATCCGCAATGGCAAAGGAAACCCGATGGAGCGGTTCTCGATGATCGCAACCGGACCGGACGGAAGCTTCTCCTACGTGGGCCTCTCCCCCGGAGAGTACACGGTGCACGCCCAGGGCAAGGGTTTGGCGAGTCCGCGGGAAGCCAGGGTCATCGTGCGCGAAGCCGAAGCGACGCAGACCACGCTCACGGTCGAGCCGGGAACGACCCTGATCGTCACCGTCGTCGATGTCTCCGGGGACGAGGTGTCGGGACGCATCTCGGTACGGGACGACGATGGTCGGGAGTACAGCGGCATCTTCGGCTATGCCCAAGTGATGGAGCGGCTGACCCAGGGCTTCGAGATGGATGAGCAGCGTGTCGGCCCCCTTCCCGCCGGACACTACACGGTGCGCGTGGAAAGCGACGACGGACGCAGTGCCCAGAAGCCGGTGAATCTCAACGGCCAATCCGAGCGTCGTCTCAAGATCCGGCTGCGTTGACGCGAAGCCAGCGGAGGAAGCGCTCCATGTCCGCCGGGGGCGCCGACTCGAAGGCCAGCGGCTCACCGGTCACCGGATGCTCGAAGCCGAGGCCCGCGGCGTGCAGCGCGTGGCGCTTCGGCGCCGGAGCCTCCCTAGGCAGCTTCCGCGAGAGTCCCCTGCGACCGCGATAGACGCGATCCCCCACGAGGGGATGATCGATCGAAGCGAGGTGGACGCGGATCTGGTGCGTGCGGCCGGTCTCCGGAAGCGCCTCGACCAGGGCAAAGCGTTCGAAGCGTTCGAGGGTCCGATAGAACGTACGCGCGTCGCGGCCCTCCCCCGGCTCGACCACGCGGACCCGGTCGGCGCGCCCGGTCGCCCGGCCGAGCGGCGCCTCGATCCAGTCCGAGTCGAATCGCGGCACTCCGAACACGATCGCGAGGTACCGCTTCTCGACGCGGTGGCCGCGGAACGCCTCCACCAATCCCGCGGCGGCTTCCTCGCTGCGGCCCACGACGATCAAACCCGATGTGTCCGCGTCCAGGCGGTGGACGATCCCCGGACGGTCTTCGCCCTGGGGGCTGGGAAGGGAGCCATAGCGTTCGGTGAGACG
>DRLC01000220.1 GCA_011053145.1 Planctomycetota bacterium | reverse complement strand
GGGCCCCGCTTCGATCCGGAGGCTCCAGGGACGGAGCCGGGTTCAGATTCCCCAGCGGAATCCCACCTCGATGACCTGGTTCGTGTAGTTCACGTTGTCGATCTGCGACGTCGTGAGGTTCTGCACGTCGAGGCCGTCGGAGGTGAAGTAGCGATAGCCGAGGGTGACGTCATAGTTGCGACCCAGCGCGTAGCGGAGGCCGATCTTGGCCTGGACGACCGTTCCGTCGCGGTCGAGCTGGCGGTAGTTCCCCGAATCCATCGTGTCGAACTCGAGGGCGGGAGCGAACCCGACACCGCCGGCAGCGTAGAGCTGGAGGTCGGTCGCCAGCGGGCATTCGGCGGCCAGGTTGAGCAGGAATGCGGAGGCCCGGGCGGTGTCTTCCTTCGTTCCCGGGAAGAGGGCTTGCGAGCGGGGGCGCATCTTCGTGAAGGAGGTGTACCACTCACCTTCGAGCGACCAGCGGACGGACCCCGTCCGGGTGATCGGGAGTCCGAGTCCGGCCGAGAAGGAGACCCCGGTGTCGTACTCGACACCCTGGAGGCCCGGGGGGTCGACCGAGTCGGTCGTCGTTCCGCCGAAGCTCAGCGTGAAGTACATGCCGTCGTCGTCGCTCTGCGCTCGGGCGGAGGTGGCGAAGAAGGAGAGGGCCAGGAGGGCGAGAATCGGGGACGTCCGCATGGAATCGACGAAACTGGAGGGGATGGAGGCGGAAGATCGGCCCCGCACCGAGGGGCGAGGGGTGGACCGCGTGGGTTCCGGCGCCTTTGGAGCGACCGGAATCGCGTGAGATTGTAGGGACTCGGGGGTGCGGGGCAACCTTGGGGAGGCCGCGGCGGTGGTCCTCGGGGGATAGCGGGTCCGAAGAAGGAGGGGACAACCCGACGGGTTTTTCTGGCGCTCCCCGCTTCGATCGCTAGGATTCCCCGTCCGTCTGGCGGAGCCCCGGGCTCCCCACGACCCCCTGCAATGCCCCCATGAAGGTCCGGATCCGCAAGAGCAGCACGAAACGCGCCCGCAAGGGCGGCTTCCGCTCCCGTCAAAAGACGGCGGGTGGTCGCAAGGTGAACAAGCGCCAGCGCAAGCGCCACGGCGCGATCTAGTGCTCGCTCGCCGCGTCCAGGTCGGCCCGCCGGGGTGACCGGCACCCTGGCGACGCGTCCGTAGCACTCCAGATCTCCTCACCCATGTTTCTTCCCCGAACCAGAGCGGGGATGGCCGAACGCGGCTGGGACTCCCTCGATGTCCTGCTCGTGACCGGGGATGCGTACGTGGACCACCCGAGCTTCGGTGCGGCCGCGCTCGGGCGCTACCTCGAGGCGAAGGGGCTGCGGGTGGGGATCCTCGATGTGCCGGAACTCCCGGAAGCGGGCGGAGGCGGAGATGGGTGGGGACGCTTGCCCGCTCCCCGGCTGTTCGTCGGCGTCACGGCGGGGACGATCGATTCGATGGTCACCAACTACACCGCGGCCCGGCGCAAGCGCCGCGGTGACGTGTACCGACCCGGAGGGCGCGCTGGCCGACCGAATCGGGCCACGATCGGCTACACCGCGAAAGCCCGCCACCACTTTCCCGGCGTGCCGGTCGTCGTCGGCGGACTGGAAGCGGGGCCGCGGCGACTCGCGCACTACGACTTCTGGCAGGACGGGATGCGGCGTTCGATCCTGGTGGACTCGAAGGCGGACCTACTCGTGTGGGGCATGGGCGAACGCCAGGCGCTCGAGATCGCGCGGCGTCTCGACGCGGGGGAGGGACTGGAGGGGATGGCCGGCACCTGTGAAGTCGTGCGGGCGGACTCCGTCCCCGCGGACGCGCGGCTCGTGCCGTCCTACGAGGATCTCGCCGTCGATCCCGCGCTGTTGGGTGAGGTGTTCGAAGGCGTGCGCCAGGAGAACCGGCCCGCGGGACGGATCCTCGCGCAGGCCCATGGCGCGCGGTTCGTGCTGCAGCACCCTCCCCTCGCTCCCGCGAGCCAGGTCGAGGTGGATGAGTTCTATGACCTTCCCTTCGAGCGTGCCTGGCATCCGGACCACGATGCGGCAGGCGGGGTGCCCGCCCTCGAGGCCGTCCGCTGGAGCATCAACACACACCGCGGCTGCATGGCCGACTGTTCGTTCTGCTCGATCACCTTCCATCAGGGCCGCACGATCCAGAGCCGCAGTGAGGCGTCGATTCTGCGCGAGGCCGCAAACCTCGTGGGAGACCCCGGCTTCCGCGGGACGATCACCGACGTCGGAGGACCGACCGCGAACATGTACGGCCTCGGTTGCAAGCGCCTGGAGGCCGGCAACGCCTGCCTGGACCGTGACTGCCTGACCCCCGAACCGTGCCCCGCACTCCGCATCGACCGCACTTCGGAAGGCTATCGACGGGTGCTCGCGATGGTGCGGGAGACCCCGGGCGTGAAGCACACCCACGTGAGCTCGGGAATCCGCTACGACATGCTGCGGGGCAAGGACGGCGAACTCTTGCCCCTGCACCACGACCTCGTCCGTCACCATGTGCCCGGGCGCATGAAGCTCGCGCCGGAGCACGCATCCGACCGCGTTCTGCGTGTGATGAACAAGCCGTCGTTCGGTGTCTATGAGGACTACGAGCGCGACTACAAGGCGGAGTGCGAGTCGCTCGGCCGCGACCAGCACCTGGTCAACTACTTCATCGTCGGCCACCCCGGAACGACCCTCGAGGATGCGGTCGAGCTCTTCGAGAAGCTGCTGGCGCGGAACTACTCACCGGAGCAGGCGCAGGAGTTCATCCCGCTGCCGATGACGCGCGCCGGTGTGCAGTATGTGACCGGCGTGGATCCCCAGACCGGGGAAGAGCTCTACGTTCCGCGGGGAATGCGCGAGCGTCGGATGCAAAAGGCGCTCGTTCGGTGGAAGGCGAGTGAGTCGCGGGCGCTGGTCGAGGAAGCGCTGGAGACGACGGGACGCGGCGACCTGCTCCCACGCTTTCGGAAGCTTGCGAACCGCTCGCGCTCGGACGGTGGCCGCAGGCGCGGGCGGGGTTCCGATCCGAAGAGAGGGGGAGGCGGAGACGGCGGTCCGCCGGAGCTGGATACCTGCGGATGAGGAAGGACGCTCAGTCCGCCCGGAAGGCGCGGGCGAGGGTCAGGTCCTGGGAGCGGTAGGACGCGCCCGGCCGCCCCTCTCCATAGGATCGCTCGGGCCGGGCCGAGAGCGAGAAGAAGCGCAGCCGAAAAAAGACCTGGCCGTCTTCGACGAGGAACGGAACGTCGTGTGCACGCACTTCGAGCACCGCTGGCGTGCCGGGGCGTTCGTCGCTCCCGAGCGGATCGCCGAAGCCGGGGTCGAAGAAGCCGGCGTAGTTGTTGCGCAGCTCGCCGATGCCGACGTCGACCGGGAGCATCTCCGCGGCCACCGTGGGGGGGATGCGGATGCGTTCCTTGCTCGCGAGGATCGTGAAGGATTCCGGCTCCAGGAGGCAGGGGGAACCGGTGACCCCCTCGAGCGGACGCAGCGGCTCCCAGAAGTCCTCCCGGGTGTGGGCCCGTTCGCCGGAGAACACGAGCACGTTCTCGGCGGAGGCGGCGCGCCAGCCGCACGGCGTGCGCCCTTCGAGTCCGACACCGAGGGCGATGGCGCCCTCGGCGTCGAGAGAGAGCCGGTCGAGGGGGAGAGGTCCTTCGTTCCCGTACGCGAGTGGGGTCTCCGCGTGCAGAGCGGCGACGGCCTGGGCATCGAGCGCGGCTCGCCCGCTTTCGAGGCGGAGTTGGGTGAGCCGATCCCCGCGCCGAACACGGACGGGAAACGAGAGGGGAGCGATCTCGATCCAGAGCGGGCCGCGGTATCCGGTGGGGGCGACGTCGAAGCGCGGATGTCCCGGCGTCAGGACGCGCGTGAAGAGGTCGCACCGTCCGGTGGAACTGCGCGGATTGAAACGACCGGAGAGGTCCGGGGAGAGGGCCAGGGACTCGGCGAGTTGGACGAGGTAGCAGTGGCCGCGTTCCAGCACCGCCCCTTCCCCCTCGAGGGACAGGCGCTCGGTGGAGAGGCTGCGGAGGCGTTCTTCGATCGACTGGGTTCCGGGCAGGAACCCGGCCCGCATGCGGTGGGCCGTCGGGCCGAGCCGCAGGTCGATGCTGGCGGGCTGGATCTGGGCCACGGCCGGGGGATCCGCACCGGGAGCGGCCTGGATCGCTACGCCGAGGAGGGAGCGCAGCTGGTGGTCGACGAGGATGCCGGGAGGGAAGTCCATGGGCCCGGGAGTGTAGCGGGGGGACGCGCCGGAACCCGGGCGTTTCAGCACGGAAGCGTCCCGGCCTCCTGGTCCGTTTCCTGGGCCGTCGCTAGACTCTTTCGCCTTCCTTCGCGATTCCACCCCACGGTCGGCTTGCCGCCGGCCGAAACCACCCCAATGAAGATCCACGAATACCAGGCCAAGGAGCTGCTCGCCCGATTCGGCGTGCGCGTCCCGAACGGCCGTGCGTGTACCACTCCGGAAGAGGCCGCGGCCGCACACACCGCCCTCGGCACTCCGGTCACCGTCGTCAAGGCCCAGATCCACGCCGGTGGACGCGGCAAGGGAGGCGGTGTCAAGGTCGTGAAGAGCTCCGAGGAGGCGCGCGAGGCTGCCGAGGCGATCCTCGGGATGCAGCTCGTCACCCACCAGACTGGACCGGAAGGGCAACTCGTCCGCACGGTCTGGGTCGAAGAGGGCTCGAACATCGATTCCGAGCTCTACGTCGGCATCGCGATCGACCGCGAATGCCAGCTCCCGGTGTTCATGGCCTCGAGCGAGGGTGGCATGGAGATCGAGAAGGTCGCCGCGGAGACGCCCGAGAAGATCCTGAAGGCTTCCTTCTCGCCGGAGGCGGGACTCGACGCCGAGGACGCGAAGCGCCTCGCCGCGGGGATCGGCCTCGAGGGTGCGTTGCAGGACAAGGCGGTCGAATTCATGCAGGCGCTCGCGAAGGCGTTCTGCGAACTCGACTGCTCGCTGGCGGAGATCAACCCGCTCGTCACGACGAAGGAGGGCGAAGTGATCGCGCTCGACGCGAAGATCAACTTCGATTCGAACGCGCTCTTCCGCCATCCGGACATCGTCGAGCTGCGCGACCTGCACGAGGAGGACGAAAAGGAGATCGAGGCTTCGAAGTACGGACTCTCCTACATCGCGCTCGATGGAGAAATCGGGTGCATGGTCAACGGCGCCGGTCTCGCGATGGCGACCATGGACGTCATCAAGCTGCACGGCGCCGAGCCGGCCAACTTCCTCGACGTCGGCGGCGGCGCGACGCGTGAGACCGTGACCGCGGCGTTCAAGATCGTGCTCTCCGACCCGAAGGTGAAGGGGGTGCTCGTGAACATCTTCGGCGGGATCATGCACTGCGATGTGATCGCCGAGGGCGTCTGCGCGGCCGTGAAGGACGTGAACCTCGAGGTGCCGCTCGTCGTCCGCCTCGAAGGCACGAACGTGGAGAAGGGTAAGAGCATTCTGGAGAACTCGGGGCTGCCCCTCGTGGCGGCGAGTGATCTGGACGACGCGGCGGAGAAGATCGCCAAGGCCATCGGAGGCAAGTCATGAGCGTTTGGGTGAACGAGAACACCAAGGTCCTGACCCAGGGCTTCACCGGCAAGACGGGCACGTTCCACTCGGAACAGGCCCTGGCTTACGGCACGCAGCTCGTCGGCGGCGTGACCCCGAAGAAGGGTGGCAGCGAGCACCTGGGCCTGCCCGTGTTCAACACGGTGGCGGAGGCGCGTGAAGCCACCGGTGCCAATGCCAGCGTGATCTACGTGCCGCCCCCCTATGCCGGCGCTGCGATCCTCGAGGCGATCGACGCGGGCATCGAGCTGATCGTGACGATCACCGAGGGCATCCCGGTGCTCGACATGGTGCGGGTCATGGAGCGCGTGCGAGAGTCGAACTCCCGCCTGATCGGTCCGAACTGCCCGGGCATCATCACCCCCGGTTCCTGCAAGATCGGGATCATGCCCGGCTATATCCACAAGCCGGGTCGCGTCGGCGTGATCTCACGCTCGGGGACCCTGACCTACGAGGCCGTCTGGCAGCTCACGACCCGCGGGATCGGCCAGTCCACGTGCATCGGGATCGGTGGCGATCCCGTCAACGGAACGAACTTCATCGACTGCCTCGAGGCCTTCAACGACGATCCGGACACCGACGCGATCGTGATGATCGGCGAGATCGGGGGGACGGCCGAGGAGCAGGCCGCGGAGTTCATCGAGTCCGAGGTCAAGAAGCCCGTGGTGAGCTTCATCGCCGGGGTGACCGCTCCCCCCGGCCGCCGGATGGGCCACGCCGGAGCGATCATCTCCGGAGGCAAGGGCACCGCGGCGGACAAGATCGCCGCGCTGAAACGTGCCGGAGCGCGCGTGACGGAGAGCCCCTCGTTGATCGGGGAGTTCATGGAAGGGGCGCTGCGGGACGCAGGGCTCCTCGAAACAGCCGCAGGCTGACCGTTTTCTCCTGCCGCGGCGTTCTCGGTCTCAGTCCGAGGACGCCGCGGCTTCGTTTTCGCCGGCCTCGAGATTCCTCGTCGCGTTGGAGACCCCGCCCGAAACGACGAAGGCCATCACATCGCCCGCGGGAAGGTCGATCGGGCGGATGCGGCTCCTCGGGACGACGATCAGGTTGGCGGCGAAGTTGTAGGACTGCGGGACGTAGACCGCGACGCGGTCGGGGCAATCGAACTCCGCCATGTCCTCCCGCGTCACGAAGCCGATCACCTCGAGGTCCGGCTCGCTCGTGAACGAGAGCAGGACAGGCTTGTCGAATTTCTTCTCCTCGGAGACGAAGGCCTCGATCATGTCCTTGATCGAGGAGTAGATCTGCTTGATGACGGGGAGCTGGGTGAAGAGCTTCTCGATTCGCGCGACGATCCAGCGGGTCATCACGTTCGAAGTCAGGAACCCCACCAGCATGATTCCGGCGATCGTCACGAGGAATCCGAAGCCGCGGCGGGTGAAGCTCTCGCCGTTGAGTTCGACACCGATCAGGGGGATCTTCCAGGAGCCCCCGGCGGGAGGCTGGATCAGTCCGTCGATCCAGTTGAAGACCGTG
>DRLC01000219.1 GCA_011053145.1 Planctomycetota bacterium | reverse complement strand
CGAGTCCCCCGAGCACACGCTCTGGGCGCGCATCTCCTACCGGCGCGAGGCCTGGCCGCGCGGCGCGGGGTTCTCGCTCGACGAGGAACGCCCGCTGCTGCTCGTCGTTCCGAGGGAGCGCGTCGCCTCTCCCTTCCTGCGGCACGCCGCACAGACGCTGGAGGAACTCCTCGCGCGTCCGGTCGCGGTCACCACGGCCGACGATGCCGCGGCACGCGCCAGGAACGAGCTCCCCGCCCCCCGCGCGATCCACCTCGGCCGTCCCGTCTCGGACGCGGACGGCTTCGACGAGGCGCAGTTCGAGCGCGACCTCTCCCGCCTCCTCTCCCGCGTCGAACGACGCATCCTGCAACCGGCCGGGCCTTCGTCCCGCTGACCCACCCCATGGCTGACATCGACGCGGGCGCCCACCGGCGCGCCCTCCTGGAACGACTCGCCGAAGAGAACGCCGCCTGTCTCGTCTTCTCCGGTTCGCCCGCCTTCCGCAACGCCGACAGCGAGTACCGCTTCCGCCCGACGAGCGACTTCCTGTACCTGACCGGCTTCACGGAGCCCGATACCGCGCTCCTGCTCGTGCCGAACGGCGAGGAGGCGAAGAGCATCCTCTTCCTGCGCGAACGCGATCCGAAGGCCGAGGTCTGGACGGGGCGCAGGCTCGGGGTCGAGCGCGCGGTCGAGGCCCTGGGCGTCGATGACGCGCGGCCGGTCGACGCGCTGTTCGAGGACCTGCCGAAACTCCTCGCCGGACACGAGGCCCTGGTCTACGAGAGCGACGGTGGCGGCGCACGCGACCGCGACGTACTCGATGCCCTCGCGCGTGCACGCTCCGCGCGCCGTCGGGGCGAAGCCTCCCCGAGCGCATGGATCGAGCCCGAGGCGACGCTCCACGAGCTCCGGCTCCGCAAGGACGAAGCCGAACTCGAGGCGATGCGCCGCGCGGCGGCGCTCACGACCGACGCCCACCGCGCCGCGATGCGCGCGGCGAAGCCCGGCATGCTCGAGATGGAGCTCGAGGCCCGGATCGAGTTCGAATGCCGTTCGAAGGGCTCCACCGGCCCCGCCTACACGACGATCGTCGCCGGCGGTGCGAACGCCTGCATCCTGCACTACGTCGAGAACGACGCGCGACTCGAAGACGGCGACCTCGTCCTGATCGACGCGGGCTACGAGTGGAACTACCACGCATCGGACGTGACGCGCACCTTCCCGGTGAACGGACGCTTCAGCCCCGAGCAGCGCACGCTCTACGACCTGGTGCTCGCGGCGCAGCACGCCGCGATCGCGCGCTGCCACGTCGGCTCGAGCTTCGACGACGTGCACGACGCCGCGCTCGACGTGCTCGTCGACGGACTGATCGAGCACGGACTCCTCGGGGGCACGCGCGAGGAAGCGATCGAGTCGGAGAGCTATCGTCGCTTCTACATGCACCGCACGAGCCATTGGATCGGCCTCGACGTGCACGACTGCGGCGCCTACTACCGGGACGGGGAATCGCGGCCCCTCGAACCCGGGATGGTGCTCACCGTGGAACCCGGGCTCTACGTCGCCGAAGACGACGACACGGTCGAGGAGCGCTGGCGCGGGATCGGGATCCGCATCGAGGACGACGTCCACGTCACCGGCGGCGATCCGGAAGTGCTCACCGCCGCGGTCCCCACCGACCCCGATGAAATCGAAGCGCTGATGGCCTGAAAGATCGGCGCGCGCGCTGCGCATCCCCCACCATGGCCTCCTCGATCCTGCTCGGCTCCCCCAGCGACCGCCTACCCCTGCGGGCGGCGGGCGAAGCCTTGCTCCAGGCGGTGCGGCGGGCGCGGCGGCCCGGACTCGGCTGGCTTGCGGGCGCGCTCTATCCGGGCCTCTACCTGAACCTCGTGCTCGTGCACGCGCTGCTCGGACTCGTGGAGCGGACGACCGGGATCGTCCTCCCGGGCGCGGGGGATCCGAAGCTCCTGATCACGCTCTTCGCGCCGCAGTACCTCGTTCATCTCCTCCCCGACGAGAGCCCGTTCCTCCTGGTGGTCGTCCTCGCGCTCCTCCTGCCGCTGCTCGTCGCCCTCGCACGGCTCGTGGTCGGACTCGCGAAGGTGCTCGACCCCGAGCTCTGGCGCCGACGCGGCGCGGCGCCACCCTATGTCGTCGAAGCGGGCATCGTTCCCGAGGCGCGCGCGGTGGAACCCTTTCCGCTCCTCGGCCCGGCCTGGCGTGCTGGCCGCGGGCTCGGCGCGGCCTCCCTGGGTCTGTGGTCGATGCTCGTCGTCCTGCTCCTCGGCGCCGGATTCGTGCTGATCGGACCGGCGGTGATGCTGCTGCGGCTGACCGGACTCGAAAGCGCCTCCGCGCTGCTCGCGGGTCTGCTCGTCGCGCCGCTCGCGGTGCTCTTCCTGTACGCGGCCGTGCTGATGGTGGTGAACCAGCTCGCGCTGCACTCGCTGGCCCACAACCAGCGCGGCGTCGCCTCGGCCATCACCCACGCCTGGCGCCTCGCGCGCGGTGCGCCGCGCAGCACGCTGCGCGTGACCCTGCTCGACATCGCGCTGTCGCTCGCGGTCCTGGGCACGGAAGCCCTGCTCGTGGTCGGGCTCGGCTCGCTCCCGAGCCTGCGGGTCGCGCTGCTCGTCGCGCTCTACGGGTTCGCGGGCGTGACCCGTGCAGGGCTCTGGGCGCGCGCCTATCGCGCGCTGGGCGGCCTCAGCGCCGCCGACGCGGTCCCCGGGCTCTGAGGCTCGCCGAGCGGCGGGGAACGGGGGATGGTGAGCGCACCAGGGCTCGAACCTGGGACCTACTGGTTAAAAGCCAGTTGCTCTTCCGACTGAGCTATGCGCCCCCCGTTTGAGGCGAGAATCCTACGACATTCGGGGCCGGTTGCAAGCCGCACCGGGGTGCACCTCGACGATCCGTGCATCGCCCCGAATCAGACCTCCTCGATCTCCTTGACCTTGCCCTTCAGGATCTCGTCCACACGGCCCTCGTAGGTCTTGAGGAGCTTCTGGATCTCCTCGTGGAGCTTCTTGTTGTCGTCCTCGGTCAGCTCGCCGCTCTTCTGCATCGCGTCCGAGTGCTTGTTCAGGTCGCGGCGCGTGTTGCGCAGCGCGATGCGGGACTCCTCGCACATCTCCTTGACCTTGTGCGAGTACTTCTTGCGCTGCTCGCCAGAGAGCGGGGGCAGCACCAAGCGCAGCACCTTGCCGTCGTCCTGGGGCGCCGACCCGAGGTCCGCCTGGGCGACCGCGCGGGTGAGCTCCTTGAGGATCGAGGCATCGAAGGGCTTGATCAGGATCTGGCGCGGCTCGGGAATCGAGACCGACGCGAGCTGGCTGATCGGCGTCTGCGTCCCGTAGTAGTCCACGCGGATGTTGTCGACGAGCGCGGTCGAGGCGCGCCCCGTCCGGATCCGCCGCAGTTGATCCTCGAGGTGCGCGAGCGTCTTCTCGAAGCGTTCCTTTCCGTCCTTGAGCACCGATTCGTACGCCATCCCTAGCTCCCGATTGTGGTTCCGATGGTTTCTCCGCGTACGACCCGCTCGATGTTGCCGTCCTCGAACATGTCGAAGACGACCACCGGGAGTCGATTCTCCATGCAGAGGGTGATCGCGGTGCCGTCCATGACACGCAGACCGTCCCGCAGCACATCCATGTAGGTCAGGTGATCGTAGCGCACAGCCTCAGGATCCGTTTTCGGATCCGCGCTGTAGACCCCGTCCACCTTGGTCGCCTTGAGCAAGACATCACAGCCGAGTTCGGTCGCACGCAGCGCTGCCGCGGTGTCGGTCGTGAAGTACGGATTGCCCGTCCCGCCCGCGAGCAACACCACGCGCCCCTTCTCGAGGTGCGTGACCGCCCGGCGCCGGACGAAGGGCTCGGCCACCTGGCGGATCTCGAGCGCGGTCAGGACGCGGGTCGCGATGCCCTCGGCCTCGATCGCGCTCGAGAGCGCCAGCGCATTGAGCACCGTGCCCAGCATGCCCATGTAGTCCGCGCTCGCACGCTCCATCCCGTTCGACGCGAAGGAGGCGCCGCGCAGGATGTTGCCGCCTCCGCAGACGATCGCCACTTCGACCCCGCGGCGGGAGAGCCCCGCGACTTGGGACGCGATCCGGCCGATCGCGGCCATGTCGAAGCCATGCCCCTCGTCGGGGTCGCCGAGGGCCTCGCCCGACAGCTTCAGGAGGATGCGGCGGTAGCTCATCGGGCTCCTAGCCGAGCCGGACGCGCGCGTAGGCGACGACCTTCGTGCCCGCCCCGAGCTCCTTCTCGAGGACCTTCCCGACGCTCGTCTTGTCGTCGAGGATCCAGGGCTGCTCGACGAGGCAACGCTCGGAGTAGAAGCGGCGCAGCTTGCCCTCGACGATTTTGCCGCGGATCTCCTCGGGCTTCGCCTGGAGTTCGTCCGAGGCGAGGATGACCTCGCGTTCGCGGTCGAGCGCGTCGGCGGGGACCTCGTCGCGGTCCATGAACTCGGGATGGAAGACCACGATGTGCTGGCACAGGCTCTTCAGCACGGGACCGGCGGTCGCCGCGTCCGCCCCGGTCGTGACCGAGACGATCGCGCCCTGCTTGTTGTCGTGGTGGATGTAGCAGCCGATCTGACCTTCGGTGTTCTCGAGGCGCTCGAGGGCCGTGAGGCGGATGTTCTCGCCGAACTGGCCGACCGAAGCCTTGATCGTCTCCTCGATGGTCTGGCCGTCCGCGGTGCATTGCTTGAGGAACGGGCGCTCACCGTCCTCGAGGCCGTCGGGGTCCATCGCTTCGACCGAATCCGCGAGGCCCTGCACGAAGGAGATGAACCCGTCGGAGCTCGCGAGGAAATCGGTCTCGCAGGCGACCGCGACGAGGTGGCCGCGGTGTCCGTCCTCCGAGAGCACCGCGAAGACGCGGCCCTCGGCGGTCTCGCGCTCCGCCTTCTTGGCAGCGGACTTGAGGCCCGCCTTGCGGAGGTGGTCGATGGCGGCCTCGAGCTCGCCACCGGAGGCCTCGAGGGCCTTCTTGCAGTCCATCATCCCTGCGCCGGTCTTTTCGCGCAGTTCCATCACCAGCTTTGCCGTGATCGCCATGGTCTCGTTCGATCGTAGGTGGGGCGCCGGCCGTCCTCGGCCGTGGCGCGATTCATTCGGAGGGGAGAGATTCTCGGTTCGGGGTCGGTCCGCGGCCGCTCACGCAGGGGTGGCTTCGGACCGGACTCATCGGAGCCTGCCTCGGCGGAGCCGAGCGCTGCTCGGCTCGGGGTGCGGCGACTCCGCTACAGTCGTTGCTCGGGAGCAGCCGGAGCGCGGCGCGAACCACGCTCCGGCCGTATCCACGCTTGCGCTAAGAAGCGGAGCCGTCGGAGCTCTCCGGCGCCTTCTTCTCCGCGTCGGTGTCGGCAGCCGTCGCCACGACGGGATCGGGCGTCGCGGCCGGTTCGGCCGGAGCCTCCTCGCTCGGAGCGGGGCTGGCGGCGTCGCCTTCCTCTTTCTTCGGCGGGCGAGAAATCGTCTGGGAGCGCGTCGGACGCGGCTCGTCTCCGACCTCGCCCTCGTCCTTGGCATCGCCGGAGCGTTCCGCGGCGCCGGTCATCGCGAGGCGATCGCGGTGCGCCGCGGCGCCCTCCTCGACGGCCTCGATCAGGCTGTCGAGGAGCAGACGGACCGAACGCAGCGCGTCGTCGTTGCCGGGGATGACGATGTCGACGCCGTCGGGATCGCAGTCGGTATCGAGGATGCCGATCACCGCCAGCCCCATCTTGCGCGCTTCGCGCACCGCGTTGTATTCGCGGCCCGGATCGACGACGACCATCGCACCGGGGATCCCGGACATCTCACGGATGCCGGAGAGGTTGCGGTGGATCTTGCGGTGCTCGCGGCGCAGGGACGCGATCGCCTTTTTCGAGTACTGCTTCATCGTGCCGTCCTCCTCCATGCGCTCGAGCTCCTCGAGGCGGCGCAGGCGGCTGCGGATCACGCTGAAGTTCGTCAGGGTTCCACCGATCCAACGCTCGGTCACGACCGGCATCCCGGTGCGCTCGCCGGCGTCGGCGATGATGCCCTTGATCTGACGCTTCGTCCCGACCCACAGGATCTGCTGGCCGTCGGAGACGAGGTGGTAGAGGAAGTTGCGCGCGCGGATGAGGCCCCTCATCGTTTCGCGCAGGTCGATCACGTGGATCGAGTTTCGACGTCCGTGAATGTACGGGGCCATCTTCGGATTCCACCGCGAAACGCGGCATCCGAAGTGCACTCCGGCGTCGATCAGTTGTTGAACGGTCAGGGATTCCATTCCTTATCTGGGTACAGGGGATGGTCCTCGGTTCGCCGAGGATGGAGAGCGGAGAGGATGGGCCGAAGCCCGTGGGGCCGGAGCGCTCGTTCGAACGGGGGAGCGGGCGGGACCGGCGGAAAGGATTGAGAGGAAATGCGTCGCCGTCCGGAGCGAAGACTCATGCGATGGCAACGGTCGGCAGCAGCGGGCGGAACGGGATCGCGACCCCGGATCCGTCCGACTCGTCGAGGCGGAACCTTGGGCTCCACTGCCCGAAACGAGCGGAGAAGTCTACAGCCCCTCCGGGTGCTCTCCAAGGTCCATCCCGGGCGGAAAGATCGGGTTTTGGAACTGCACGGGCCAGGCGAGATAGCGCATCATGGGCCGCGCTAGGCACTTCCCCGCCCACACGCTTCCCGACCCTCCTTTTCGCGCTCCTTCCCGACCCCCCCAAAGCACCCCGCGGGTCCCGAATGTTGGACCCTCGGCACGACCGATTCCGCTCCGCCCCGTCCGCTCGCCTCCGCGCCGCCCTGCCACCGACTCGCCCAACATGAGAAGCAACTTGGTAGAATCATCCCTTGAATCGGCCCCCGCGCCCTCCCAAGGCGCACCTGGAGGCCCCGACCGCGATCTTTCTCGGCAGGGGCTCGCGGCCGAAGTGGGCCGCACCGACCCCCAAGCGATGAGCTCTGCCCCCAGAATCCTGCTCTGCGACCACCGGGGCAACGCAGCTCGGATCGGTCCCGAAGCCCTGCACGAAGCGGGCTTCGACCTGGAGACCTCCCCCACCCTGCGGGCGACCCTCGCGAGCCTCGCCCGAGAACGACCCGATGCGATCCTCCTGATGGCCCTCGCGCGGCCGGGGACCGTGGAGCTCTCCGCCCTCGAACACGCACGCACCGGCGGCGAGCAGGAGGCCCCCGTCCCGATCCTCGTGATCGCTCCCGAAGGCGACCGCGAGGCCGCGATCCGCGCCGACCGCCTCCTTCGCAGTGGACTCTGGGACGTCGTTCCGGAGGGAACCGGCGCCGAGGAGATCGGCCTGCGTCTGCGGCGCCTGATGGACTTCGCGCAGCTCGAGGGCGAGATGCGCGAGCTGCGCCACCGCGCCTCCCACGACGACCGCACCGACCTCCTCCGGCCGCGCAGCTTCGAGGCGCGGCTGATCGAACACTATTCCGCGGCCCAGCGGCACAAGCACGAGATGGCGCTCGTGATGATCGACCTCGACCGCTTCGGATCGATCAACAAGCTCCACGATCACACGGTCGGCGACTGGCTCATCGAACGGGTCGGCGAAGTGATCCGCGCCGCGCTGCGGGTCGAGGACGTTGCGGGTCGACTCGGCGGAGACGAGTTCGCGGTGATCCTCCCGTACACGAAGAAGATCGACGCGGCCGGAGTCGTGAAGCGGCTCGCCGAGGAGATCGCGAAGCTCTCCGGAACCCCGCCGGGCGCGAAGGGACACATCGACGTCGGCGCGAGCATCGGCTTCGAGACCTTCGACGGGACGGACCTCGATTCGGTCCGCACGCTGCGCAGCCACGCCGAACGCGCACTGCGCGTCGCCAAGGTCCAGGGCGGGAACCGCGGGGTCTACTACCGCAACCTGGAGGAGTGATCGCCGGGGCCCGCGCCGGCGAAGATCACTGTTCCGCCTCGGCCACGAGTCTGCGCAGGAGCTCCTCGTCCAGGGCGTGTCCCTTGGAGCGGATCACGCCCTCGTGGTCGATCAGGTAGATCGTCGGCCAGCCGCTGACGTTCCAGCGCGTCGCGATCGGTCCACCCGTTCCACCGCCGTCGAAGAAGGAACGCCAGGAGATTCCCTCCTTCTCGGCGTCGCGCTTGATCTGCTCCAGGTCGGCGTCGCTGTTGACTCCGATGAGGGCGAAGGGCTTGTCGGCGAGGTCTTTCACGAGCGACCGCTCGTGCGGGATCATGGCCCGGCAGGGGCCTCACCAGTAGCCCCAGAAGTCGAGCATCACGACCTTGCCGCGGTAATCCGAGAGCTTGAACGGGGTCCCGTCGAAGTCGGTCCCCTCGATGTCCGGGGCGATCTGGCCGACGCTGAGGTGGCGCATCTCGTAAAGGTCCGCCCGCGCCGCATCCCCGAGCGTTCCGTCGAACTGCCCGAGGGCCGCATGGTGCTCGACCACCATCTCGAGGGATGCCTCCGCCTCTGCCAGCAGAGCGGCGACCTTCTCCGCGTTCTCCGGGGAGTCCCCGAGCTCCCGCGCACGCCCCCGCAAGACCCCGGAGAGGGCGTACAGCGCCCGTCCCTTCGCCTCGGTGTTCGAACTCCCCGCTAGCACGGCGCGCAGGAATGCCTCGCTCTCGTCATCGGCGGTGTAGAGACCACAGGACTGACAGGCGAGAACGATCTGGTCGCTCTCATCGAGGAAGTCGGAAGCGAGCCTGGCGAGCGCACGGCCGCGCTCCTCGTCGCGTGCGCTGGACGCGATCCACGCGAGCGCCATTGCAACGCCGTGGTCGGGTTCGCACTCGTCCACGATCGCCCAGGCTCGCGGAAGGTAGTCGGACACCTGCGGATACGACGATTCGAAGAGGGCCTCCTTCTCCTCCTGCGTCTCGAGGTCCCGGTAGCGCTCGAAGAAGTCCGCCATGGCTTGCTTGAACTCCTTCTGCAGGGCGGCGATGCGCTCCGCCGCGTCGTGCGGACGCGGAGCTTCCTGAGACCGCGCTTCCTCCTGCGCGAGCAAGAGCGAGGGCGCGAGGGCGAGCAGCGCGGCGGACAGGGCGAAGTGCGAGATGCGCATGGGGACCTCCTGGGTCTTCGGGGCCCCGAGGATACCGAAGAGGAGCCTACGGTGGGACCCGGCCGCGCCCCGACCTTCCTAGCGCACGAGGAGGGGCCGCAGCCAGTTCCCGCGATCGCCCCGGAAGTCGCCGGCGGGGTCCAGCTCGAGGGTCAGCTCCCGGTGGCCCGTCAGATCGATCGGACCGAACGCGAGGGGGGCGTCGCCGCCCCGAACGACCGGGCTCTCGAACGCGGGCTCGTCATCGAGCAGCACCCGGAAGATCACCGAGCCTCGGGCGGCGGCGGGATTGCGAAGGGAGCTGTCGTCGATCGCACAGGAGCCGCGCAGTCGCGAGAAACCCCCGTCGAGTGCGAAGGTGAGCCGCGAAGGCGCGTGCATCCCGATCCCACGACGGACGACCGCCCGCCGGGCGACCATCGGCCCCCCCGTGACGCACTCGTCCATCCGGTGCTCCCAGACCATGCCGAGGTCGTCGCCGAAGGGTGAACCGCGCCCCTTTTCCCGAAGCGGCTCGAACTCCGAGAGGTAGCGGACACGGCCATCATCGATCAGCACCTCGACGACCGCGCTCCAGGGGACCAGGAGGATCGTTCCCGCGATCCGAAGCGAACACCCGCGCTCCTCCATCCCGACCAGCTCACCGCGCAGGCGACTCCCGTCGCGAAAGTCGAGCACCACCGGGGGGAGCGCACCCTCGACCGTCCCTCCCTCGCCCCCGCCGAGGTCCTCGAGGAACAGCGCAGCCACTTCGTCCCAGGGGACGAGCCGCGTGCCGAGGGTTTCGCTGTCGAAGCGAACACCGGCCGCATCGAACGACTCGACCGCGCCGGCGATCGGATCCACCTCGCGCCCGGTCCAGCGGTCGAGCCGGTCGCCCTCGGCGGGCGGCTCGAGCGCGATGGCCCGGTCCCCCGGGATGCGGTCGGGGAAGCGTAGGGCGCGCAAACGTTCGATCCCGAGCTCGAGTTCCAGGCCGGCCGCAAGTCGAAGTCGCAACCGCTCCCCCTCGCCACCGAGAAGCCGCGCCTTCAGGACGTCGCCGCCGACGAGTTCGACCCGAACGGCCGGCCCCCCGCCTTCGCCGTCGGCCTCCCCCGGTTCCGCCGCGACCCCGGCGGGCCTGCAGATCCACGCGCCGCGCGCCCGGGGGTCGGGGAGGTCGAGTCCAGCGAGCGGCAGGGAGGTCTCTTCCCCGAGGGGCGTCTCGAGCACGAGGCTGGGCTGGTCGGCCTGGGGCTCCAGGGACGCGGAGCCGGAGAAGGAGGGGGCGAACGCGGCAGCGAAGGCGAAGAGGAGCGGGAGTGACATGGAGAATCGTGCGGGGGAGAAGACCGAGTGCCTCGATCCTCGCACCGCTCCGGACCCAATGCCCGGGATCGGAGCGCATTTTTCGCCGCGCCGCAGTCTGCCGCGACTCCCGTCCCCGGGCACGGCCCACACCCCACTGTCATGATGACAGGCAATCCTCCACGCCCCCACTGGCGCTGCCAAATGGGCAGCAAGCGGGATCCATTCCGATTCTCCCCCGTCCGAACTCGGGGAAGATGCGCCTTTTTTTCACCCCCAGGGACGAGTTTGGGACTCCGGGCGCACGCTCGGCACCCTTCTTGCCTCGGGGCGCCCCAAGAACCCCTCCAGTCCCGCTCGGACCGCGCCCTCCCGCGTGGGTCCGAGGTCCGCGGACCGGCATCCGAACACCTGAACGAACCTCAGAAGAGAACGAGGAGCACGAGACCCGATGGCCAAGCAAATGGTTTTCGAAGACGACGCCCGCGAGCGGATTCAGCTCGGCGTCCAGAAACTCGCCAAAGCGGTGACCAGCACCCTCGGCCCGCGCGGCCGCAACGCGATCCTCGACAAGGGCTGGGGCGCCCCGACGATCACGAAGGACGGCGTCAGCGTTGCCGAGGAGATCGAGCTCGCCGATCCCTATGAGCAGATGGGCGCCTCGCTCGTGAAGGAGGTCGCCAGCAAGACGAGCGACAAGGCCGGCGACGGAACGACCACGGCCACGCTCCTGACCGATTCGATCTTCCAGCGCGGCCTGCGCGCGATCGCCGCCGGAGCCGCGCCCGCGAAGCTCACGAAGGCGATGCGCGATGGGACCGAGGCCCTGGTCCAGGCCCTCGACAAGGCATCGAAGCCCGTCAAGGGTTCCGGTGAGATCCGCCAGGTCGCAACGATCTCCGCGAACAACACCCCGGCCATCGGCAAGCTGATCGCCGACGCGATGGAGAAGGTCGGGCGCGACGGAGTCATCACCGTGGAGGAGGGCAAGAGCCTCGAAACCGAGATCGAGCTCGTCGAAGGCATGCAGTTCGACCGCGGCTACCTCTCGGCCCACTTCGTGACCGATCCGGACACGATGGAGTGCGTCCTCGAGCGTCCGTTCATCCTCCTGCACGAGGGCAAGATCTCGAACGTGCAAAAGCTCCTGCCGCTGCTCGAAGCGGTCAAGGGCTCGAAGCGCCCGCTCCTGATCGTCGCGGAGGACGTGGAGTCCGAAGCCCTCGCCACGCTCGTCGTGAACCGCGTGCGCGGCATCGTCCAGGTCTGCGCGGTCAAGGCGCCTGGTTATGGTGAGCGGCGCAAGGCGATGCTCCAGGACCTCGCGATCCTGACCGGCGGCAACGCCGTGATGAAGGACCTCGGGACCGAGCTCGACGAGGTGCGCCTCGCGGACCTCGGCACGGCCCGGCGCGTGATCATCACGAACGACTCCACCACGGTCGTCGACGGCGCAGGCAAGTCCGCCGACATCCAGGCGCGCTGCGCACAGATCCGGGCCGAGATCGAGACGACGACATCGGACTACGATCGCGAGAAGCTGCAAGAGCGCCTCGCCAAGCTGACCGGGGGCATCGCCCAGATCAACGTGGGCGGAGCCACCGACACCGAAGTCAAGGAACGCAAGGCCCTGATCGAGGACGCGCTGCATGCCACCCGCGCCGCGATCGAGGACGGCATCCTGCCCGGTGGAGGCTTCGCCCTGCTGCGCGCCCGCAAGGCCCTCGAAAAGCTTCGCGATGACGACGAGGACTACAACATGGGCATCGACGTGCTCTTCGACGCGACGGCGCTTCCGGCCAAGTCGATCGCGAACAACGCTGGTTTCGACGGCGACGTGGTGTGCGACCGCGCGTTGCGCGAAAAGTCCGCGACCTGGGGCTTCGACAGCCTCAAGGGCGAGTACGTCGACCTGCTCGACGCGGGGATCGTCGATCCCGCCAAGGTCACCAAAGCCGCGCTCACGAACGCGGTCAGCGTAGCCCAACTCCTGCTCTCCACCGATGCCATGATCGCCAACAAGCCCGAGCCCAAGGGCAAGGGCGGCCCCGGCGGCATGGAAGGCATGGATGAGATGGGAGGCATGGGCGGAATGGGCGGCATGGGCGGCATGGATTTCTAGGCCCCCTGACCCGACTCCCCTACCACGGCACAGCGAATCAACCCCGAACGAACGACTAGAAGAGAAACTCCAATGGCCAAGCAGATGATGTTCGACGACGACGCCCGCCAGAAGGTGCGGGCGGGCATCTCGAAGCTCGCGAAGACCGTCAAGGTCACCCTCGGCCCCGGCGGCCGCAATGTCATCCTCCAGAAGTCCTTCGGCGGCCCCTCCGTCACGAAGGACGGCGTGTCCGTCGCCAAGGAGATCGACCTCCAGGATCCCTTCGAGAACATGGGCGCGAAGCTCGTGAACGAAGTGGCGAAGAAGACGAACGACGTGGCGGGCGACGGTACGACCACGGCGACGATCCTCGCGGAGGCGATCTACACCGAGGGGCTCAAGTACCTGACGACCGGTGTCAATCCGGTCAAGCTGCGCGACGGCATCGACAAGGCCGTGGCCGCGGCGGTGGAAGACCTCGCGATCCAGTCCCGCATGACCAAGTCGAAAACCGAGCGCGCCCATGTGGCGACGATCTCGGCCAACAACGACCCTGAAATCGGCGAGATGATCGCGGAGGCCTTCGAGGCGGTCGGCGACGACGGTTCGATCACGATCGAAGAGGGCTCCGGCCGCGAAACCGAGCTCAAGGTCGTCGAGGGCATGGAGTTCGACAAGGGCTACCTGTCCCCGTACTTCGCGACGAACCCCGCCAAGCTGACGGCCGAGCTCGAGGACTGCTTGATCCTGATCCACGAGAAGAAGATCACGAGCGCGCGCGACCTGGTCCCGGTCCTGGAGAAGGCCGCGCAGGCCGGCAAGCCGCTCTTGATCATCGCCGAGGACATCGAGGGCGAGGCCCTCGCCCTCCTGGTCATCAACCGCCTGCGCGGGATCTTGAACGTCTGCGCCGTCAAGGCGCCGGGCTTCGGAGAGCGGCGCAAGGCCTACCTCGGGGATGTCGCCGTCCTGACCGGCGGGACCGCGGTGACCGAAGAGCTGGGCCTGTCCCTCGAAAACGTGACGCTCGGGCAGCTCGGCAAGGCCAAGCGCGTCGTCGTCACGAAGGACTCGACGACGATCGTCTCCGGCGCAGGCGCCAAGAAGAACGTCGAGGCCCGGGTCAAGCAGATCCGCGCCCAGATCGAGAAGACGAACTCCGAGTACGACCGCGAGAAGCTCGAGGAGCGCCTCGCGAAGCTGACCGGCGGCGTCGCGGTGATCCAGGTCGGTGGGGACACCGAGGCCGAGATGAAGGCCAAGAAGGACCTCGTCGACGACGCCCTGAACGCACCCCGTGCCGCGATCGAGGAGGGCATCGTTCCCGGTGGCGGCTGCGCGCTGCTCCGGGCCGTCGAAGCCGCTCGCGAGGCCAAGTGCAAGGGCGATGAGCGCTTCGGGCGCGAGATCATCGTGAAGGCCCTCGAAGCCCCGCTCCGTCAGCTCGCCGAGAATGCGGGCGAAAACGGTTCGGTGGTCGTGGAAAACGTCCGGGAGAAGGGTAAGAAGATCGGCTTCAACGCCCTGACCCGCAGCTACGAGGACATGTTCAAGGCCGGAATCATCGACCCTGCGAAGGTCGTGCGGTCCGCGCTGCAGAACGCCGCCTCGATCTCCGGTCTGCTCCTCACCACGAACTCGATGGTGACCGAGCTGAAGGAGGACGACGCCGTCGGAGGCGCGGTGTCCTGACGGACCGGTCCCAAGGAAACCCGACTGGGAGCGGCGGG
>DRLC01000218.1 GCA_011053145.1 Planctomycetota bacterium | reverse complement strand
GGGGGGGAGGAAGCACGCTGGCGTGGAAGCGTGCGCCCTTCGAGGCGGCGCCCGCGGGTTTTCCGGGAGACCCTCGGATTTCCGTCGGTTTTCGGCTCCGGGGCGGTTGACGGGCCCCGTCGAGCCGAACAGACTGTCCCGCCAAATCGCAGGTCGCTCCCGGGCACGTCCACTCGACGCTGCTCCACGGAGACCCGGCCGCGACCCTCTTTCTAAAACCGTCTCCGGTTCCGCGACACCCGCGACCGGAGGAGCCCCGGGGCCCTTCGAACCCGCCGGCGCACTGCTTGCGCCGCGCGTCGGAGTGTCCCGACCACCCCCTGTCCCCGCTGGCTTGGCCGCTTCGCCCGACCTCTACCGCTTTGCCGGAGTCGGGTTGCACTTCGGTGCGACGATCGGCTTCTTCGCCTGGCTCGGGTACTGGGCGGACGGCAAGTTGGGCTCTTCGCCCTGGCTCCTCCTCGTCGGTGTCTTTCTCGGTTTCGGTTTGGGACTCTGGTCCCTCGTTTCGAAGTTCGGCCCCCGGAAGCGCAAGTGACCGGCGCCGGTCCGCCTCCGACACTCACCTCCCCCTGCCCTCCCCACCCAAGCGATGATTCGGTTGACCACCGCGAGTGCCGTGGCATGCGTTGCCGCGCTCCTCGTCGCGATGCGCTTGGGCGGATCGCTCGGGATGGGCGTGATCGCGGGCTACACGTTGGGCGCGGGCTTCTCCGGACTCGGCGTCCTCTACCAGCGCCACACCCTGCGCACCGCGCCCGAGCGAGCGCTCCAGGCGTTCACGATCTCCTTCCTCGCGAAGCTCGTGATGCTGCTCCTCGGAGCGCTGGCCTTCCGCTTCGTCGATCAGGCGGCCGCGCGTGTGGACTGGCGCAGCTTCCTCGTGGCCTACGCCGCCTCGGTCGCGCTGATCCTTCCCCTCGGGAGCCTCGACCTCCTCCACGTCCTGCGGCAATCCTCCGCGGGGCGCAGTCTCTCCGCCTCCGGCCGATGAAGCGATTCCTCTCCTACATCCTGTGCGTCCGCGGACTCGTGGCCCTCGCGATCGTCGCGGGTGCGATCGTCGTGTCCGGGAAGTACTCCGCGCACCACGAGGGCGGGGGCGTCTTCGAGACGCTGTACATGCACCTCATCCCGGCGCCGCTCGTGACCGAGCCCCACGCCCCGCACGCGGAGCAGGAGGCCCTCCTCGAGGTCCCGCTGCCGAGCTTTCTGGCGGTCTTCGACTGGCGCGGGGGGCACGGGACCGGGGAGCACCACGGCCCGACGACCGTGCTCTTCAATCTCCAGATCTTCGAGATCGCATCGGTGCTGCTGGTCCTCTGGTGCTTCCTGGGCGTGCCGAAGTATCTGCGCACGGGGAAGGGGGACCCGCTGACGAAGCTCGCCGCGGGCTTCGCGATGTGGGTGCGCGACGAGGTCGTCGTCCCCGACATGGGCAAGGAAATGGGCCGCAAGTTCCTGCCCTTCTTCCTGTCTCTGTTCTTCTTCCTCTTGTTCCTGAACCTGATGGGGCTCGCCCCGGGCGCCGCCACGGCGACCGCGAGCATCTTCGTGACCGGCGCCATGGCCGTCGTCACCTTCGCGGCGATGGTTCTGTGCGGGATGGCGGTCCAGGGCCCCGTCGCCTATTGGAAGAACCTCGTTCCGCACGTCCCGCTCGCGCTCTGGCCGCTGATGTTCGTCGTCGAGCTGATCGGCCTCGTGGTCAAGCCCTTCGCGCTGATGGTTCGTCTGTTCGCGAACATGAACGGGGGGCACATGGTGGTCCTGTCGTTCATGGGCCTGATCTTCTTCCTCACCCAGTTGTGGGGACCCGCCGGCGGCTGGGGTGCCGCGCCGATCGGCGTCGGCCTCGCCGTCTTCATCATGATCATCGAGGTGTTCGTCGCGATGCTGCAGGCGTTCATCTTCGTGAAGCTCTCGGTGATCTTCGTGAACGCATCCGTCCACCCCGAGCACTGATCGCTCGGGGCTGTTGTTAGAGAACCCAACCGAAACCCAACCGAGCGGTCCGACCGGGCCGCGACCTCGAAGAGAGAACCTAAGGATCATGATGATTCCCCTTGAAGAAGCCGCCGCATCTGGTGCTGGACTCGCGAAGCTTGGAGCCGGCATCGGCGCCGGCGTCGTCGCACTGGGCGCCGGCTTCGGCATCGGAAAGATCGGCGCCGCCGCCAACGAAGGCATTGCCCGTCAGCCGGAGGCTTCCGGTGACATCCGTGGCGGCTCGATCATCCTCGCGGCTCTGATCGAAGGCGTTTGCCTCTTCGCCGTGGTCGTGACGCTCCTCATCGCCATCGGCTGATTCCGTTCCGGTCGGTTGGCCTCCGGTGGCGGTGCCGTGCACCGTCACCGGGATGCGGCCCCGGACCGAACCTGTCTGACCATGGACTCTCCTAGGAGGACTCGATGATGTTCGTCTCGATGACGCTCGGCCTCTTGGCCGCCGAAGAAGGGGGTAAGTTCAATCCCCTGGACATGGCTGCCGGGGGCAACGTTCTTTGGACCTGGGTGATCTTCGGTGTCGCGTTGATCTTCATGTGGAAGGTCGTCATGGCGCCGATCACGAGCGCCCTCGAAGAACGTGACGAGAACGCCGCCCACGCGATCGCCGCGGCTGAGAAGGCTCGCCACGATGCCGAGAAGGCCCGGGCTGACGTCGAAGTGGCCCTGGGGCAAGCCCAGGCCGAGGCGGCGACGCTCCTGGCGGAGGCGCGCAAGCGCGCCGAGGCCCGCGAGCACGAGATCGTCGAAGCCGCCAAACAAGAAGCCTCCCAGATGGTGGAGACGGCTCGCAAGGCGATCCGCGCCGAGCAGGACAAGGCCATCTCCACGATTCGGACCGAGGTCGTGGATCTCACCCTGCACGCGGCGAGCAAGGTGCTCGAGCGCACGGTGGAATCCGAGGACGATCGGCGCTTCGTCGCCGAGCTCGTGAGCGGCCAGGACGCCTCGAACAACTAGCCGAGGCTGGATGCCCAACACCATGCTGGACCCGGTAACCCATCGATACGCCGAAGCGCTCTTCTGCCTCGCCCGTGACGAGGGGGTGTTCGACGCCGTGCGCGCGGATGTCGAGCGCCTCGGACGGGAAGTGAACGCCGACGGCGTGGGGGACTTCTTCTTCGACGCACGGGTTTCGATCGAGACCCGGCGCGAGAAGATGCACGCCCTCACCAAGACGATGCACCCGTTCGTGCAGAACTTCGTGAACCTGCTCTTCGACAAGCGCCGCGAGGAGGTCCTGCGTGGGCTGGCCGAAGCCTTCAAGGCGATGGCCCTCGAGGAGGCCGGAGCCGCGGAGGGGGTCGTGGAAAGCGCTCGGCCCCTGGGCGCGGCGGAGATCGCCGAGCTCGAGGCCGGCCTCGGCAAGAAGCTGGGCAAGCGCCTGAGTCTGGAGAACCGCATCCGCCCGGAGCTGCTCGGGGGTGTGCGCGTGATCGTTGGCAGCAAGATGGTCGACCACTCCCTCCTGGGTCGACTCGATGGACTGAAGAAGGGGCTTTTGAATGCCCCGTTGCCGAGCCTCGCCGAGGCCTGAGCTCCGCACCCACACACCAAGACACCCGACAGACGAACCGATGGACCTTCGACCCGCAGAAGTCACCTCGATCCTCGAGAACGAGATCAAGGATTATCAAGGTGACAAGAGCATGCAAAGCGTCGGCACCGTGCTGACCGTCGGCGACGGCGTGGCCCGCGTTTGGGGCCTCGACGACTGCATGATGAACGAACTGCTCGAGTTCTCCGGTGGGGTGCGAGGCGTCGCCCTCAACCTCGAGGAGGACAATGTCGGCTGCGTGCTCCTCGGCGACACGACCAAGGTGAAGGAGGGGGACCAGGTCAAGACGACCGGCCGCATCATCTCCGTCCCGACCGGTCGGGCTCTCCTGGGACGCGTCGTCAATGGCCTCGGCGACCCGATCGACGGGCGCGGCCCGCTGGGCGTCAGCGACGAGGACTACCGGCCGATCGAGCAGCCTGCGCCGTCCGTCGTGGAACGCCAGCCGGTCGACACCCCGCTGCAGACCGGCATCAAGGCCATCGATGCGATGATCCCGATCGGTCGCGGGCAGCGCGAACTCATCATCGGGGACCGCCAGACCGGGAAGTCCGCGCTCCTGATCGACACGATCCTGTCGCAGAAGACGACCGGGGGCGGCGATCCCGACAACCCGGATCAGGTGCTCTGCATCTACGTCGCGATGGGCCAGAAGCAATCCACGGTCGTGGATGTGGTCCAGCGCCTCGAGGCCGCCGGCGCCATGGCGTACACGATCGTCGTCTCCGCCTCCGCGATCGACGAGGCCTCGATGCAGTTCCTCGCTGCCTACGCGGGCTGTGCGATGGGCGAGCGCTTCCGCGACGAGGGGCGCGACGTCGTCATCATGTACGACGACCTTTACAAGCAGGCCCTGGCCTACCGCCAGGTCATGCTGCTCCTCCGTCGTCCGCCGGGACGTGAAGCCTTCCCCGGCGACGTCTTCAACCTCCACAGCCGTCTCCTCGAGCGTGCGGCACGGCTCGCCGACAACGCCCCGGAAATCAACCCGCGCTATGCGAAGGGAGGTGGATCCCTGACGGCGCTTCCGGTGGTGGAGACCCAGGAAAACGACGTCTCGGCCTACATCCCGACGAACGTGATCTCGATCACGGACGGCCAGATCTTCCTCGAAGGCACCCTGTTCAACGCGGGCATTCGACCGGCCGTGAACGCCGGGATCTCCGTTTCCCGCGTGGGTGGCGCTGCCCAGACCCCGGGAATGAAGAAGATCGCGGGCGGCATGCGCCTCGACCTCGCCCAGTACCGCGAGCTCAAGGCCTTCGCCCAGTTCGGTTCCGACCTGGACGCCGCGACCCAAAAGACCCTCGCCCGAGGGGAGCGCCTGACGGAGATCCTCAAGCAGGGCCAATACGTTCCGATGCCCTTCGAGGAGCAGATCATGATCATCTACGTCGGCACGTCCGGTGCCCTGGACGACATCGACGTGAGCCGCGTGCAGGAGTTCGAGAAGACCTTCCTGCAGCACATGGCGGACTCTGCGCCGGAAGTCGCCGAGGAGATTCGCAGCTCCAAGAAGCTCTCCGATGAGGGCAAGGCCGCGATCGACAAGGCCGTGGCCGCGCTCAAGCCGCAGTTTTTGAGCTGAACCCATGGCAGGTATCCGCGAACTGCGCGGGCGGATCAAATCCGTCGGCAACATCAAGCAGATCACGCGAGCCATGGAGATGGTCGCTACGACCAAGCTCCGGAAGTTCCAGGATCGTGCGGTCGCCTCGCGTCCCTACGCCGAGGAGATCACGGGGCTGGTGGGGCGTCTGGCCGCCGTGCTCGGCGACGAGATCGCGGACAAACCGCTCTTCATGCCGCGCGAGGGAGGCAAGCGGGCCGTGTTGGTGGTGACCTCCGACCGCGGCCTGTGCGGGTCCTACAACTCGAACCTCCTGCGGGCCCTCGAGGCTTGGCGCAGCGAGGACGAGTCGCACCGCGACGTGGACGCGATCGACTACTTCGTCTACGGGCGCAAGGGTTTCTCGTACCTGTCCCGCCGGGGCCACAACATCGCGGGGGTGTTCGACAATCCCGAGCTCGAGAAAATCGACTACCGCGGTGCCGCGCGCACGGCGCAAACCCTCGTCGACGGCTTTCTCGACGGCACCTACTCCCGCGTCCAAATCCTCTACAGCGCCTTCGAATCGATGGCGCGCTACGTCCCCACCTGGATCGACTTCCTGCCGATCCAGGCTTCCAGCCTGGTGGGGGACGAGGACTCCTCCGGCGCCATGGCCGGCGGGGACGTGATTCTCGAGCCCGACGCGGAGGCGATCTTCGATCGTCTGGTCCCGCGCTACCTCGAGACCCGCATGTACAACGCACTCGTGGAGGCGTTGACCTCCGAGTACGCCAGCCGCCGCATGTCGATGAAGAACGCGACCGATGCGGCCGGTGACATGCAGAACGAGCTTCAGAGTATCTACAACCGAAAACGTCAGGAGGGGATCACCAAGGACCTCCTCGACATCGTCGGCGGTGCTGAGGCGCTGCGCTGACCCCCGAACGCCATGACTGAAACTCTCACGAACGGAACCATCTCGCAGATCTTCGGCCCCGTGGTCGACGTGCGCTTCCCCGACGGCGCCCTGCCCCCGATCTACAACGCCCTGACCGTGGACGGAACCGCCGGCACCGCCGGCCGCCCGAACGACCTCGTCCTCGAGGTCGCTCAGCACCTCGGCAACGACGTCGTGCGCTGCGTCGCGATGGCGACCACGGACGGCTGCCGGCGGGGCATGGACGTCACGAACACCGGCGCTCCGATTTCGGTGCCCGTGGGCGAGCGCACGAAAGGCCGGATCTTCAACCTCCTCGGCACCGCCCTCGACACGGTGGCCCGCGGAGAGCTGGCCGACGGCGAGACCTCTCCGATCCACCGCCCGGCGCCCAGCTTCGAGGAGCAGGAAGCGATCTCCGAGGTCTTCGAGACCGGGCTGAAGGTCGTCGACCTGCTGTGCCCGTTCGCGAAGGGCGGCAAGATCGGCCTCTTCGGCGGCGCCGGGGTCGGCAAGACCGTGCTGATCCAGGAGCTGATCCGAATCACCGCGGTGGAGAAGGGCGGCTTCTCGGTGTTCTGCGGCGTCGGCGAGCGGACCCGTGAAGGGAACGACCTCTGGCTCGAGATGACCGAGGCCAAGTACACGACCCCCGACGGCGGGGAAGCGAGCGTGATCGACAACGCCGTGCTCGTGTTCGGGCAGATGAACGAACCCCCGGGATCGCGTCTGCGCGTGGCGCTCTCCGGCCTGACGATGGCGGAGTACTTCCGGGACGTGAAGAACCAGGACGTGCTGCTGTTCGTCGACAACATCTTCCGCTTCGTGCAGGCGGGCTCGGAGGTCTCCGCGCTCCTCGGCCGCATGCCGTCCGCCGTGGGCTACCAGCCGACGATGGCGTCGGAGATGGGCCAGCTCCAAGAGCGCATCACCTCGACGAAGAAGGGCTCGGTGACCTCGATGCAGGCGGTGTACGTGCCGGCCGACGACATCACCGACCCGGCGCCCGTGGCCACGTTCGCGCACCTCGACTCGACGATCATCCTCGAGCGTTCGATCTCCGAACTCGGGATCTACCCCGCGGTGGACCCGCTCAAGTCGACCTCGCGCATGCTCGACCCGAACGTCGTCGGCGAAGAGCACTATGCGATCGCGCGTCGCGTCCAGGAGATCCTGCAGCGCTACGCGGATCTCAAGGACATCATCGCGATCCTCGGCGCGGAGGAGCTCTCCGAGGAGGACCAACTGGTCGTCCACCGCGCGCGCCGGATCCAGCGCTTCCTCTCGCAGCCCTTCTTCGTCGCCGAGCAGTTCACCGGGACCCCCGGGGTGTTCGTGCCTCGGGAGGATACGGTGCGTTCCTTCAAGGAGATCCTCGAGGGCAAGCACGACGACCTCCCGGAGACGGCGTTCATGTACGTCGGCTCGGTGGAAGAGGCCCGCAAGAAGGCCGAGGAGATGAAGGGCTAGCCCATGGCCGGCGCACTCACCCTCCGGGTCATCACGCCCGATCGCATCGTCCTCGACCAGACGACGCACTCCATTCGCGTTCCGGCGACCGACGGGTTGATGGGCATCCTGCCCCGGCACGCGCACATGGTCGCGGCCCTGGACGTCGGGGTCCTGACCTACGAGAAGGACGGCAAGGAGGCTTGCCTGTTCGTCTCGGGCGGGTTCCTCGAAGTGCGTGACGGAACGGTCCGCGTCGTGAGCGAGGCGGGCGAACTCCCCGAGGAAATCGATACCGAGCGCGCGAAGGCGGCCGAGGAGCGTGCGCGGAAGCGTCTCCATGGTCCCCGAGCGCAGGTGGACGTCGTGCGCGCGGAACTCGCGCTCCGGCGTGCCGCCTACCGACTCACCGCCGCCGGCGCGCGCCGCTGATGCGCATCCCCGGAGATCCTCGATGAGCACTTCGCGTCCCTCCGGGGACTGGCGCCGCACGCACACCTGCGGCGAGCTCTCCGCAGCCAACATCGGTGAGACCGTCACCCTGAACGGTTGGGTGCATGCGCGGCGAGATCTCGGTGGGCTGTATTTCGTCGATCTTCGGGATCGCTACGGGATCACCCAGCTCCTGGTGGGGGAGCACATCGCCGACGCCGTGCGGCTCTCCGCCGAGGACGTCGTCAGCGTGCGGGGGAAGGTGATCGCACGCGAGAGTCCGAACCCCGAGCGGGCCACCGGTGAGATCGAGATCGAGGTCGAGCACCTCGAAATCCTCTCGAAGTCGAAGGTTCCCCCCTTCGAGGTGTCCGGAGGCGACCTGCCCTCGATCGAGACCCGCCTGCGGCACCGCTACGTGGACCTGCGTCGCGAGCCGATGCAGCGCAACATCCTGCACCGCTCACGCTTCACCTCGGCGATCCGACGCGCCCTCGAGGACCGTGGCTTCGCGGACATCGAGACGCCGATCCTGACCAAGGCGACGCCCGAGGGAGCGCGCGACTACCTCGTTCCCAGCCGCGTGCATCCGGGGTGCTTCTACGCCCTTCCGCAGTCCCCGCAGATCTTCAAGCAGATCCTGATGGTGGCCGGCTTCGATCGCTACTACCAGATCGCGAAGTGCTTCCGGGACGAGGACCTGCGGGCGGACCGCCAGCCGGACTTCACACAGCTCGACGTCGAGATGTGCTTCGTCGAAGAGGAGGACGTGTTCGATGTCTTCGAGGGGATCCTCTCCGAGGCGTTCCGCGAGGTCTTGGGCGTGGAACTCGCCGTCCCGTTCCCGCGCATCCCGTGGCGCGAGGCGATGGAGCGCTTCGGCGTCGACAAGCCGGACACGCGCTTCGGCATGGAACTCCGGGACGTGGGGTCCTGGGCGGCGGAGTCCGAATTCCAGGTCTTCCGCAAGGTGGTCGAGGGCGGCGGGCGCGTGAAGGGGATCTCGGTTCCCGGCGGGGCCGAGATGAGCCGCAAGCAGATCGACGCCCTCGGTGCGTTCGCCCTGGAATTCGGTGCGAAGGGGCTCGCGTGGTGGAAAGCGGATGCCGGCGGGGGATCCGGACCGCTCGCTCGTTTCTGCGACGGGGAGCGCGCCGGCGCGCTGATGGAACTCATGGGAGCCGAGTCCGGCGACCTTTGCCTTTTCGTCGCCGCCTCCGAGGACGTCGTCCATCGCGCCCTCGGGGAACTGCGCGTGAAGCTCGGGCGAGAGCGCGGCCTGGTGACCGAGGGCTGGAACTTCCTGTGGGTCACCCGCTTTCCGATGTTCGACTGGGACGAGGATGCCGGGCGTTGGACCTCCTCCCACCACCCGTTCACCGCGCCCGCCGACTGGGACCTCGGTGGTGCCACGGGTCCCGACGACCCGTCCCTCGGGGAGCTGGAGTCGCGCGCCTATGACCTCGTTCTGAACGGCTGGGAACTGGGTTCCGGGTCGATCCGAATCCACCGCCAGGATGTCCAGGAGCGCATCTTCGAGGTCCTCGGGATCGGCGAAGAGGAGCGGCGGGAGAAGTTCGGCTTCCTGCTCGAGGCACTTTCCTACGGCGCCCCGCCCCATGGGGGCTTCGCGATCGGGATCGACCGCATCGTGGCCCTGACCCTGGGACTCGACAACATCCGCGACGTCATCGCGTTCCCGAAGACGACCAGCGCGCAGGATCTGATGTGCAAGGCGCCATCCCCGGTCCGTCCCGAGCAACTCGCCGACGTGCACATCCAGCTCACCGAGCGCGCCGAACGCGCACTCGCTAGCGGTGCGGAGGAGGGGGCGGAAACGAGCGCACCCACGGACGCGGAGGCGTCCGAACGCTCGTGACACCCGGCTCTCGATTCCTCCGCGTTTTCGCTCGCCCCGAGACCCTTCGGGCCCCGGGTGGCGCCCCCGAGCGGAGGCCCCTATGCTGGGCGCCCGCTCCTCGCACCGATTCCATTCCGGCTGCCGGGCAGCCGGCCCCCCTTTCCCGATTCCCCCAAGCCACGACTCGTTGAGAAAAAAGTCTTCCAACCAGAGGAGAAACGCACCCTCCAGCAAATACCGGATCAATCGTCAGATCCGAGTCCCCGAGGTGCGCCTGATCGATGAGGAGAACGAGCAGGTCGGGGTCATTTCGACCGACGATGCGCGTCGCCGCGCGGATGAAGCTGGTCTGGACCTGGTCGAGGTGCAGCCCAACGCGAGCCCGCCGGTCTGCCGCATCATGGACTACGGCAAGTTCAAGTACGCGCAGAAGAAGAAGGAGCGTGGAGCGGCCAAGACCAAGGCGCACTCGACGCTGAAGGAGCTTCGGGTTCGACCGGCGATCGATCCGCACGACCTGGAGTATCGGCTCGTTCAGGGGCGCAAATTCCTCGAGGAGGGTCACAAGGTCCAGGTCGTCTGCATCTTCCGCGGCCGCCAGCGCGCACACCCGGAGATGGGCTACCGCGTCATGGAGGCCGTGGCGAAGAACCTCGAGGACATCGCCAAGATCGAGACCCGACCCAAGATGAACGGGCCCCGGATGACGATGCTCCTGGCCCGCAAGTAGGCGGGAGGGGGCTAGCGCCGGAACTCCGAGCGGATTCTGGGACGCGGGCTTGGTTCCTGACGGGCCTGCCGCTACGCTTTTTCGCCTCTCGAAGCGGGGAGCCCTCCAGGCCGGACGCTCCTCGCCCCCGCAAGCGGCCGTGGGCTGCCAGCGACCGGGGCCCCGCTCGATCCGTTCCTCAGGCCGACGCTCCCCGTTGGGAGACGGGAGGAGCCGATCCCTCCCCCAAGTGAAATCATGCCCAAGCTGAAGACGAAAGGTTCCTGCAAGCGCCGTTTCAAGGTGACGAAGAACGGCAAGGTGAAGTGCTCCCGCCCCGCACGCGGTCACATGCACGCGATCCACAGCGGGAAAGAGAAGCGCTACCTCCGCGAGAAGATCGTGCTGACCGGGACCTGGGCCCGGCTGGTCAAGAAGATGATGGGGGCCTAGTTCCATGGTTCGTGTCACTTACGGGGCTCCCCGTCACAAGAAGAAGGTCCGTTACTTCAAGCAAGCGCGCGGCTTCCGCGGCGGACGTTCCCGGCTCTGGCGCACCGTGCGCGAGTCCGTGGTCCGCTCCTGGGCCTACGCCTACCGCGACCGGCGCCAGAAGAAGCGTCAGTTCCGTCGACTCTGGATCCTGCGGATCAACGCGGCCACCCGCATGCGGGGGGCCAACTACTCCACGTTCATGGACGGCCTGAAGAAGGCCGGCGTGGAGCTCAACCGCAAGCAGCTCTCGGAACTCGCGATCCACGAGCCGGCCGCCTTCGACGCGCTCGTCGAGAAGGCGAAGGCCGCTCGTTCCTGAACCCCGCTTCCATCCCAAAGGGGGTTCCCATGGCGAGCCACGAGGTGCAGTCCATCCAGGACGAAGCCCTCGCCGAGATCCGTCGCGCGGAGGACACCGCTGCCCTGGCTGCGGTGTCCCGCGCGTATCTCGGCAAGGAGGGGCGCGTCGGCGAGCTCTTGGCCTCGATCCCGAAGGCTCCCCCGGAGGAACGCAGGGGGATCGGGCAGGCGGCGAACCAGCTCAAGCGCGCGATCGAGGCTGCGCTGGACGAACGCCGAGCGGAACTCGAGGCCGCCGCGCTCGAGGCGGAACGCGTCGGGGACGGATTCGATCCGACCCTCCCCGCGGCTCCCGTGCGCCGCGGTTCGCTGCATCCGATCACCCAGGTGACCCGGGAGCTCGAGGACATCTTCACCTCGATGGGATACCGGATTCTCGACGGTCCGGACGTGGAACTCGAGGCCTACAACTTCGAGGCCCTGAACATCCCCGCCGATCACCCGGCGCGCGAGATGTACGACACCTTTTGGTGCTCGTCCGCGTCGGCCCCCGATCGGGAGAATGCACCCGAGCGGCTGCTCATGCGGACCCATACCTCACCGGTGCAGATTCGCGCTCTCGAACGCATCGAGCCTCCGTTTCGAGCCATCGCTCCCGGGCGCTGCTTTCGCAACGAGACGGTCGATGCCTCCCACGAGCACACCTTCCACCAGATGGAGGGGCTCGTCGTCGGGGAGGGGATCACGGTCGGTCACCTGATCG
>DRLC01000217.1 GCA_011053145.1 Planctomycetota bacterium | reverse complement strand
GACCGCCGCGAACGATTCGGGGTGTTCGATCGCGAGGCGCTGGACGAACATCCCGCCGTTCGAGGCGCCGACGGCGTACACGCGCGCGGGATCGATCGGGTGGCGATGTTGCATGTCGGAGAGGATCTCCAGCACATAGGCCACGTCGTCCACCTTCGCGTCCTGCTCGGCGAACTTCTCGCCACCACGGCCGTCGTTCCAGTGTCCTTCGATCCCGTCCGGATACGCGATCGCGACGCCGACCTCGTCCACGAGTCGATCGAATCCCATCCCGTCCAGCGCCTTTTGCGCCGAGCCCCCGCCGCCGTGAAACACCAGGAGCAGGGGAGCGGGCCGGTCGGGATCGAGGTCGGCGGGGACGTGTTCGATGTAGCTGCGCTCTCCCTCCCCAACGGCGATGACGGCGCTTCCCTGGGCGAGGGAATGGCAGGCGAAGAGGAACGGGACCAGGAGGGGGGCGAGGAGGCGCTGCGAGCGGAGGGGAACGGGGGAGAACATCGGGGGGATCTCAGGAGGGGAACGGCGGTTTTTGGCACCCCACGGGACGCGCCGGCGCGATACAAAAGGAACTCGTCCGACCGCTCGGGACGGGGGTCCTTCGAAGGCCCCCGGCGTCGATGCGACGTGTGTCGCAAGGGTCCGTTCCCAAGGTCCGAAGAGGAGTTCGATCATGCAGGATAAGGTTCTCGTCCCGTTGGCGCCCGGTTTCGAGGAGATCGAGGCCGTCACGATCCTCGATGTGCTCCGGCGCGCCGAGATCCCCGTCGTCGCGGCGGGGCTTACTCCCGGTCCGGTCCGAGGAGCCCACGACATCACGTTCGAGCCCGACGCTTCGCTCGATGACGTGGACGCGGGCGAGCTCGCGATGATCGTCCTGCCCGGGGGGCTTCCCGGCGCGACGAACCTCCTCGAGGACGAGCGCATCGGGAAGATCGTGCGCGAACTCCACGCCTCCGGCCGCCACGTGGCCGCGATTTGCGCCGCGCCGATGGTCCTGGGGGCCGCTGGGGTGCTCGACGGGGTCCCGGCGACCTGCTACCCGGGATTCGAGGACCGGCTCGGCGATGCGATCCGGAGCGAGGAGCGGGTCGTGCGGGCCGACCGCGTCCTGACGAGCAGGGGGCCGGGCACGGCCCTCGAGTTCGCCCTGGCCATCGTGGAGACCCTGCGCGGCAGCGGGCCCGCCTCGGCCCTGCGCGAGGGGATGCTGGTCCGGGCCTGAGCCCCCGCGTTGACGCTCGGAGCCCTCCCGCATACCCTCTCCGCCCCTTTTCTCCGCGCCTTCCCCCCTTCCTCCGGGGGCCCGGGAAGCGCTCCCCGGCCCCCCGCAGTAACCCACTCGGCGGGCCCGGATAGACCCCGCATTCAGGCCCCCGCTTCGACCCCGCCATGACGCCCCTCAAGTCTCTCCTACTCGGCTCCGCGCTCCTCCTCGCTCCCGTCTCGGCGAACGCCGACTCGATCACGAAGACCGACGGCACGGTCCTCTCCGGCGTGACCGTCGTGAACGAGGGACTGGACGCGGTCACCTATAAGGAAGGCCGCGCGAGCAAGAGTGTGCCCGCGGGCGAGGTGGCGAGTGTCGAGTTCGATGCGTATCCCGAGGACGTGGACGAGGCACTCGGCTACCTCGCGGAGGGGGATGCGGTCACCGCGCTCCAGGTCCTGGAGGGATACGTCGACGCGCAGGTGCGCAAGAGTTCGGAGCGGCGCTACAAGTGGGCGCCCGCCTTCGCGGCGCACATGACGATCGTGCTCCACCAGCGCCTCTTCGACCTCCAGGGGATGAAGTCGGCGGCCGATCGCTTGATCGAGAACTACCCCAAGTCGCGTTATCTCCCGGAGGCCTACCTCGCCCTTGCGCGGGCGGAGGCCTGGCTGGGGGATTCGGGCGCCGCGATGGCGACCCTGGATCGACTGGCGGAACTCGTCGCTTCCGAGGGACTCTCCGAGCACTGGTCGCGCGAGGTGGCCCTCGAGAAGGTCGCGCTCGACCCCGAGCAGACGGGGCCGGCCAAGCGCGCGGCGCTCGCCGACGTGGCCAAGGCGGCGTCCGGCGACCCGGTCGTCTGGGCCCAGGCCCGGGTGGCCGAGGGCGAGTCCTACCTCACCGAGGCCGAAGCCGCTCCGGCCCCGAAGGCCAAGGACCTGCGCGAGAAGGCCAGGCGTGTCTTCGAAGACGTGATCGCGAAGGATGGAGCCGGTGAGGAAGCCCTCGCGGGAGCCTATGCCGGACTCGGAGACTGCATGTTCTTCGAAGGGGCCGACGCGGACGACGAGGCGATTCTCAAGCAGGCCGTCACGAGCTACCTGCGCGTCGTCCTCTCCTATCCGAACCAGGGCCAGTACGTTCCCAAGGCGCTCTTCTACGCGATGCGCTGCTTCGACCTGATGGGCGATCGTTCGCGGACCCGCGACATGCGCCGGGCGCTCCTCTCCCTCTACGGCGGCACCAGTTGGGCCGAGCGCCCCGAGGTCAAGAACTGACCTGACCCGGCCGGCGGAGCTTTCTAGGCTTCCCGGCGAGCATCACCGGGCGCGGTTCTCCACATCGCCGTGCCCCGCGCCCGAGCTGGCGCGATCCACCTCCCCTTCCCGTGTCGCCGCGTGTGCACGGTGCCCGCGGGATCGCTGGACCGGACTCGTCCGAGGACGAGGGAGGAGGTGAGAAGTGATGGAAATGGTGTTGGAGCCGGTGTGCCCGGGGGGTGTGTCCGTCGGGGTCTTTCCGATGTCGCCGCCCCGGGAGTGTGGCGGCCCGCTCGAATGGTCACCGCGCCAGTTCGCGGGCATCCAGGAGACCCTGCGCGCGTCGCTCGGCAGGCAGTTGCGCGACCCGAACGAGATGGAGGACGTGATCGGGGAGACGTACCTGCGGGCGGTGCGCTACCAGGCGCGGCTGCGCGATCCCGAGAAGGTGCGCGGGTGGCTCCTGCAGATCTCCCGGAATGTGCTCGCGGACAGGAAACGCCTGGAGCAGCGCTGGGTGACCTGCAGCTTCGGCGAGGATCCCGAGACGGCGGGCGAGATCCTCGAGCCGGCCGAGGAGCCGGCGGAGGATCGCCCGGCCCTCGCGATGGGGGCCTACCGGATCGAGGAGGAGGACGCGGCGGCGATCCTCGAGCAGGAGGTGGCACGCATGCCCGAGAGCGACCGGAGGCTCCTGCATTCGTTCTACGGTGGTTCGGAAAGCTGCCGGGAGGCGGCCGCCGAGGTGGGGGTGCCCGTCCGTCTCGTGAAGGTGCGGTTGTTCCGCGCGCGGCGGAGGCTCTGTCGCGCCCTGCGCCATCGCCTCGCGATCTCCCACGCGAATCCGGAGGTACGGGCGGGGGTCTCCCGCGTCGCGGTCGGAGGTGCGGCGTGAGGGGGCTGGGCATCGGCGGGCTCCTGGGACTCGCGGCGGCGTCCCTCGCGGTCCTCGCTCCGGCCTCCCTGGCCCAGGGGGGTCCTCCGCCGAAGAGGAGCTGGACCGGAGTCGTCCAGCGCATGGAATCGGCGGCCGAGCAGCTCACCCGGGCGCGCCGGCTGAAGACCCTGCGCTTCGGGCTCGAGCCCGCCGAGCGGCGCCGCGCGACCGACCGCGCGGTCGAGGCCTACCGCGCGGTGCGCCTGTACTTTCCAGAGGCGCGCGGAGCCTGCGCCGAGGCGAGCTTCCGCGCGGCCGAACTCCTCGCGGCGGACGGACGCACGGGTGCGGCGCTCGAGGAGTACGAGCTGGCCGAAGAGTTCGGAGAACGAACCGAGTTCCGAGCCCGCGCGCGCCTCGAGATCGGGCGCATCCACCGGCGCGCGGGGGAGTTGCGGGAGGCGCTCGATCGCTTCCACGCGGTGGCGACAGACCCTGCGAGCCCTGCGCGACGACGCGGTGAAGCGTGGCTCGAGGCGGGTGACGTGTGGGATGCGCTCGACAAGACGGAGGAGGCAGAGCGCGCGTGGTGGACCGCGACGCGAACGTCCACGGATGCGCGCGATCGCGTCGCGGCATTCGAGCGCATCGGTCGCGCGCACATCGCGCGCGGCGACCTGGAAGGTGCGGCCGGCGTGCTCGCTTCGTGCCGTGAAGCGCTCTCCGAGGAGGCCGCGCTCGAGACCGAAACAGGCGAACGAGTGCGTCGTCTTCTCGCGTCGATGCGACTTCCCCGTGAACTCGAAGCTGCAATCGAGCGACGCGCGCGTGAACAAGTGTCGAAGCGAACCCCTTGACAACCCCTCCCGCCGTCGGGCGAGATGCACGCCGAGTCGCCCTCGGACTCGAACGGTGGGCGCATCGAAGCGGCCCTAGTCGGAGCGGAACGTTCGCTCCATCCGCTTCGAAACGAACCACCGGCACTACGACATCCGTTGCGGCGTCCGTCGGACGCGGCAACAACGTCGGAGGCTCGTAGCCACCGACGCGCATATGGGCGGTTGGATGAGCACCCTGGTGTGTCTCTTCCAACCGCCCTTTTCCTCGCGCCCTCGATCGGAGAGCATGGGAGCGCGATGACCCACGGAGCCCACAGTCACCCCGAGGACCAGCGCAACCGGGACGTGCTCGTGGATCTGAACGGGACGCTCGTGCCGCGCGACGAGGCCCGTGTCTCCGTGCTCGACAGCGGTTTCCTGCTCGGGGACGGGATCTGGGAGGGGCTGCGCCTGGAGCGGGGTCGCCTCGCGTTCCTGGACCGCCACCTCGACCGCCTCTTCGAGGGGGCCCGAGCCCTGGACCTCGATCTCGGCCTGGGAAGGGTCGATCTCGCGCGGCGCCTGGAGCGCTGCCTGGACGCGAACGGCATGCAGGACGGCGTCCACATCCGCTTGATGGTCACCCGTGGGATCAAGTCGACCCCGTTCCAGGATCCCCGGGCCACGGTGGGGGAGCCGACGATCGTGATCCTCGCCGAATACAAGCGCCCGGGCCCCGAGCTCTACACCCGCGGGCTCACCCTCGCGACGGTCCCGGTTCGCCGCGGCCGCCCCGACGTCCAGGATCCCTCGCTCAACACCCACTCGAAGCACAACTGCATCGCCGCCTGCATCGCCGCGGCGCGCGCGGGAGCGGACGAGGGACTCATGCTCGACCCCCAGGGGTTCGTCGCCACCTGCAACTCGACGCACTTCTTCCTCGTGCGCGGGGACGAGCTGTGGACTTCGACCGGGGACTACTGCCTCGACGGAATCACGCGCCGCGTGGTGCTCGAGCTCGGCGAGGCGATCGGGATGAGGGTGCGCGAGAAGAACTTTTCGCTCGCCAAGGTCTACTCGGCCGACGAAGTCTTCGTCACCGGCACCTTCGCGGGCATCGTCCCGGTCGGGAGCGTGGACGGACGGGAGTTCGACGGTCCCTATCCCGCCCCATGGACCGCGCGGCTCCGCACCGCGCTCGGAGAGCGCATCGAGCGCGAGCCGACCGTCGCCGAAGCCATCCGCCTCCTGGAGGAGAGCGCTTCGGCGTGAACTCGGCCACCGAAACCGTCCGGATCGCGATGTGGTCCGGGCCGCGGAACATTTCCACGGCGCTGATGCGCTCGTTCGAAAGCCGCGCGGACTGCGTCGTCGTCGACGAGCCGTTCTATGCGTTCTACCTCGAGCGGACCGGGATCGATCATCCGGGGCGCGACGACGTGCTCGCGAGCCAGCCGACCGATTGGCATGAGGTCTTGCGCGGCCTCGACGAGCCGCTCCCCGGGGGCGCTCGGATCCAGTACCAAAAACAGATGGTCCACCACCTCCTGGACGAGGTGGACCGGGACTGGATGGCGGGCGTCCGCCACGCGTTCCTGATCCGCGATCCGCGCCGGATGCTCGCGAGCTATGCGAGGAAGCGCGAGTCGGTGCGTCTCGAGGACCTCGGCCTGCGCGAGGAGCTGGATCTGTTCCGTTGGCTCTGCGACCGCGACGGGAAGCCGCCGCCGGTGCTCGATGCCCATGATCTGCGCGCGGATCCTCCCCGCATGCTCGCCCGGCTGTGCGACGCCCTCGGGATCCCCTTCGACCCGGCGATGCTGCGCTGGGCGCCGGGGCCCCGCGCCTCCGACGGGATCTGGGCGCCGCACTGGTACGACGCCGTGCTCGCCTCGACCGGCTTCCATCCCGAAACGGCCGAGCGCCCCGAACTCCCGCGGGAGCTCGAGGCGCTCTTCGATCTGGCGCGGCCGTTCTACGACGAGCTCGCGGCCCATCGCCTTTGAAGGCCGATCAGGTGCCGATGCCGTAGTAGGTGAAGCCCATCTTCTCGAGCTTGCGACGGCGGTAGATGTTGCGGCCGTCGAAGATCACCGGTTCGGCGAGGAGCTTCTTGACCTCCTCGAAGTCCGGGCGGCGGAACTCGTTCCATTCGGTCATCAGGATCAGGCCGGAGGCGTCCTTCAGGCCGTCCATCGGGTGAGCGAGGTATTCGATGCGGTCGCCGAGGTGCAGGCGCTTGCACTCTTCCATCGCCTCGGGGTCGAAGGCCTTGATCTTGGCTCCCGCGGCGAGCAGGGCTTCGATCACGACGACCGACGGTGCCTCGCGCATGTCGTCGGTATTCGGCTTGAAGGACAGGCCCCAGACGCAGAAGGTCTCCCCGCTGAGGTCCTCGCCGAAGTGCTCCTTGACCATGTTCGACACGAGGCCCTTTTGGAGCTCGTTCACGGCCTCGACCGCGTGCAGGATCTTGAAGTCGTAACCCGCGTCCTCGGCGGTCTTCGCCACCGCCTTCACGTCCTTCGGGAAGCACGACCCGCCGTATCCGAGGCCGGCGAACAGGAACTTCGAGCCGATCCGCGCGTCGGAGCCGATGCCCTTGCGGACGGACTCGACGTTTGCGCCGACCCGCATGCAGATGTTCGCGATCTCGTTCATGAACGAGATGCGGGTTGCGAGCATCGCGTTCGCGGCGTACTTGGTGAGTTCGGCGGACTCCACGTCCATGTGGATGATCGGGTTGCCCGTGCGGACGAACGGCGAGTAGAGATCGTTCATGATCTCCGCGGCCGTTTCGTTGTCCGACCCGATCACGACGCGGTCGGGCTTCATGAAGTCCTCGATCGCGGCGCCCTCCTTGAGGAACTCCGGGTTCGAGACCACGTCGAACGGGTGGCTGGTGTGCGCGGCCATGCGCTCCTGGACCTTGCGGGCGGTGCCGACCGGAACGGTGGACTTGTCCACCACCACGAGGTAACCGGTCATCGCCTTCGCGATCGACTCGGCGGCCGCGAGCACGTGCTTGAGGTCGGCGCTTCCGTCCTCGTCGGGCGGTGTGCCGACCGCGATGAACACCACCTCGGCCTCAGGGATCGCCTCGTCGTAGCTCGTCGTGAACTTCAGGCGACCGTCGGCGACGTTGCGCGTGAGGAGCTGCTTGAGACCTGGCTCGTAGATCGGAATCTTGCCGTTCCTGAGGCCTTCGACCTTGGCCTCGTCGATGTCCACGCACGTGACCGTGTTGCCGTTCTCGGCGAGGCAGGTGCCTGCGACGAGGCCGACATATCCGGTTCCGATGACTGCAATCCGCATGGGCTTGGTGTGAGTTCT
>DRLC01000216.1 GCA_011053145.1 Planctomycetota bacterium | reverse complement strand
GGGCCGCGTCCGAGGCCTCCTTCATCGCCTGGGCACCGGCCTCGAGCCGATCCCTGGCGCGGTCCCCGGCTTCCCCCGCCGCCCGGGGCGCGTTCGACAGCCCACGGTCGAGCCGTTCGGTGCGACGCGCCTGTTCCGCCTGGGACTCGGAGAGGGCCTGGGCGAGACGCCGCAGCTCGGAGAGATGTCGTTCCAAGAGGGCCGCGGCTTCGTCGGTTGCGGCGCGGGTCTCGCCCGCATCTTCACGTTCCGACGCGCGGCGCGCACGGGCGAGGGAATCGCGCACCTCACTCGCCGCGCGCCCCGCGGTGGTTTCGTCGTCCTGGAGTTCTCCAAGCCTGGCCTCGGCCTCGCCGCGGGAGCGCTCCGCCGCGGCGCGCGCGGTGCGTTCCGCCCGTTCGAGTTCGGCCGCCAGACGTTCGAGTTCCGTCGCGGCCTCGGCCCCTTCGCTTTCGCCGGACGCGAGCGAGGAGAACGCTTGGTTTGCCCGCTCGAGAGCATCCGCCGCCGCTTGCACCGCGTCGTCTTGACTGGTGCGTGCCGCCTCACGTGCCTCCCGGGCGGCGTCGCGGAGCCGTTCGGCGGGATCCGCGAGATCGGCACCCGGCTCCGCTCGGGCCGCGCTCTCACGGGCGCGCTCGATCTCCTCGAGCGCCCTTGCGAGGCGCGCCGCTCCGGCCTCTCCGCGTTGTGCTTCGCGCAGCGCGGCGCGTGCCTCCTCGAGCGGTGCCTCCTCCTCGGGATTCCACGCGCCGAGAACGGCCGTGTCGGTGTGCTGATCGGTCAGGATCTCATCGAGCTCGCGACGCAGGGCCTCGAGCTCCATCAGGCCGGACTCGCGACCCGCGCGTTCGGTCGCCGAGAGGAGTGCGCGCTGCTCGCGTTCGAGCTCCGAGAGCGTGGCCTCGAGCCGGCGCTGTGCATCGTTCGAGGAGTCCTCGCGGAGGCGTCGGGTCTCCTCCTCCAAATCGCTCTCGCGCTGGGAGAGGGCTTCGACCGCGCGCCCGAGGTCGGCCAGCTCCTCGAGCTTCTCGTCGAGCGCATCGATGTCCTTGCGATCGAGCAGGATCGAAAGGAGCTGCTCGAGACCCCCGATGAGTTCCTGTTGCTCCTCGAGCGAGCGCACGAGCTGCCCGCTCTCGAGTGCCTGGCGCGCCGCTTCCATGCGCTCTTCGAGGGTCCGGGGCGCTTGCCCGTCGGGGCCGATGCGCGTGTCGAGGGTTTCGATCGCTTGGCGCAGGAGTTCCGCGGTCTGGGGGCGCTTCTCCGCTTCGAGGCGTTCGAGCAGCACCTCCATCGTTCCGCGCAACCGGTGGAGTTGGCGCAGGAGTTGGTCCTGTTCCTCGACGATCGCGGAGAGCTCACGGCTCTCGAGCTGCTCCTGGGCGCGGGGAGCCGCGGAGAGCGGGGTGAGGAGCGGGAGGCAGAGGAGGAGGCTGCGCATCGACATCGGGTTACTTCTCCGCGGCGAAGCGCTGGGTGCGCTCGCGCAAGGCCTTCTGGCGGTTGACGAGGTCGCGTGTCAGCGAGAGGACGTTCTGGAAGTTGTCCCATTCGGCCAGCTCGTCGAGCAGGGCATCGATCGCTTCGAGCGAGGCGGTCTGGGATTCTGCGGCGCGCATGAGGGCATCGAGGCGTTCGGTGGGTTCGAGGGCGCGCTCGGCGGCGTCGAGTTCCCGTGCGGCGGTGCTCGCTGGGCCGTCGGTGATCGCGATTCCCATCCCCACGAGCCGGCAAAGGTTGGCCGCGAAACCGCTCGTCGGGAGGGCACCGGAGGCCATCTCGCGGGAGAGGACGCGCCACGGCTCCGCGTCGAAGGAGAGTTCGGCGTTCCGGGAGACGAGGGCGTCGTAGCGATCCAAGAGTGGCGCGCCGTTTTCGTCGAGGCGCGCGTACAGGATGTCTTCCGCGGTGGAGGCGAGGGCCCGAACCAGGGTCTCTGCGTCCCCGAGAACACGGCGCTGGCCGGAGAGCGCGGCCGCGAGGGAGACCGCTTCCGAACCGGATTGGGGAGCGTCGTCCGAATCGAGTGCACCGACGAGTTCCTCGACCCGGTCGCGTTTCTGGCGCTGGAGGTCCGAGAGCTCCAGGGCGTCGAGGCGCGCTCTGGCGAGGCGCTCCTGCATGCGGCGCAGGAGTTCCTCGGGGGCGACGATGCGTGCGCGGATCGCGGGCGCTTTGGATTCGTTCGCGGTCGGTTCGCGCCGGTCGCTCGCGACCAGTTCGAAGAGATAGCGCTGGTCCACCTCGACCGGTTGTGCGTCCGTTCCGAGCTCCGAGACCTCCATGAGCCGAAGCGCGAGGGCGGAGCGGCCGCTCTCGCCGCCTGGTTCCGCGAGGGGGACGAGCCGGAACGCTTCCCGGAGGATCTCCACCGGTCCTTCGGGATCCGAGGTGCGGGCCACGGAGAGGCGGACCTCGCCGATCCCGTAATCGTCGCGCACGCGGACACGCAGCGGGATCGCACCCCCCTCGACGGCGGTGAACTCCGACCGCGCCGGGGCGAGGACCGTCAACTCCGGAGCTCGGTCCCGGCGAACCCGAATCCAGTGCAGGCCGGGATCGGGATTCTCCAGTCCGGTCCCGTCCGCGAGCTCGATCCGGAAGCTCGTCGGATCGTCGACCGTGAGCTCGAACCGGAACGCGCGCCGCCCAGGCATCTCCGGGGAGCCGTCCCCTTCGCGGGCGGGGTAGGGGGCGGGGACGAGTTCGATGCGCTCGTCGCTCGGGAGGATGCGTGCGAAACCGGTGAGCGAAGATGCGTCGACCTCGCCCCCGACGCTGCCCCCCGCGAGGGCGAGCACGTGGACCCGCACGCGCGATCCCGCGGGGACTTCCACGTCCTGGTCGAATCGCGTCGTCGGAGCGAGACCGGTGTAGGCGGGAGGTTCCACCTCCATCGCGATGCCCGCCACGTCCGGGGGCTGGAGGACTTCGATCACGAGGCGCCCGGTTCCCTCGAGGTCGTCTCCCCCGGTGGCCCAGACCGTGACCGGGGAATCCAGGGACCGCAGGACCGTGCGAAAGACCGGGCCGGCCGAGCGCGTCAGCTCGATGCGCTCCGAGTCGACATGGAGTGTGACCACGCCGGGCACCACACCGTTCGCGCGCACGGCGAGCGCGAGGTCGGAACCGCGCGCCAGCAGGAGCCGCCGTACCGAGCCCTCCTCGCTGAGCCGCGCGCCGGGGCCGAGGCCGGGCAGTTCGAGGACGAGTTCGGTGCGCTTCGGCCAGGGCTCGCTGCCCAGGACGGCGTGGTTCAGGAAGATGCGCGTCAAGCCAGGTTGCCAGAGCGCGAAGGAGAGCACGACGGCGACGGCGAAGACGCCGAGCAGGGCGCGGTCGCGGGCCTCGCGCGTGTCGGTCACTTCGGCGGCATCGAGGCGCGCCGCGGATTCCTCGGCCCGCTCGAGGACGCGTTCCACGAGCGGCGCGGAGCGGGGATCGAGACGGTCCCCTGCGCGCTGGAACTGCACCGCGCTGATCAAGACCTGACGAAGCTCGGGGTGTCGGCGCTCGAGGAGCAGGGAAAGTCCCTCCTCGCCCGGGACCCTGCGGAGGGGACGGAGGAGCGCGCGCCATCCGACCCATGCGATGAGCCCGACGAGCACCCCGACGTGCAGCACCCGGATCGCGGACGGAACGCGCAGCACGTAATCGGCCAGAAACATGAACGCCACCCAGCCACCGATCGCCGCGAGCAGCGTCCCCACGCCGCGCACGGCGAGCAGCACGCGCAGGCGGCGCCCGAGCGTGTTCAGGAGCCGCGCGAGGCGCGGCGTGGCTTCGAGGTGGGACGTGGTCACTAACGTTGGAAGATCGGGAGGTAGCGGTAGGGGATCTCGAGGATCAGGACGGCCATCGCGGTCGAGAAGGCCGGCCCGGGGCCGACGCGGTTCGGCCAGCTCCCATCGCCGTCCTGGAGGTTCAGGAGGGTCGCTCGAACCTCCTCGAAGTAGGGTTCCCAGTAGTTTCGATCATAGGAGCTGCCGGCCGTGTACATCGCCTGGACCCCGTAGTAGTGGCCGTACCAGAAGAAGTAGTGCCCGATGCGCCCATAATCGTGGTTGAAGGCTTCGAGGTGGGTCCGCAGGTAGTCGAGGCCCCGGCCGATCTTCTCGTCCGAGTAGATCCCGACCCCGTGGAGAGCGGTCACCCCGGCCGCGGTGAGTGGGAACGAGGAGCGAGAATACACGCCGCGCTGGTAGTGGAACGCGCCGATCTCGTCGGCGAGAAGACTGGAGCGGAAGGTCGGACGCGTCGGTTCCTGGATCGCCGAGTCGACGATGTAGCGCGCGGCGCGGTCGATCGTCGCGCGCGGCACGCGGATGCCGATGTTGCGTGCGGCGCGGAGCGCGAGCACCTGGCAGACGACGATCGACATGTCCGAGTCGGGCGCGAACGGCACGTAGCGCCAGCCTCCCTCTTCGTTCTGCGTATCCACGATGAAATCGATCGCGCGCTGCAGCTTGCGCCGAACGTCGTCGCGGTGCGTCATCCCGTAGATCTCGGCCAAGAACAGCGTCGCGAACGCATGGCTGTACATGCGCGTTCCGTTGCGCGTGATGTAGCCGTCGTCGTTCGCGCAGGAGAGAACGTAGCTGAGTCCCCGCTCCACCTCGGCGCCCCAGGTGCCGCGGCCCGGCAGGTTGCCCCCCGCGAGGTAGGCCATGCAGGCGAGCGAGGTCACGCCGACGTGCCCGACATCCTCCGCGGTGACGCGGTAGTCCTCGTTCAGCTTGTAGCCGATCTTCGCGGGCCAGCTTCCGCGCTCCGGCCCGGTCCGGATCTGCTGGGAAGCGAGCCACTCGAGCCCGCGCTGGACCGCGTCGTCCTGCTCGGGCGAAACGACGAGGGGGCGTGCGTCGCGTGCCGCGCGGGCGGACTGTGCGGCCACGCAGGGGACCGCGATCCCCAGTGCCAGGAGGACCCGGGTGAGCCGTCGAAGGATCAGGTTCCTCTTCATCGGCGGTTCTCCAGGATCTCCAGTTGCCAGCCTCGGGAACGATGGCCGCGCCCGCGCAGGAAGAGCGCCTCGCCGAGCCCCGAGAGTTCGATGCGCTCCGCGGTCGCAATGCTCCCGGACAGCGGGCGACTGAAGCGCAGGGCACCGGTGAAGCGATCGAGGAACAGGAGCCTCCCACTGCCGGACAGGCGACTGCGCGGGTTGCGCTGGGGAAGAACCAGGGCGACCGTCTCTTCTCCGACCGCGGGGAGCGCGGGGCGCCGGCTCGGGTCGAGGTCGACGAGTGGAACGGCCTGGGACCAACTGGCGCCCGAGCGCAATCGGATCGAGCGGATCGTCACGCGACCGTCGCCCGAGGAGAACAGCGTGAAGAGCTCGTCGGTGGGGAGCTGCGTGCAGGAGCGGCGGTCGATCCCGATCGGGGTCTCTCCGCCGCGCAGCGGGAGGACGCGCCGCAAGCCGGCCCACTCTCCGTCGAGTCGCCAGATGCCGCCCGTGGAGCCCACCCCGACCGAACTCGTGACCAGGAACGTGGCCTTCCCGTGACGCACGACCGCGAGGAATTCCTCGGCGTCGGGGAGGTGGACGCCCTGGGGGGGGCTCTCGCCGGTGAGGTCGTGGATCGTGACACCCTGGGGGCTCGCGCCGAGGCGGCGGAAGGAGGGGACGAACAGGCGGTCGTCGTCGATCCACGCGCAGGTTTCGATCCTCGGCTCGAGGATCGAGCCGAGGTCGAGTTCATGGGTCACGTTGCCCACCAAGAGGTCCACCACGCGTGCCGTGGCGGGTCTGCCGTACGGCTTCGAGGTCAGGACGGCCCGCCCGCCGCCGAGGATCGGGGGACGCCAAGCGCCGCTCGCGTCGAGTTCCATGCGCCACAGGGCCGTCCCGGTGCGCACCTCGAACGCGGAGAGGAGGAAGGGGCTCGGTGAGCCCTGGAGCACGACGACCATCCCGGATTCGATGTCCAGGGACACCACGGGTGCGCCGATCGGGCGCGTCCAAAGGGGCGTGCCGCGGCGATCGAAGCCGGCGAGTTCTTCCTCGGTCGCCACCACGATGCACTGGGCTCCGGTGTCCGCGGCGCGTCCGCCCGCGGCGGCGGACGGGACGATGCTTTCGAGGCTGCGCTCGAACAGGACGCGGGTGGGGTCCTCGCTCGAGAAGCCGAGCAGGTGCGTGCCTTCGTGGGGGGGGGAGTTGCGTTCCGGTTCCGCCCGATCGAACAGGAAGATCTCGATGTCGGACGAATCGGTCTCGGCCGCGTCCGGGGCGAGGATGTGCCCGACCGATGCGAAGGCTCCGGTTCGAAGGAGCGCGATTTCGGAGCGCGCGTCGAAGCGCGGCAGTCGAGGCGTGCGGACCGCCTTGCTGCGTTCCCGGCGCGCGAGGAGTTCGGCAAGCGTAGCCCCGGCGTCTTCCTCGAACGGAGAGACGGCCTCGGGGTTGGCGCGGGCGAGGGAGCGCAGCGCCGCGAGTTCGAAGTCCTCGTTGCCGAGGCGGCCGATCAGACGGGAGAGCAGGAGGAGAGCGTCGGGACGCAGTCCGCCCGGCGCTCCCGCTCGCGCGGCGTAGGCGAGGCGGGCCACGGCCGCGGCGTCCCCCTGCGCGAAGGCGAGCTCGAGGCGCGCGTGTTCCGCATCGCGGGCGGCCTTCGAGTGGGGGTAGCAGCGCGCGAGGCGTTCCAGCTCCTCGGCGTTCTGTGTCTCGAGAGCGCGGTCGAGGAGCACCCGGGCGCGCTCCTCGAAGGGCTGGAAGGCGAGGCGACCGTCGGGGTCCCGCAGCGTGTCCGCGATGCGCGCCTCCGCGAACGCGGCGGCGCGTTCCCCCGAGGGAAGGCGTACCTCGCGGTAACGGGCGAGGATCCGATGCCAGTCCGCGAGGGCCCCGGCGAAGTCTCGTTCCGCGCGCAACATCTCGGCGCGGGTCACGAGCACCCACAGGCCGACCGGCGGCGCCGAGGTTCCGACGGCGCCGTCACCGGGGGAGAAGGGGAGGCCGGAAGAGGTGGAGTCGGTGAGGGCCGACAGGGGCATCGGGAGCGACGCGACGCGACGCTCCAGTTCGCCGAGGACCTCGAGGCGCTCCTCGCTTCGGCCGGCCCGTTCCAGGTTGCGTTCGGTGGCGAGCAGCGTGTCGCGCACATCTTCCTGCGTCCCAGCGAGCGGGAGCGCCAGGCGAAGGGAATCGAGGGCATCCCGTGGGCGACCCGCTGCTTCGTGCGCGCGCGCCTGGGCGCGCAAGACATCGAAGAGCGCGGCGGCGATGCGCGGCGCGCTGCGAGGCGAAGGCGTTTCCCCGGCGGGGAGCAGGGGATCGAGCAGTCTGCGCGACTCCTCGAGGAAGTTCAGCGCGGCGAAGGTCTCCCCACGCTCGAGGGCGGATTCGGCGCGCCGCGCGAGGAGCGAGACCGCGCGGATGCGGGTATCGATGTTCTCGGGATCGCGCTCGAGCAGCTCGAGTTCGCCGTCGACGAGCACCTTCCAGTCGAAGATCCCGGTGACCTGGGTCGCGCTCAACGTGAAGATCCGGCCTCGGCCCACCCACGCGTTGCCGTAGCTTCCGAAGTCCCAGCGCGCGGTGAGCGAGCGCAGCGTCCGGCCCTCGGCGCGGTCGAGGACCAGGCGCTGGTCCGGCAGCGGGACGAGCACGGCCTCGCGGCAGAGGACGGGGCGCGCGGCGCGATCGGAGGCGAAGGCGGAATCCAGCGCCACGGACCATTCCAGGCGCGGGAACCCGCCGCCGCCGAGTCCGCCGGAAACGCCGAAGCGCGCGACGCGACCGCCGCCGAGGAAGAATGCGTTCCGTCCGACCCCCACGAGGCAGTCGAAGGGCACGCCGCGGCGATCCCCTCCGATGCGGGCGAGCATTTCCTGGTCGAGACTCCAGAGCACCCGTCCGGATGCGAGGTCGAACGCGGTCAGCTCGGCCGAGTCCACCGGCGTCGAGATCACGACCCCGCCGGCAACCGCGGGCGGCGCGAGGCGCCAGGTCACGGGGCGCGAGGTGAGCTGGTAGCCGGCCGTCTTCGGCAGCGCCATCTGCCGGTAGAGCGATTCCCACAGGATCGTGCCGTCGGCCAGGTCGAGGGCGGCCACCGTCCCGAGTTCGGTCTGGGCGATCACGCGATCCCCGCTCACCACCAACGGGGAAGCGCTGAACTCCTCCAGCGCACGGCCGAACATGTTGCGCGAGCGCTGACCGCTCACGACTCCGGTGGACCACAGGAGCTTTCCGGTCGAGAGCTCATAGCACGCGATGTGGTAGTCGATGCGTCCCTCGAGCCGGTAACAGGGAACGAGGACGCGGTCCCCGGCCACCGTGGGGGGAGCGGCGACGAGCATGCGCTGGGCGAAGCCGAGGGCGCCCCGGGGCCGGAAGGACTCGCTCGCCGGATCGAAGGCCAGCGGCGGTGCATGGTTCCAGAGCTCTCGCCCCGACTCGAGGTCGAAGGCGAACAAGCGGCGCTCGGGGATCGAGCTCATCACTTCGATGCCGCGGTACTCGT
>DRLC01000215.1 GCA_011053145.1 Planctomycetota bacterium | reverse complement strand
GGCGCGGTCGAGTTGCTGGAGAGCGCTCGGATAGTCCCCTTCGAGGTTCAACGCCCAGCCGAGGTTCAGCCGCCCCTCGTAGAAGTCGGGATTGTCCTCGACGGCGAGCTGGAAGTGACGCTTCGCCGATGCGAGGTCCCCGCGGGTTCCGTCGAGCCGACCGAGATTCGCGTGGGCCACGTAGTTGTGTTCGGTGACCTCGAGGGCGTGCTCGAACAGGGTGCGCGTCGACCGCCAGACCCGGATCTGCCCGTGGGTCCGTGCCGCGAGGATCGCGACCGCCGCGGTCGCGACGAGGACCGCCTCCCGGCGCCGCGTGACGAGGAGCGCGGCTCCGGCGAAGACCGCGGCGAGTTCGAGCCCCACCATCGGCAAGTACGCGTATCGATCCGCGAAGGCCTGGCCGCCCACCTGGACGAAGCCGATCACCGGGACGAGCATGCCGAGGAACCAGAGCCAACCGGCGAGGAGTCCCGGCACGCTCCGCCGTACCCGGATCGCAACGAGGCTCACGAGGCCGAGGGCCGTTCCGGCGAACAGCACCGCGGGAAGCCTCGAAGCATCGGGGGTGACCACGGCCGGGTGTGGATAGAAGATCGCGAGGTCGTGGGGGAACAGGAACGCCCCGAGGTAGTGCCCGTAGGCGACCACGGCATTCGCGATCCGCGCCCCGAAACGGACGCCGTCGTCGATGAACTCCGTGCAGCCGCCGGCGCTCTGGGAGTGCAATGTCATCGCCGAGGAGAGGGCGGCGAGCGCGAAGAGCGCCCATTTCTCGCGCACGAGCCGGATCCAGGGGTCGGTGCGGCGGAGCGGCCAGCGGTCGAGGACCAGCAGGAGCGCGGGGAGGGTCACCAGGGTCGGCTTCGCCGCGAGCCCCAGGGCGAGGAAGAGCGCGGTCAGGACCGCGAAGCGCGCACCGCGCCCGCGCGCGAACGCGCCGTGGGCTCCGAGGGCGGCGATGCCCCAGAACCCGGCCAGGAGGTCCTTGCGTTCGGAAACCCAGGCCACCGACTCGACCCGCAGGGGATGCACCGCGAAGAGCGCAGCCACGACGAAAGAGCGCCGCGGCGCCCCGGTCAGCGAGGCGAGGACCAGGAAGAGCAGCGCCGCGTTCAGTGCGTGCAGTCCCGCCGCGTGGAGGTGGTGGCCGGCCGGGTCCATCGAGAACAGCGACACGTCGATCATGTGGCTGATCCACGTGAGCGGGTGCCAGTTGCACGCGTAGGTCGTGCTCGAGATCGCCCAACGGACCGCCCCGAGGCTCAGGCCGTCGGCGATGTGCTCGTTCTGCGCGACGTAGGTCCCGTCGTCATAGGCGACGAATCCGTTGTGGCGCGTGGCGGAATAGAGCGCGAAGGTTCCGGCGAAGAGCGCGATCGCGAGCAGGGCTCTGCGGGCCGGGGTCATGGTTCGCGACTCCAAGGGGAGTTCCGCGCTATTCGTCGTCGCCGCCGAGGTAGCCGACCCCCTTCAGGGCCTCGAGGTCCTCGCGGCCCACTTCGACTTCGGGCGCCTCTCCGGGAGCGGGGAGGGATGCGAAGTAGGACTCCAGCTTGGCCTCCAGGGAGGCGGCGATGTCCGGGTGATCCGCGAGCACGTTCCGGTATTCGTGCGGGTCCGCTTCGAGGTCGAAGAGCAGGTTGCGACCGCGGCTGCCCCAGACGAACTTCCACTTGCCTTCCACGATGGACTTCCAGTCGCCGAGCTGCCGCCACGGTTTGCGGCTCGCGTCGTTCATGAAGGGCAACGGATAGACCTCGGAGACGATCGGGTGCTCGTGACGGGTCAGGGAGCGACCCTGGACGTCCGGAGGATGGGGGAGGCCCAGGGCGTCGAGCACGGTCGGCAGGATGTCCACCTGCTGGACCGGCGTGTCGTCGATCCCCTGTCTGGGGGTCGGTCCGGGCTCCTTGACGATGAGCGGGATGTGGATCTCGGGTTGCGAGAGCGAGTCGCCGTGCCCGGCCATGTTCATCTCGCCCATCAGCTCTCCATGATCCGAGGTCAAGACGATCCAGGTCTTGTCGTAGAGGCCCGCCGAGCGAAGGTGATCGAGCAGGCGTCCGAAGTGCTCGTCGGTGTAGCGGATCTCCGCGTCGTACTTCGCGAGCGTCCACTCCCATGAGTCCTTCGGAGGCGGGAGCGGTCCCGACCAGAAGGTGCGGATGTAGTCCGGCTGGACCGTGTAGGGCGAGTGCGGGTCGTAGTAGTTCAGGAAGAGGAAGAACGGTTCGTCCGCATGGGCATCGACGAACGCGATCGCGTGGTCGGTGATGTCCTCTGCGGTGCGGCCGTTGAGCTCGGACCCGCCCTCCATCTGGAAGTTCGAGTCGTCCCAGTCCTCGAAGCCCTTGCCGAGGCCGAAGACCTCCTTGAGCCACGGTCCCCCGATGATGCCCTTGGTCGCGTAGCCGCTCTCGGACAGGATCGCGGCGAGGGTGAGTTGGTCGGTCGCGATCGTGTTCGCGCGATACGCGTCCCACAGAGGGTTGCCGTGGATCCCGCCCTCCATGACGAGGTTGATCTTGCCGTTGGGGTCGTAGTGGGCGCCGTGCGAGGAGGGGTACTTGCCCGTGAAGATCGAGGCGTGGGTCGGCAGGGTCCAGCTCGACACCGCGTACGCGTTCGTGTAGCGCACTCCGTCGGCGGCCAGGCGGTCGATGTGCGGTGACGTGGGCTTGCCGTACCCGTAGCAGGCGAGATGGTCCGACCGCGTCGTGTCGAAGGTCACGATCAGCAGGTTCGGACGCGGGTCCTGCGACTTGCCACAGGCCGGGAGCAGGATCGCGAGGAGGAGCGGGAGGAGGGCTTTCATGGGGTCGGCTCGGAGACGGGACGGCGCGGCGCGCCTTGAGGGTAGCTCGGTGGGAGGGGAAAGGCTCACGGGGTCTTACGCCAGGCGCGGCCCTTTCGATAGGCATCCATGCGCTGGAGCATTTCGCGCTCGAACGGATCGGGGGCCGAGCTCGAGTCGCGGTAGGCGGCGAGGACGCGCTCCTGGAGGGCCAGCGCGCGGTCGAAGGCGCCCAGCTCGGCCTGGGCCGCGGCGAGGGCGGAGACCGCGAGGGGGTCGCGGGACGCGGTGAGCTTGCACGCGGCGCGCGCGAGCTCGAGGGCCTCGCGCCCGTCGCGGAGCCCATCGTCCCGGGTCGTCGCCAAGAGGGTCGCGAGCTTCGCGGCGACGCGGGCGTCCTCGGGATTGCGCTCGCGGGCACGCCGTAGCTGGCGCACGGCACCGCCGTCCTTGCCCTCCCGGGCGAGGGCGTCGGCGAGGGCGATGCGCGGCTGTGGCGCGGATGGATCGAGGGACACGGCCTTTCGCAGGGCGGCGAGGGCGCCTTGGTGCTTGCCGAGCGCGCTGCGCGCCGCGGCGAGGTTCATCCAGCGCGCCGAGGAATCGGGATCGGGAGCGGTGCCGGCATAGAGCTCCACCGAGCGCTCGAAGTGCCCGAGGGCCTCTTCGAACTTCCCCTCGCGCGCGAAGAGGTTGCCGAGGTTGTTCTCCGCGAGGAAGTTGTCGCCCGTCACCTCGATGCAGTGCTCCCAGAGGCTGCGCGAATCTCGCCACGCATCGGTCGCGACGCGTGCGCTGACGAGCGCGGTGAGCAGGAATGCCGCCGCCCCGAAGCGCACGAGGCCCCGGTGGCGCGGAAGCGCGCCGAGGAGCGTTTCGAAGAGCATCGCGCCGGCGACGGCGAGGCCCAGGAGAGGCCAGTACGTGTAGCGATCCGCGTGGGACTGGTAGCCGACCTGCACGAGGCCGAGCATCGGCACGAGGGATCCGAGGGACCAGAGCAGCGTCACGCCGACCCAGGGCGCGTCCCGACGTCGGCGCCAGGCGAAGACGAGTGCGGCGGCCACGAGCAGGCCGCCCGCGACGGCCGTGGGCAGGAGTTCCCGGACCGCTCCGTCCCCGAGGAGGCCCGCGTGGGGCCACAGGCACGCCGACTCCCGCGGTCGCAGGAACTGGGCCGTGTAGGTGGCGATCGACGCGAGCGCGTTCTCGACGCGGACTCCAGCCGAGAGCACCCCGGCCATCCCCGTCGCCCCCGAGGCTTCCTGGGCGTGCAGCGTGATCAGCGAGGAGGCGAAGCTGAGGAGGAAGAAGGGCGACTTCTCGAGGACCAGCCGAAGGACCGGCGCACCGCGCCGCAGCGGCCAGAGGTCGAGCAGGAGGAGGACGAACGGCAACGTCACCAGGGTCGGTTTCGCGGCGAGCGCGAGGCCGAACGCGAGGAGGGTTCCCAGGTATGCGGGAAGTCGCGCCGCGCCGCGCCTGCGCGCGTATCCGGTGTATGCGTGCAGCGCGAGCAGACCGAAGAGTCCGGAGAGGACGTCCTTTCGTTCCGCGATCCACGCGACCGACTCGACGCGGAGGGGGTGCCATGCGAAGAGCGCCGCGGCCACGAACGCAGCGGCCGGAACGCGGGTCCAGCGCAGGACGAGCAGGAAGAACAGGAGTGCGTTGCACCCGTGCAGTAGCGCGCTCGTGCGGTGGTGTGCCCCGGCATCGAGGTCGAAGAGCTCCACGTCCAGCATGTGGCTCCACCACGTGAGCGGATGCCAG
>DRLC01000214.1 GCA_011053145.1 Planctomycetota bacterium | reverse complement strand
TCGTCGAGCCGCCCCTCGAAACGGCGGCCGTGCTCTTGCCACCCACCGAACCCGGGCCCGCGCCCGCGAAGTACGGGGCGTTCCTGCGGCGTCCGCTCGAGGTCACCCCCCTGCCCGAACTCTTCCTGGAGGGATCCGCCGACGGGGAAGAACAGACCTCGACCCTGATCGAGGCCGCGGCGGCCGGGGCCGAGGCGACGAAGGGCATCGAGGAACTCGCGGCGGAAGCGCGCCGCCGTTACGACTGGGTCCGCCGCGGTCCCGGGGACGTGCTCTACGGACGCATCGTGAACCCCGACCGCTTCGGTCTCCTGGTCGACGCGAGCCGCGCGAACGAACCGATCCAGTTCGTCGAGGTGGATCCGGAGACCGGCAAGGAAAAGCTCGCGAGCGTCGGCGCCCCGGCTGTTTCCATCGGACGCGACCGCGCCCTCTCGTTCGGCTTCGCGGAGACGACCGCGAATCGGATCGAACAGGGCCGCCGCGCCCTCGACGGCGAGTTCACGCGGGCCGACTTCGACACCGCCCTCGAACTCGTCGAGTTCGCGGTCGAGCACCGCGCCGAAGCGCCGAACGCCCTCGAAGTGGCCGAGGATCTGGCGCGCCGCGCGCTCGCCTATGACCCCAAGTCGGTCGAGGCAGCGCTCGAACTCGCGCGTGTCTTCGAGGCGGGCTTCCGATTCGAGAAAGCCCTCGAGACCTATTCCTCGCTCCGCGAGCAGTATCCGCACCGCGCCCTGCCCGTGGCCCGGATGGGGCTTCTCGAGGAGAAGCTGCTGCTCTTCGACGAGGCGCGAGCGGACCTGGAGGAGGCCGTGCATCTCGAGCGCACGAACTTCGAGGCGCGCTTCGCCCTCGGAGGCTTCCTCGCGCGCCGCGGCGAATACGAGGCCGCGCTCGAGCACCTGCGCGCCGCGCTGAAGGCGGCGCCCTCCGACCCGAGCCTGCTCGATCGCCGCGTCGCGATCCGCGTCGCGCTGGCGGACGCGCTCCTGGCCCTCGGCGAACTCGGTGAGGCCGACGGCCTCTATCGACAGGCCTACGGTGCCGGGTCCGACGCGGGCGCGGACGAGCGGCTCGTCGGTCGAGCGCGGGCCGGAATGCTCGCGGTGGCACTCCTCGCGCCCGCCGACGGAAACGCGGCGGAAGGCGAGGAGGGAGCGCAGGGCTTCGAACTGCTCCTCGACCGGGGCATCGCAGCCCTCGCGGCGCGCGATTTCCCCTCCGCGAAGGATCTCCTCGAGGGCGCGCTCGAACTCGATCCCCTGCGGGCGGTGCGTCCGCTCTCGGCCCTCGCGTACCTCGGCCTGGTGACCGCGAACGAGGGGGAAGCGATGGGCTTCGTCGAACGAGCGCTGGAGGCCGCCCCCCACGACGCCTACGCACTGTACCTGCGCGGCTTTCTGCTCGGGCGTCAGGACGACTACGACGGAGCGCGTGCGAGCCTGATGGCCGCGCTCGACGAAGAGGTGGCCTTCGAGGACGCGCTCTCGACCCTCGGTCGCATCGCGTTCCAGCTCGGACACTTCCAGGACGCGCGCCGCCTGCTGGAGCGCGCGGTCGAGGTGGAACCGGAGCGTCCGAGCGTCCACGCGCTGCTCGGGCTCGACTTCCTGCGCCTCGGGACCGTGTCGGATGCGTCGGCGGCGTTCGACGCGGCCCTCGCCCTCTCTCCGGCCGATCCGGTGGCGAAGGCCGGCAAGGCGTGGTGCGCCTACCTCGGCGGCGACGTGACCGAGGCCCAGGTCCTCCTACGCGATCTCGACGATGCGCGCCGGGCCGAGGGCGACGCGGACCCCTGGCGGCTCTGGGCGCGCGCGCAGATCGATCGCATCGTCGATCACGTCGAGAAGGTCGAGTGGCGCGACAGCTTCAACCGCTCGCGGCTCATCAACGGCTGGCAGACGCGCGAGAGCGACGGCCCGACGGTCCAGATGGAGGACGGCGCGGTGCGCATCGAGGGGGTCTTCTCGAGTTCTTCGGGCGTCGCCGAGGTCTATCGCGAGTATGCGGCGAGCGACTTCGTGTCCTTCTCGGCGCGCCTGTTCGTTTCCGCGGACACCCACGCGCGCACCGGTATCCGCATCGCGCGCGAGCGCCAGCGGCGCGGCGACCGGGAGGTGATCGGGGAGGCGAGCGTTTCGCGCTTCGAGGACGGCGCGCTGCAGGTGCGGATCCTCCGCAAGGGGCGCCCGCCGGAGATCACCGACATGGCCGAGGAGTTCCCGGTCGAGCGTTGGGTGCGCCTCACGATCGAACGCAGCGGGGAAGCTTCCGACTCGAACGTGACGATCTCGCTCGACGGCGTCCCGCTCGTGGAGAACATCTCCGTGCCCTCGGTCGGCGCGGCGAACGCACCGCTGCTCGTGGGGCTGTTCGTGGAAGGAGACGCGGGCCGTTCGGTGCGCGTCCTGATGGACGACGCTTCCGTCGTCTACCGAGGCAACCGATGAGAGTCTCACCCGGCAGTTCGCGTCCGGCACGGGCCGGCTTCACGCTGATCGAGCTTCTGGCCGTGATCCTGATCCTCGGGATCCTCACCGCGCTCCTCGTCACCCAGCTCGCGGGTTCCGAGGAAGCCGCCCAGATCCAGAACACCCAGCGCCGCGAGGCGATGCTCTCCGCGATCATCGATTCGTACGCGAACGAGTACGGTGACGCCCCGCGCAGCATGTTCACCTCGCACCAGGGCGTTCCGAACGACGGCGACAACGTCGGTGCCGAGGCGCTGTTCGTCGCGCTGTGGTCGAATCAGTTCGAGGCATCCGGCGCGGATGAGCTCGCCGATGATCTGGTGAACACCGACGGCGACAGCTCCGCGCGGCGCTTGACGGACTTCGAGTCGCGGGAGCTGTTCGAGATTCCCGACGACTGGGGCAATCCGATCGCCTACTTCCACCGCCGCGACTATGACGCCGGGCCCCAGAGCTATGTGACCTTCGATCCGGTGACGGGTGAGGAGCTGCACAGTGAAGCGAAGGCGCTGCGCAATCCGAAGACCGGGCGCTTCTTCCGCAGCGGGTCGTACCAGCTCATCTCGGCCGGACCGGACGGCCTCTTCGGGACCGAGGACGACATCACGCCCTTCGAGCGGAAGTGAAGGCACACGGGAACAGGAGCGCGAACCGGAGCGCGCGAGCCGGCTTCACGCTGCTCGAGCTGATCCTCGTCCTGGTCCTGATCTCGATCCTCCTCGGTGCGGGGCTCGGGATGTTCGCGTCCCTGGACTTCGGTCGCGAACAGGCCGCCGGCCTCGTGAAGAACGCGCTGCGCAGCGCGGAGAACACCGCCATCGCGAGCCAGGCCCCCGCGCGGGTCTCGATCGACCGCAGCCTCGGGAGCTTCCGGCCCGAGGGCATGCGTGTGGTCGGGACCTGGCGTTTCGAGGATCGTTCCCTCGACGGAGGCAACGGGATCGACGGGCGCGCCGCGGCGGAGCTCTTCACGCGCGATGGCTACATCGGGGATGCGCTGCGCTTCACCGATCGGAGGGGCGAGCTGGCGGAGATCCCGGTCCACGAGGACCCGGCCTTCGACCTGCGGCAGGGCTTCACGATCGACTGCGTGCTGCGACTCGAGGGCACGGGCGGCGGCCGCGTGCTCACGATCGCCGACCACCTGCGGCTCGAGGTCGGCCAGGGCGGCGCGTTGCGGGGGAGCTTTCGCGTCCGCAGCATCGGAGAGAGCGGCCGGGCGGCGGCCGGCGGCGTCGTCGTCGTGCGTTCCAACCCGGGAATGCTCGTCCCGTGGCGCTGGACGCGCGTTCGTCTCTCCTTTGACCGCGTCGAGTTCGTGCTCTTCGTCGACGGCGTGCGCGTGGCGGCCGTGCCGCAGAGCTCCGAGGTCTGGCGCGTGGACGGGCCGCTCGTGCTCTCCGACGAACGATTGCCGTTCCCGGGGAGCATCGACGACCTCGTCGTGCAGGCGGCCTGGGGGGAGGAGGAGGTCGTGCTCCCCGAATCGGTGACGATCGTCTCCGCGCCCGAGGTGATCCGCTTCGCGGCCGGGGGCGGGCTCGACCGTCGAGAGCACCCCGCTCCCGCCGAGATCGTCCTCGGCTTCGAGGACGGCACACGCAGAACCTTGACCGTGGGGGCCTACGGGACGGTGGAATGATGCGCGGCAGGTTCAGACGAGGATGCGACCGGGACGGTTTCGCGATGATCGCGGTGCTGCTCGTGTTGATGGCGCTCTTCGTGCTCTGCGCCCCGTTCCTCCTGACGGTGCGCAACGCGGATCGCGCGAGCACCCAGGCCGCCGAGCGGGCCGCGGGACGCCTCGCCCTCGACGCGGCCGCGCGCCACGCGCGCGCGCAGCTCGAGGGCTCCCACGCGACCCTCGACCCGACGCCCTACTTCGACAGCGAGGAGGAACTGGAGGTCGAGAGCACCTTCGCAGCCGACTTCCTCGATCCGCGCGACCCGGGCGGAGTCATGTGGGACCTCGACGTTCGCGACGATGCGGGGCGGGTCGATCTCGGTTCGGCTTCGCCGGGGGTGCTCGCGAACCTCCTCGGACTCGCGGCCCGACTCACCGCCCCCGTCGAGGACGATGGGACCGTCCTCGAGGTCACCGCCGCGGGCGGCTTTCCCGACAGCGGAATCGCCTGGTTGGACGCGGAGCTCCTCGGATACGGTGCGCGCAAGAACTCGAGCCTCGAGAACCTCGTGCGCGGCCTGGGCGTTCGGACGGATGCGGACGGAGCGCCGCTCCCGTGCGGCCCGGCGCCGGCGAGCGGGCACGAGCTCGGGGCCTATGTGATCGATCAGAGCGCGTTCGCGATTCCGCTCTGGCGGATCCGCTCGCGCGAGGACGGTCGCTTCGCGCGGCTCGACGCGATCGAGCAGGCGGCGCGCGCTGTGCAGTATTCGATCTCCGGCACGCTCTCGCCGAACTTCCTCTCGATCCTCGAGCGCACGACGAGTGCCCAAGGGGACGTGGGCGCGGGGCCGACCTGGGTGCACGGATCGGCGCTGACCGGGCCCATCACCGGGGAGCCGGGCGAGGGGTGCCTGCTGCCGGTCGAGGATGCGCGCCACTTCAATCGGTGGACGACGGTGCGGATCTCGAACGGGCGCGTCAGCGAGTACGGCATCGTGCGCGCCTCGAACGCGAAGCGCATCCGGCTGATGGATCCGCTCGGCTACGATGGCTTCGAGCCGTACGAGACGGTGATCGAGCCCCTGGCGCGGCGGCCGGTCAACGTGAACACCGCGAGTCCGGAGGTGCTTCGCGCGCTCTTCCTGAACCTCCGACTGCGGGGCAAGTCGAGCCGCATCACCGAGCGCGAGGCGGACGAACTCGTGAACGTCGTCGTCGTCTCGCGCCCCTTCGACGGCTTCGAGGACTTCTTGCGCCGCGTGGTCCTGCCCGCGGCGGGGTGGAAGGCGCTTCCGCCGGACGCGCCGGTGGTCCCGGAGGTCTTCGCGCAGTCCGGTGCGGGCGATGGGGAGGAGGGTGGTCCGCCTCCCGGGTTCCTCGACGAGGACGACGCGCGCGCCCTCTATCGCAACGCCCTCGACGCGAACGACGCGGAACTGGACTTCTCGACGATGCCGTTTTCGTTCACCTCGCGGGACGTCTACCGGATGGACCTGCGCGCGGCCGTGAACGCACCCAGCGGCGTCGAGCGCAGCCGCGCCGGGCGCGAAGAGGTGGACCTCATCGTTCCCCAGGACGAGCTCCTGCGGCTGTGGGCGCGCCAGGAGGACTTCGACGACGAGCCGCGGCTCGACGGGGAGGCGCCCTTTTGGATGTCGGGCCCCGAGGCGACGACGCGCTTCGACCGCTGGTTCAAGAGCCCCTGGCCGCCGCGCGCGCGCGCGCACCTGGGGCCGTTCGATGTCCGGGTGCCCGCGGGAGGTTCGGGGGCGCAGACCGGCGCGGGCCAGGGCGACGCGGAGCCCGACCTGACCTTCCCGTCGCGGGAGGACGACGTGGCGTGGATCCAGCTCGCTCCGTCGCGGGAGCCTGATTTCCAAGGCGGGTCGGTCGCTGGGCGGGTCCTGCACTTCGACGACGAACCCAAGGGGCTCGAGGGACTCGATCTCGCGACGCGCACCCTGCGGGGTGCTCCAGGCGAGTTCGGTTGGACGGGTGGGAACATGGGCCCGGTCACCTTCCGGGGCTGGATCCGGCCGCGCTCGCTCGTCGACGGGGACCGCTACCTCGACCTGGGCGGCAACTTCACCGACTCCGACCGCATCTCGCTCCTCGTGGAGGACGGGGATCTCGTGCTGCGCGTGCTCGACGCGATGGGCGATCACCCGGCGACGAGCTTCAAGGAGGTCAGCGAGGTGCGCTATTCGCTCACCGAGGGGCCGGGGCTCGGCGTCGACCAGTGGGCGCATGTGGACCTCCAGGTGTCGGGCAATCGCCCGGACCAGATGCACCTGTTCGTGGACGGACGCGACTCGGCCAGGACGCCCGGCCTCACGAGACTCACCGCGAACCTGAACTCCGCCGCGACGAGGATTCCGGTCGAGTCCACCGAAGGCTTTCCCGAGCGTTGCGTGCTGCGGATCGGCAACGAACTGATCGAAGCGATCGTCGAGGGCAAGACCAGCTTTCGTTGCGTCCACGAGTCGAACGGTCCGAACGCGGGCTTCGGAGGTCGCCTCGCGCGCGAGCGATACACCGCGGCTCCGCAGCAGAACATGGGGGTCCAAGGCAAGGACACCGACCATCCGCGCGGCGCGGCGGTGCAGCTGTACGGCTACAGCCTGCCGCTCCTCACGAATGTGCCGAGTTCCTCGGGCCGGCTGACCGACGCGCTCGGGGGCTTCGCGGTGGGGCGCGTCGTCACGCTGGTGCGAAACGGGAACGAAGAGGGCGATCCGATCACCGCGACCGACCCGAACGTGCCCGGCATCAGCTACCGGCTCGGCACGGGACTCTCCGGGGAGACGAATGCGGGCGTGTCGATCCGGATCGCTGCGGCGGATCCGAACCGCGATATCGGCGAGGTGATGTCCGCGTTCAGCCGCGACGGGGGCTACGCCGCTCTCCTGTCGCGGATCTACACCCTGCGAACGACTCCGGGGGCGGCGGCGGCCGGAGGCGAGGTGTCCGGAGACGTGAACGGCTACCGCATCGGGGGCGTGGAGGTCATCCGCTACGCCTCGGTGCAGGGCGACCAGCTCCTCATCTCCGGGCGTGGGATCGGAGCACCGGAGCTCCCGCGGCTCCCGACGCCGGGCCGGGCGAGCCCCGGCAAGCTCGACGTGGGGGGAAGGTCCTCGTTCATCTTCGACTGGTCGAAGTCGGACCTCTCGGACGCGGCGGAGCGATCGCGCGACCTCACCGAGCAGGTGCTCGTGATCCCGATCTCGGTGGGCGTCGGTTCGACCTCCTCGTTCAATCCACCCGGAGGCAACTCGGAGTTCGCCCAGATCACGCGCCTCGGAACGGACGCGGGAAGGACCGAGTGGATTCGCTACGACGACATCGCGCCCGGGGGCCTGCTCGTGCGCTCCGCCCCCGACGCGCTGCGCGCGGCAAACCTCGCGGCCCACGGCGGGGTCGGGGTCGGGACGGGTCAACTCGACCGGCCGAACGGACCTGGGCCGGGGCCCGGGAGCGGGGGGGGCGGGCCGCGCCTCGATCCGCCGCGCTCCTATGCATTGGCGACGCGGCCGACCCCAGGTCCCAAGCCGCGCGCCCCCCTGCAGGGCGGCAATGCGTTCTGGCACTTCGCGCTCGGCGAACCCGAGTTCGAGGTCGAGGCGAATCCCGTCACGCGTGCGGTAGCCTCGCAGTTCCAGTTCCGCGGTGTGCTCGGGACGTATTCGCACGACCACCCCGCGGGGACGGTGGTGTTGCCCGTCTTCCAGACCGTCGACGAGGACGAGACCGCGGGCTTCCCCGGTCGCTTCGACCGCGTCGCATTCGCGGACCGGGACTCGACGACGCCGGTTTTCTACGCGACGGTGCTGCACGCGCATCGTCCGCTCGAGCACACGGCGTACGGCTATCGCATCGACGAGAGCGCGGAGTTCGGCGCCCTCGATGCGGGCACCGAGGTCGCCGAGCCCGAGAGCGGGATGCGCACGAACGTGATCTACGTCGCGCTCGAGGAGCCCCTGCCCGTGCCGTTCGCGCCGAGCGCGATCCAAGGTCGCGTGGTCGATACGCGCACGGTCACGCGCATGATGGCCTACCCTTCCGGGGAGCTCCCGCGTGCGGTCGGCGCGGTGGCGGTCGGTGGGGACGTGCGTTCGGGGGGACGCTCGGGCGCCGCGGTGCCGTCCGCGGTCGTGGACGAGCTCTCCTTCGCGGCAGCGAATCCCGCCGAGCAGTTCATCGTCCTCGGGGGAGACCTCCAGTCCACGCGCACTTCCCTATCGGAGGACGGCGATGTGCTCCAGACCTACGGCGCGATCCGGGCGACGGGAGCGGACGTCAGAGTCCTCACCCCCCTCAATCGCCTGCCGAACGATGCGGGGCTGCTGCGGATCGGGGACGAGGTGCTCTGTTACGACAGCTACGATGCGAAGAGCGGCGTCGTGCACCTCTCGCCAGGGGGACGGGGCCTGCTCGGCACCGACCCCGCTGCCCACGCGCGGGGCGAATCGATCACCTTCCTCTCCGGCTGGACCGTCACCGACCTCGCGAGCCCGCTCTCGGCGGACTCCGCGGAGATCCCCCTGGGCTCCCCCGACGGCTTCCCCTCCTCCGGCCTGGTCCGCATCGACGACGAGCTGATCCACTACACGAGCCTGCAAGGGGGGACGCTCCGCATGCCGCGCTTCTCCGACGAGCCGGGCATGCGGGACGGGAAGGGGGCGGGGATCTTCCGCGGCCGTTTCGGCACGCGGCCCGTCGCCCACGCGGTGGGCACGCCGGTGATCCTCTTCCCCTTCCGCTATTGGGATCGTGCGCCCGAGCGCGCCGACGACCCTGCGCTCGCGTACTACCAGTTCGATCTCGACCAACCGGGTGCGCTCTGGAAGAAGGTCTTCTGGGACGTGGAGGCGCCCGCGGCCGGAGGGGTTCGGCTCGAGGTCCTCCAGCGCACAGACCCCTCGGTGCCCTGGGATGCGGATCCGGACACGACCCCCGGCCTGACGCTGCTGAACCGCGGCCGGATCGAGAGCGGCGGCAACTCGATCGGCGTGCAGGCCGACCGCGTCGAGTGGCGCGTCTTCGCGCGCTTCGACCTCGGCGCCTTCGATCCGATCGCGGGTCTCTCCCACGGTTGGAAGGCGACGCCGCGGCTCGTGCTCTTCGGCACCGAATACCTCGCGCCTTCCCGCGTGCTTCGGAGGGTCGAGCGATGAGGCCCCGTCGAACGCAGCGTTCCGCATTCACGCTGGTCGAGCTCCTGCTCGCGCTCGGTCTGCTCTCGATCTTGACCCTCGCTCTCGTGCAGTTGCTCGACACCTCGCTCGGGATTTGGCGACGCGCGGAGACGGGGCGGGATCTAGCGGAGATCGGTGGCGCGGCGCTCGATCTCATCGCGCGCGACCTGCGCACGCTCGAGGGCGGTCCACGCGGCGATCTGGTCGCGGACTGGAAGCGCTTCGACCTCGACCGCGACGGAAACGCTTCGCTGGCGCTGCCGCGCCTGCGCCTCGTGCGCCAGGCGGACGCGGCGGACCTCCTGCGCGCCGGCGCGCAGGAGGCGGTCGATGCGTCGCAGGCGGATTCCCTCGAGTCGGGGGGCGGGGCGCTCGAGGTCGATCCGCACGCGAAGGGGGTGCTCCAGGTGGTGTGGATGCTCGTGCCGTCGAGATCGAGTGCGCCGGACGAGCGGGCGCTCTCGGAGCTCGTGCGCGGGGAGCGACGTCTCGAGGACGAAGGGCTCGACTTCTTCGACCCGGGTTTCTTCGCCACGGGCGGCAAGCCTCCGGCCGGAAGCGTCGAACTCGTGACCGGCGGCGTGCTCTGGCTCGAGTTCCTGTTCGCCGCGAAGACCTCGGTGATCGAGGACGGTTGGAACGTCGGGACCGGCCTCGCGGACTGCTCGCAGAGCTGGGACGCATGGGGGCGCGAGCGTCCCGACACCGAGGAGACCTTCTTGAACCAGGGCGCGGCCGGGATGCAGAGCGCCCCCGACCACGCGGCGTTGCCGCGGCGCGTGCGGATCGTGCTCGAGATCGAACGCCCGCGCGACCTGCGTGCGCGCACGCGCATCGAGTCCGCCCTCGACGCGGAGATCAATGAACTCGCGGTCGGCGACGAGCGTCGGCTGCCCGGCCCGGGAGGCTTCGTCCTGATCGACGAGGAGTGGATGGAGATCCTGTCGACCGGGCGCGGCTACGCGATCGTCAAGCGGGCCCGGCGCGGTACGCGCGCGACGCTGCACGATGCCGGCGCGCTGATCCACCACGGCGAGCGCCTCGTGCGCGAGGTGCCGATCGCGACCGCCCGGGAGGACTGGAAGCTGTGAGGATCCCGAAGAGAAGCATTCCGCACTCCCACGCGGGCGGATTCACGATCGTCGAGGTCGTGCTGGCGATGTTCGTGTTGCTCGTGGGCATGACCTCGATCCTCGCGTTCCTCTCCTTCGGCGCATCGATGGCGCGCACGGCGAAGCTGCGCACCGAGGCGGCCTCCGCGGTGGACGCGATCGTCGCCGACCTCGAGGAAAACCTCTTTCCGCTCGTCGTCGTCGGCGGGCGCGAGGTCGCGGGGGAGCCCGTCGCGATCGAAGGCCGTGAGGTACCCGGCCACGAGGGCCTCTTCTATCGAGCGATCCCGATGCCGAACCCGGACGACCCCCACAATCCTCCGCTGGAGTATCGTGTGGACGTCGAGATGTCCTGGACGACGAAGGGCTCGAAGCGCAAGCGCTCCTTCTCCACCCTGCTCCTCCGACAGGTCCCCTTCGGGACGCGGCTGCGGCGGCGTTTCGTGCAGGGGATCGAACCCGCCCCGGCTCCGGCCGAGGCGACTCCCACAGGCCGAAACCCATGAGATCGCCCAGTCACGTCCCTTCCCACTCGCGTCGGCTCGCCGGCCTTGCGCTCTTCACGATGCTGCTCCTCTCCGCAGCGTCTTCGCGTGCGGCGACACCGCAAGAGAGTCCATCGGCCGAGCCCATGATGCTGCGGCTCGAGAGCGGCGACGTCCTCTTCGGTCGGATCGAGGAGAGCGATCCGGACGGAGTGCGCTTCCGCCGCGTCGATACCGAGGGGGTCGTCGAGCTGCCCTGGTCGCTCGTCGATCCGACCCAGCGAGATGCGCTGCGCCTTCGCTTCGGGTACGTGGAATCGGATGGCGTCGAGGAGATGGTGGACGCGGAGAAGCTCGTCCTGACCGACGGCACGGAACTCTTCGGGATCGTCGTCGGGCGGGACGACCAGTATCTGTGGCTGAAGCGCGCGGAGGGGACGATCCCGGTGCCGCGACGCAGCCTCGCGGGTGCCTCCACGCCGGCGCGCGTGCCGGCGCTCGACGTGTACACGCGTGAGGAGCTGTACCAGAAGAAGGCCCAGGAGCTCGCCGAGGGGCTCGCCGCGTCCGGTCGCGAGGGGGCCGAGGCGTGCGCGGAACTCGCCCGCTATGCCGAGGAGATCCTGGACTACGCCCACGCCCTGGAATACTTCGGACGCGCGAAGGACCTCGATCCCAGCTTCGAGCCCCAGGCGATCGAGGCGGCGATCGCGCGCACCGAGGAAAAGGCCGCGCTCCAGGAGCAGGTCGACCTCCTGGCGCGCATCGACCTGTTGCGCGCGCGCAAGCGCTACGACCTCGCGGTCGAGGCGCTCGGGACCTTCCCCGAGCTCTATCCCGATTCGCCGCTCCTCGAGGACTGGAACAAGCTGCGCGATCGCGTCGCCAAGCACCAGGAGCGCGACGCGAGGGCCGAGATCACGCGCTCGGTCTATCGCGAGGCGACCCGTCTCGTGCGCGATGCGGTGAAGACCAAGACGAACTACGAGGCGCTCGTGTCCTACCTCGACGACGGGCTCGTCGAGGCGGTGCTCGAGGCGACCTCGAAGGATCTCGCGCGCATCGCACCCGGCATCACGACCGACGAGGTCCAGCGCCTGTGGTCCGAACGCAAGGGTGGGCGAGTCCACCAGTCCTCCTACGGCAACGGGACCTGGTTGCTGGGCAAGGCGCGCGCGCTGGCCACCTACGAGAAGGAGGACGAGAAGAAGACCGAGGCGCCGGCCGCGGGGTCCCAGGCCGAGGCGCGGGCGAAGCTCGAGCAGCGCATCGAGCGCTACCTGCGCAACCAGGAGCTGTCGCGCAGCGCGAATGCGTCCGCGGGGAGTGACGAGGAGAACCCGGCCAAGTTCTGGAAGGAGTGGGATCGCGCGGGGCGTGCCCAGTGGGCGATGGCGTACTTCGCGGAGTTCTCGGGACTCTTCCGCGTCGAGGGCGTGCGCTTCTCGAACTGTCGCGAGTGCGGCGGCAAGGGCTTCCGCGAGATCCGTTTCACCGGGAGCGCGGTGGCGGGGTCGAAGGCGGGGGACCAGCTCATCCCGTGCCCGACCTGCCACACGATCGGGCGCGTGCGCCGGATCCGGTATCGCTGATGCGACGGCGAATGGCATCGGCGCTCCTCGCCGCGGCCTTCGCGTCGTGCGCGTCCGCGCCGCGCGAACAGGCCGTCGAGTCCGCGCCGAGCCCGGCTCCCCCGCTCTCGGGAACGCCGGGTGGGGCGCGGGTCGAAACCGGCGCTCCGGAAGGCGCGGGGGAGGTGGGGGAGAGCGAGGCCGAGGGGGCCGGCGGGAAACCGCTCGGCTGGGTCGCGGGGATGCCGATCCGCGCCGAGGACCTGCTGCTCACCTGGCACCAGGACGCGAGCCAGGAGGTGTTCCTCGTCGTCGAGAAGGTGGTCAGCACGCGCCTGGCCCTCGCGGAGGCCCAGCGGCTCGGGATGCGCCTCGATCCCGAAGAGGTCGAACTCGAGGTCACCCGCGCGCGCCAGGCGATCGCGGCGGAGCTCGCGGCGAGCGATCTCGACCTGACCCTCGAGGAGTTCGTCGAGTCGCGCCTCGGCATGCGCTCGGACGTCTACTTCGAGCGCCTCAGGCTCGCGACGATTCGCCGCATGCTGACCGAACGCGCCGTGCGCTGTTTCACCCTTGCGAACGACTGGGCGCGGGTGCGGATGATCGTCGTCGCGACGCGAGGGGAGGCGGACGCGCTGCGGGCGCGGATCGAGGCCGGGGAGGACGTGGCCGCGCTCGCGCGCGAGGCGAGCCTCGACGCCTCGGCCGACGACGGCGGGTTGATTCCGTTCCTCCTG
>DRLC01000213.1 GCA_011053145.1 Planctomycetota bacterium | reverse complement strand
TCCAGCCCCTCGACTTGTCGGACTTCACGAGGCGTGTCGTGACCCGCATCACCCGGTCGAATCCCGATGCGGCCGACATCGTCCTCGAGGCCCCGGAAGAGGTGCGCGTGACGGCGGACGCGGAGGCGCTCGGTACGATTCTCGAGAACCTGATCTCGAACGCGATCAAGTACGGGGGCGAGCCTCCGCGCGTCGAGGTTTCCGTCCAGGCACTCGATCGCGAGGCGAAGATCGAGGTACGCGATCACGGGCCCGGTCTGGACGGCAAGGCCGCGAATCGTGTCTTCGACCCGTTCGTGCGCGGTGGTGGGGATCTCGTGGCGAGTCGACCGGGCATCGGACTCGGCCTCTACCTCGTCTCCGAACTGGCGCGCGCTCTGGGCGGTTCGGTACGCGCGATGAATGGTGACGGAGGTGGGCTCGCGATGTGTGTGTTCCTACCGCTTCGGCCCCACGTAGAAGGAGGAATCATCTCGTGAGCGAGGATTCGAAGGCGCGGTTGATCGTCGTCGAAGACGAGCCTCACCTCGCGGAGGTCATCTGCGACAACCTCGAGGTCGAAGGCTTCGACGTCGAGACGATCGGGGACGGCAGCGAAGCCCTCGAGCGCATCCGCGCGAACCCGCCCGACCTGGTCTTGCTCGACGTGATGCTCCCCGGGCTCGACGGCTTCTCGATCTGCGAGCGGCTGCGCGCGGAGGGGAACGACGTTCCGATCCTGTTCCTGACCGCGAAGAGTGACGAGGACGACCGGGTACGCGGCTTGCGGCTCGGCGGCGACGATTACCTCGGCAAGCCGTTCGACCTGCGCGAACTCCTACTGCGCGTCCAAGCGATCCTCAAACGCACGCGCTGGTTCCACGGCCCCTCGAAGCTCGGCGACATCGTGCGTATCGGGGACACGACCGTGGATCTGAAGGCCTACACCGCCGAGAAGAACGGCAAGACCGTCGAGCTCTCTTCGAAGGAGACGATGATCCTGCGCTGCCTTGCCGAGCGCGAAGGAGAGGTCGTCACGCGACAGGAAATCCTCGACCGCGTCTGGGGCTACGACGCCTTTCCGACCACTCGGACGATCGACAACTTCATCGTTCGCCTGCGGCGCGTGATCGAACCGGATCCGCACTCGCCGCGCTACCTGCACACGATCCGCGGAGCCGGTTATCGGCTCACGCCCTGAGGCCACGGCCGCAGGGACCGACACCATGACCACGAAGAAACGCCTCCTCGCCGCCCTCGCCCGCGAGCCCCTCGATCGACCGCCCGTTTGGCTCATGCGCCAGGCCGGGCGCTACCTCCCCGAGTACCGCGCTCTCCGCGCCGACGTCGGGAGCTTCCTTCAGATGGTGCGCGATCCGGAAGCCGCCGCCGAGGCGACCCTCCAGCCGGTGCGGCGCTTCGGAGTCGATGCGGCCATCGTGTTCTCCGACATCCTCATGCCGCTCGAGGTGATGGGGATGGAGCTGGTCTTCGACAGCCGGGGTCCGAGCTTCCCGGATCCGGTGCGCACCGCGCGCGACGTCGAGGCGCTCACCCCCGCCGATCCGCGCACGTCCCTGGCCTACGTCGGAGAGGCCCTCACCCGCGTGAAGAGCGAGCTTCCGGACGAGACCGCGCTGATCGGTTTCTGCGGCGCCCCGTTCACCCTCGCGTCCTACGCGATCGAGGGGGGCACGAGCCGCCAGTTCCTGGAGCTGCGTCGCTTCATGTATGCCGAGCCGGAAGCCTTCGGGGCCCTGATGGACAAGCTCGCGACGATCGTTGCGGCGCATCTGCGGTTCCAGGTGGAGAGCGGAGCCGACGTCGTGATGCTGTTCGACACCTGGGCAGCATCCCTGACCGCTGAGGATTACCGTCGCTACGCGATGCCGTGGTCGAAGCGCATCGTGGACGAACTCGCGGGAGTCGCCCCACGCATCGTCTTCGGCGGGGGAGCACCGCACCTCGTTCCCGAGCAAGTGGAGCTCGGCGCGGAGGGCGTCGGCCTCGACCATCGCCTCGACATCGGCGAGGCCTTCGATCGCTACGGCGATCGCGTCGCACTCCAGGGCAACCTCGATCCGGGCGTTCTGCTCGCGGGACCCGACGAGGTGAAGCGTCGCGCACGCGCGATCCTCGACGCGGTCGGGGGTCGCCCCGGTCACATCCTCGGTCTCGGCCACGGCGTCTTGAAGACGACCGACCCGGACGCGGTCGCTGCCTTCGTCGAAACCGCCCGCGCCGTCACTGTGGGGTCCTAGTCATGGGAGGCGAGGCGCTCTCCATCGATCCCGAGACGATTCTGTCGTTCTCTCGTCCCGGTCCCCGTTACACGAGCTATCCGACGGCTCCGGTGTGGAGCGATTGGGAGGAGAGCGGGGACGCGGAGGCGCGCGCGGCCTATCGGCGCTGCGCCGAACACCCGGACGAACCGCTCTCGCTCTACATCCATTTGCCGTTCTGCATCCGCCGTTGCCTGTTCTGCGGCTGCACGGTCGAGGTCACGAACCAGAAGGAGCGTGTCACGCGGTATCTGGATGCGCTCGAGCGCGAGATCGACGAGGTGAGTCAGCTCCTCGGCGATCGCAGGGGAGTCATCCAGATGCACTGGGGGGGCGGGACGCCGACCCACCTCGACCCGGAGGAACTTCGGCGCGTGCACGCGATGGTGGCGAGCCGCTTCCGGTTCCTCCCCGGTGCGGAGGTCTCGATCGAGATCCACCCGCACATCACGACCGACGAGCACCTCGATACCCTCTTCGAGCTCGGCTTCAATCGCATCTCGATGGGGGTCCAGGACACCGACCCCGAGGTGCAGGCGATCATCCACCGCGATCAAACCGTCGAGGAGACGACGCGTTGCGTCGAGCGCTGCCGGCGCAATGGCGTCGACGGAATCAATCTGGACCTGATGTACGGTCTCCCGGCGCAGACCGAGGCAACCTTCCACGCCACCCTCGACACGGTCGCCGACCTGCGACCGGATCGGCTCGCGATCTACGGCTACGCGCACGTTCCGTGGCTGAAGAAGACCCAGAAGGTGCTCGAGGAAGCGGGGCTTCCCGGTCCGGTCGAGCGCGCGCGACTCTTCGCCCTTGCGATCGATCGGCTCGGGGAAGAGGGGTATCGGGTGATCGGTCTCGACCACTTCGCGCTGCCCACCGACTCGCTCTACCAGGCGCTCGAGGCCGGCACCCTGGCCCGCAACTTCATGGGCTACGCGGCCCTGCCTGGCGGCGCCGCGATGGGGGACATGGTCGCGTTCGGCGCCAGCGCGATCGGCGATGTCGGTGGTGCCTTTCTCCAAAACGCCAGGGACACGAAGGGCTACGAGGCCCTGATCGACCGCGGCCTGCTTCCGGTCCAGCGAGGCATGGTGCGCTCAGTGGACGACGACCTGCGGCGCGCGATCATCCTCTCGATCATGTGCCGCATGCGCCTGGACCTCGGCGAACTCGAGCGTGAGCTCGCCGTCCCGGGGCTCGCCGAACGCTTCGCGCCGGAACTCGCCGAACTGAAAGCCTTCACCGCGGACGGGTTCTGCACCTTCGAGGACGGCCGTATGGAGGTCACCCCGACGGGACGTCTCTTCCTGCGCCACCTCGCGATGGTGTTCGACGCCTACCTCGACAAGAAGAACTCCACCAAGGGCCGCTTCAGCCAGACGGTATGAGGGCGGTCCGTCCGTGTCAGTCCTCGGCGGGCTCCCCGACCCGAAGCACCCCCGCCATGAAGCGGCCCCAGAAGTAGCCCCCCGGGGCGAAGGTGACGGTGCCCAGCGCGAGCCAGAAGAAGAAAGACTCCTCCCTGGCCGTGGAGAGGACGTAGGCGAAGGCAATCGCGGACGACATGCCGAATCCAAGGACGCCCCAAAGCCAGGTGAATCGGGTCTTGCTCATCGCGCCGCCCCCCGCTCAGGCGGTGTAGTTCTCCGGGTGCAACCGGCGTTCGACCGCCTCGATCGTGATGTGGAGGATCTGGATGTGGACCTCCTGGATGCGGTCGGATGTGGTGGCCAGGGGGACGAGGATGGCGTGATCGGCGAGCGGGAGGATCGCGCCGCCGCCCTTGCCGAGGAGTGCGACGGTCGTGATCCCCCGCGTCTTTGCGGCCTCGACCGCGCGCACGATGTTCGGGGAATTGCCGCTGGTCGAGAGGACGACGAGCAGATCGTCTTCGCGGCCGACCGCCTCGACCTGGCGGGCGAAGACCTCGTCGTAGCCGAAGTCGTTCGCGATGCAGGTGAGCTGCGTGGGGTCGGAGAAGGCGATCGCCGGAAGGGCGGCGCGGTCGGAGCGAAAGCGACCGGTCCACTCCTCGACGAAGTGCATCGCGTCGGACATGCTCCCGCCGTTTCCGCAGGCGAGGAGCTTTCCGCCGGCGAGCAGGGTCTCCTCTGCCAGGTCGGCGAAGCGTTCCACGGCCGGGAGGGATGCGGGGTCGGCGAGGAAGGCGGCCTGGGTGGCGGCGGCGGCCTCGAAGGCTGCGCGGATGGCCTCGGCGGTTTCGGAGGTGGTGTCGCTCATGGCTCTATTAAGGTAGCAGTTGAGACTGTGGAAGGCCCTCCGACACCCTAGGATGGCAGCCCATGAAGTTCGCCGGACCCGTTCTGTTGCTGATCGCGGGGGTCGTCCTCGGATGGATCGCCCTCGCCGCCGATGATCCCACCTTCCACGTCGAGAAGCCCGCCGAGGCTCCGGAGGTCGTTCCGTTCGAGCTCTCGGGCGTCGTGCCCGCCGGCTTCGAGGTGCGGGACTTCGCGATCCGGGGGATCTGCTGCAACGGGTGCGTCGGTAAGTTGTACATGGCGGCCGGCGAGGTCGCCGGGGTCCGTGAGGTGGCCGTCGATCCGGTCGAGAAGCAGGTCGAGGTCGTCGTCGAGGCCGGGACCGATCCGGCGCTCATCGTGGAAGCGCTGACCTTCGACAAGTACACCGCCCAAGCGCTCGCGCCTTGAGGACGGGCGTCGCGCGCTGTGCCTCGGGGCTTGCCTCGCCCCCCTCGCTTTCGTAACCAGGGGCGCACACATGGGGGATTCGAGCATCGAAACCACGGGAGGAGCCGGCGCATTCGGTGCCGGAGGCGACTCCACGCCGACCGAACGCGAGCTGCGGGATCGGCTCGAGACGACCTGGGCGGGAGCTCGTGACGGGCTCTGGGACTGGGACGTCGCCGCGGACCTCCTGCGCCTTTCTCCGCGCTGGAAGGAGATCGTCGGCTACGGTCCCGATGAGATTCCCGACCGCAGCGAAGAATGGTTCCGGCGTGTTCATCCGCGCGACCTCGATGAGTTCAAGCGCTCTCTCGACGCGCTGCTCGCGGGGCGCAGCCCCGAGCTGCGCTCGGAGTTTCGGATGCTCCACAAGGACGGGAGCTGGCGTTGGATCCTGTGCCACGGGTCGAAGCACGGTGGTCGGGAACTCGTCGCGGGGTCGATCACCGACGTGACGGGCCTGAAGCAGCGCGAGAACGAGGTCTTGATCGCTGCGTTCCACGATCCGCTCACCGGTCTTCCGAACCGACGCCTGTTCCTCGATCGCTTGCAGTCGTCGCTCACGCGCCAGCAGGCCCGAGGCACGCGACCCCTCGCGGTCCTGCACCTCGACCTCGACCGGTTCCACACGGTCAACGACAGCCTCGGCGTCGACGCCGGCGACGAACTCCTCGTGGAGGTCACCCAGCGGATCACCAGTCTCCTACGCCTGGGCGACACCCTCGCACGCGTCGGCGGTGACAAGTTCGCGATCCTGCTCGACGGCGTTGCGAACCTGGAAGAGGCCACCGGTTTCGCGGATGAGGTGGTCGCGATGTTGCGGCGTCCGCTTCGGGTCGCGGGGACAGAGGTCTTCGCGTCCGGGAGCCTTGGGATCGCACTCTCCCACGAGGGCGAGGAACGGCCAGAGGACCTTCTGCGCAACGCACTGACCGCGATGCACCTCGCCAAGGAGGACGGCGCGACCCCCTGGGAGGTCTTCGACCCGGGGATGAACGAAGAGGCGCGCGAGCGCATGTTGCTCGAGACCGATCTCTACCAGGCGACGAAGAACGGCGAGTTCCTGCTGCACTACCAGCCGATCATCGACTTTCGGACCGGCGAACTCGCGGCCTTCGAGGCCCTCGTGCGCTGGCAGCACCCCGATCGCGGACTGATCCGACCGGACCTGTTCGTCAGCATCGCGGAGGACACGGGGCTGATCCTGCCGATGGGAAACTGGGTCCTGCGCGAGGCATGTCGCCAGATGCGCGAGTGGCGGGACCGTTATCCGGCATCTTCGAACGTGCGCGTGGCGGTGAACCTTTCCGCCCGCCAGCTCGAGGACACCGATCTCGTGGCGGAGGTCGAGGCCGCGCTCGCGGACACGGGCCTCGATCCCGACGGGCTCGACCTCGAGGTCACCGAGAGCAGCCTGATGGCGCGTACGCGCGAGAACAAGGCGACGTTGCACGCGTTGCGCGACCTCGGGATCAAGCTGCACATCGACGACTTCGGTACCGGCTACTCCTCGCTCGCGCACCTCCAGAGCTTTCCCGTCGATTGCCTGAAGGTGGATCGTTCGTTCGTGAACGGGATGGAGTTCGAAGAGGGCAAGGCCGAGATCGTCCGCACGGTTCTCGCGCTGGCCCGCACGCTCGGCATGGAGGTTGTCGCGGAGGGGATCGAAACCGAAGCGGCGCTCGAAATGCTTCGGTCCCTGGAGTGCGAGCACGGCCAGGGCTACTTCTTTTCGAGCCCCCTCGACGGGGAATCGGCGGCCGCTTGGCTCGATCGGCCGCCGCGCTGGTGAGCGAGAGTGGACTCCCCAGCCCGGCTCAGCGCCGCGTAGGCTTCACGCTGATCGCGGTCGGGATCCTCACGATCATCGGCGCGGTTCTATGGGTCGTCGACGAAGCGGACGGACCCGGAACCGGACCGAAGACCTTCGCGGAGCGACGCAGCTACAACCAGGTGAAGGAGTCGATCCACGAGACCTTCCCGCTCGCGTTTTGCATCGGGCTCGGAGGCCTCGGGGTCACGATCCTCGGTTCTCGGCTCGCACGCTGGCCGCGCGACTAGATGAGCCGGGCTAGAAAACCGCTCGATACTTCTTCGTCGACGTGGACGGGTTCGTGTCCGTTACGGTCGTGCCGTCGTAGGACGCGCTGATCACCGACTGCACCTGGGTCCAGTCGAACCCGCTCTCCAGGCCCGAGTAGGAACGGGTCACGCTGGAGGTGTCGACGTACTTGATGTCGAGCCATTGATCCTCGTAGGACTTGTAGGGTGCGTCGAGCGTGAGCTTGTCGACGCCCAGGATCGTGAACGGATCCTGGTTGATGTTCGAGTCGTTCGAGCCGAGGCTGAGGATGCGCCACGACACGAGGAGCGGGAGTGAGCTCTCGTAGGTCAGGTCGGCGAGGTGTTCGTCGAAGTGCAGGGTGGCGGGGCCTCCGTACTGAACCAGACCGCCGACGAGGGAACCGAAGACCTCGAAACCCTGGCCCACCGTGACCGTGGCGCCGGGGGCGTAGAGAACGCCGTAGAACTGCGAGGACGCGTCGAGTCGGACCTCGCCGGTTGCCGTGGTCGGGATCTGGATGGCCAGGCTGCGGGGGGAAACGCCGGGCGTGAGTAGGGTCGAGCCGGAGGCGAGGACGAGTTCGTCCTTGACGTAGAGTTCGATCGGGCCGGTCGTCGTGTCGAAGGTCAGCTCCGCACCGGGCTGGACCGTGAGACGGTCGAGCACCAGCACGGCGGGACCGCTGACAACCGCCTGGGTGTTCGGAGCGAGTTCCAGGAACGTGAGTGCGAGGCGGCCTCCCGGGTAGACGAGGGGAGTCGCGCGGGAGTAGAGGACTCCCGTCTCCTGCGTCATCGCGGGGACGTCCACCTCGGGAAGTTCGGTGACCGCCAGCGCGGGCGTCTGGGTCCCGGTGATCTGGACGTCGCCGGTCACGACGCTCGTCGCGCCGAATCCGGGCATGACACTTCCACGGATCGTTGTCGGGGCCGTCGCTGTGCCGTTGATGTCGATCTGGCCGTTCGACGCCACGCGAGCCTTCGCGGTCGCGGTCGCCGGATC
>DRLC01000212.1 GCA_011053145.1 Planctomycetota bacterium | reverse complement strand
GGAGGGGCTCGTCGTCGGGGAGGGGATCACGGTCGGTCACCTGATCGGAACGATGAAGACCTTCCTGCGAGAGGTCTTCCAACGCGACCTCGAGGTCCGCCTGCGTCCCGGATACTTCCCGTTCGTCGAACCCGGATTCGAGCTCGATGTGCGCTGCCCCTTCTGCGCGGACAAGGGCGAGCAAGGCTGCGGCGTTTGCAAGCGGACCTGCTGGATCGAGCTTTGCCCCTGCGGGATGGTCCACCCCGCCGTGCTCCGCGCCGGCGGCGTCGATCCCGAGCGCTACACCGGGTTCGCATTCGGCCTGGGGCTCTCGCGCCTCGTGATGCTTCGCTTCGGCATCGATGACATCCGCCAGCTCCTGGGGGGCGACCTACGTTTCCTGGAGCAGTTCTAGCCCGGGCGATCCATGAAGATCTCCGTTCAATGGCTGAATCGCCACGTCGACCTCACAGGCATCTCGCCGGAAGAGATCGCTGAGGATCTCACGATCCACACCGCCGAGGTGGAGGGGGTCGAGCGTTTCGCGCCGCACCTCGCCGATGTCGTCGTCGGACACGTGATCGAGCGGGTTCCGCACCCCGATGCGGACCGGCTGAGCCTCTGCCGCGTCGATGTCGGGGAGGACGAGCCGCTGCAGATCGTTTGCGGCGCCCCGAACGTACGTCAGGGGTTGAAGGTCGCCGTCGGCAAGGTGGGCACCGTGCTGCCGGGGGGGCTCAAGCTCAAGAAGGCCAAGATCCGCGGCGTCGAATCGCGTGGGATGATCTGTTCCGAGCGGGAGCTCGAACTCGGGGACGACCACTCGGGCATCTGGGAGCTTCCCGAAGACGCGACGGTGGGGCGGCCCGTGGACGAGGCGCTGGGCCTCGTGGATTGGGTCATCGAGATCGACAACAAGTCGCTCACGCACCGTCCCGACCTTTGGGGCCACCGCGGGATCGCGTCCGAGATCGCCGCGATCCGGGGCCTCGAGCTAAATCCCCTCGACCTCACGCTCCCCGAGACCGGGGGGGGCGCGCCGCCCTCGGTGCGCGTCGAAACCGACGGCTGTAGCCGTTACGTCGCGCTCCCGATCGACGGGGTGCGGGTGGAACGCTCTCCGATGTGGCTGCGGATGCTGCTGCTCGCGGTGGGGCAGCGCCCGCTCGACCTTCTCGTCGACCTCTCCAACTTCGTGATGCTCGACATCGCGCAGCCGAATCACCTCTTCGACCGCGCGAAGCTGGGCGCCGAGGGCATCGTGGTGCGGCGTGCGCGGGACGGCGAGACGATGCGCACGCTCGACGGGGAGGAACGGACCTTCACGCCCGACGACATGTTGATCTGCTCGGGGGATCGGCCGGTCGCGGTGGCCGGGGTGATGGGGGGTGAGGACTCGAAGGTGGCGCCGGAGACGACCGAGCTCTTGCTCGAGGTGGCCTCGTTCCATCCGACCGTCGTGCGCCGGACCGCCGCGCGCCTCGGCCTGCGGACCGACGCGTCCACGCGTTTCGAGAAGTCCCTCGACCCGACGCTCCCGATGAAGGCCGCCGCGCACCTCGTGCGAACGCTGCGCTCCATCCAGCCGGACGTCGCGCTCCCCGCGCCTCCGGGAGAGGACGGCCAATGGAGCGATCCGGCTCGCACCGTTTCGTTGCGACCCGACCGCGTGCGGAGAATCCTCGGCGCGAACGTGGAGGACGATCGCATGGAGGCCATCCTGACCTCCCTCGGGTTCCGGGTGGACCGCGGTGGGGAGACCTGGACGGTCCACGTTCCCTCCGCGCGCGCGACCAAGGATGTGGGAATCGAGGAGGACCTGATCGAGGAGATCGGGCGCATGGTCGGTTACGGCAACATCGAGGAGTGCGCGTTGGTCACCGAGCTCGTGCCCGCCCCGCGCGACGAGCGGCGCTCGCTGGTGCGCACCCTCACCGATCGACTCAGCGGGCCTGCGCGCTTCCACGAAGCCCAGACCCACACCTTCCAGTCGGCCGAGCTCCTCGAATCCCTCGGCGCGTTGGATGCGCCGTACGTCGAGGTCTTGAATCCACAGATCGAAGGGCTCTCGCGTGTGCGCCGCCACGTGCTGCCGAGTCTCCTCGCGGTCCTCGAGAAGAACCTCAGGAATCGCGAAGAGGTCCGGCTCTTCGAGATCGGGAAGGGATACCACCCCGAGCACGGGAACGAGCGCGGGGAGCCGCGCGAGGTCCACGAGGTTGCCCTCCTGTGGGCCGCGCCGAGGACCGACGCGAATGCCCCCTTCGACCAGGCCACGACCGCGCGCCTGCAGGGCGTTGTCGAGGACGCGATCCGCTCCTGCGAGCGAGCCGTCGGCGTTTGGCGCGCCGCGAGCGAGGCCGAGTGCCCGAGCTATGCCCACCCCGGCCGCGCGATGGTCCTCGACGGTCCGGAGGGGGGCGCGCCCCTCGCGTTCCTCGCGCCGATCGAGCCCGGGGCGGCGCGCGCCCTCGGTGCGACCGGAGAGCTCGACTGCGAGGTGGCGATCGCGCGCGTATCGCTCGACGGCCTGCTCGCGGAGCCGCGCGTGTCCAGGCGCTACGAGCCGCTGCCGCGCTTCCCGGGCGTGAAGGTGGACGTGGCCCTCGCGGTTCCGGACGCGATGCCCGCCGCCGAGGCCGTCGCGCTCATCGAGAAGGCCGCCAAGGGCCTCGCTGCGCGTGTCGAACTCTTCGACCTGTACCGGGGCGAGAACGTCGCCGCGGGACAAAAGTCCCTCGCCTACCACGTCCTCCTCCAATCGCCGTCGAAGACGCTCACCGACGGTGACGTGGCCAAGTTCCTCGGTCGGGTCGAGCGTGCGGCGGAAGCGGCCGGGGGCACCCTGCGCCGCCAGTAGCGGCCGGGGCGGGACCGGCGACTGCGCGCGCTCGGATGGTAGGCTGGTGGCTCGCGCCGCAGGGGCGGTGCGTGTTCCCTTCGCACTCCCATCCCAAGCAGGTCCCATGAGCGAGATCGAGAGCGTCCTCCACGAGAACCGTAGCTTCGAGCCCCCGACGGCCTTCCGCGAGACCGCGTCGATCAACGACCTCGAGACCTACCGCGAGATGCACCGGCGCTCGATCGAGGAGCCGGAGGACTTTTGGGGTGAGGTCGCCCGTGAGCTGCCCTGGATCGAACCCTTCGAGAGCGTCCTCGACTGGAGTGAGAAACCGGTCGCGAAGTGGTTCGGTGGCGGCAAGTTGAACGCCTCGGCGGTCTGCCTCGATCAGCACCTGACGACCGAGCGCCGCGACAAGGTGGCGATCCTCTTCGAGGGGGAGCCCGGCGACGTGAAGAGCTACACCTATGCCGAGGCGCACGCCGAGGTCTGCCGCATGGCGAACGCGCTCGCGGAACGGGGAGTGAAGCGCGGTGACCGCGTCGCGATCTACATGCCGATGATCCCCGAGCTCGCCTTCGCGCTCCTGGCCTGCGCGCGGTTGGGCGCGATCCATTCGGTGATCTTCGGGGGCTTCAGCGCGACGGCCATCCGAGACCGGGTTGCGGACGGTGGGTGCACGGCCGTGATCACCGCGGACGGCGGATGGCGGCGGGGCAAGGTGCTCGAGCTCAAGAAGGTCGTCGACGAGGCGCTGGCCGGGATCGACAGTGTCCACACGGTCTTCGTCGTCAAGCGCACGAACAACGAAGTCGCCTGGGACGAGCGCCGTGACGTGGACCTCCTCGCGGCCATGGCGGGGGCGTCGGCGGAGCGAGCGCCCGAGGCGATGGACGCGGAGGACACGCTCTTCCTGCTGTACACCTCGGGGAGCACCGGCAAGCCGAAGGGCATCCGGCACACGACCGGCGGATATCTCGTGGGGACGTACCTGACCAGCAAGTACGTGTTCGACCTCAAGGAAGACGACGTGTATTGGTGCACCGCCGACATCGGCTGGATCACCGGACACAGCTACATCGTGTACGGGCCGCTCGCGAACGGGGCGACCTGCGTGATGTACGAGGGCGCGCCGAACGCGCCGCATCCCGGGCGCTTCTGGGAGCTGGTCGAGAAGCACCGGGTCAGTGTGCTCTACACGGCTCCCACGGCGATTCGGGCCTTCATGCGCTGGGGCGACGAGCACGTCACGCGCTTCGATCGCTCGAGCCTTCGGCTACTCGGCACGGTGGGAGAGCCGATCAACCCGAAGGCCTGGATGTGGTACCGCGAGGTGGTCGGCGAGGGGCGCTGCCCGATCGTGGACACCTGGTGGCAGACCGAGACGGGAGCGATCATGATCACCCCGCTCCCCGGCGCGGTGTCGACCAAGCCGGGTTCGGCCTGCCTGCCCTTCTTCGGCGTGGACGCGGCGGTCGTCGACGAGGATGGCACGGAACTCGGAGCCAACCAAGGCGGACTGCTGTGCGTGAGGAAACCCTGGCCGTCGATGTTGCGCGGTATCTGGGGCGACGACGAGCGCTATCGCGAGACCTACTGGTCCCGTTTCGGTGGCAAGTACTACTTCGCGGGAGACGGAGCGCGGCGGGACGAGGACGGCTACTTCTGGATCATGGGGCGCGTGGACGATGTCCTGAACGTGAGCGGCCACCGGCTCTCGACGATGGAGATCGAGAGCGCCCTCGTGAGTCACCCGGGCGTGGTCGAAGCGGCGGTGGTTCCCAGACCCGATGACCTTACGGGCGAAGCGGTGGCCGCTTTCGTGACCGCGTCTCCCGGGTGTGAGCCTGGGGACGCCTTCGCCGACGAGCTCCGCGAGCACGTCGCCAAGGAGATCGGCAAGCTCGCTCGCCCGGCCGACATCCACTTCGCGGACGCGCTCCCGAAAACGCGCAGCGGAAAGATCATGCGGCGCCTCCTGCGGGACGTTGCGGCGGGGCGCGAGGTGCTCCAGGACACGACCACCCTGGAGGACCGCTCCGTGCTCGATCGGCTCAGCGCGGAGGGAAAGTAGGTGCCGGAAAGGGTTTCCGAGCGGCCGGGAGGGCCTCGGCACTGGGCTCCTCGTCTACAGATGTCCGGCCCAGGCGCCGATAGCAGGCGTGCCCCCAGCCCAGCCTCACCCGTGTTCGACACCTCTCCCGACTCGAGCGGGTCCGCGCCCCGGCGGCGGGGCCCGGATCGCCGCGATCGCCCCACCCCTCGTTTTTCGAGGTACACCCTCTACGGGGGCCGGCGTCACACGGTCCGTCGCGAGGAGGAGCGCGAAGGGAGCTTCGTGGACCGGTACGGGTTTCGACTCTGGCTGCTCGTTCTGTGGGTCGTCCTGATGAACATCGGGGACAGCTTCTTCACGCTCGTGCACCTGCAGTCGGGCGGCACCGAGCTGAACCCGGTGGCGAAGGCCCTTCTCGGGACCGGGCGCGCCCCGTTCGTGTTCACCAAGTCGCTGCTGATCGGCCTGGCACTCTGCGTGCTCGTGATCCACCGCAATTTTTTCCTGGCGCGCATCGGCCTGTGGACCGCGGCGGGGACGTACACGCTCCTGTTCTGCTACCACATCTCGCTCTTCTGACGCCGCGTCCGGCGCGGACGTGGAAAGGCGAGTCTTCGGTGCGTATACCTCGGAGCGTGCGGATCGCAAGAATCCTGACCCGGCTGAATCTCGGGGGACCGGCACGACAGGTCCTCGCTTCCGATCCGCTCCTCGCGGATCGCGGCCATACGATTCGAATCTTCACCGGACGACCGGAGCCGGGGGAGGGAGAGCTCTTCGATCGCGCCCGCGAGCGTGGACTCGACGTCGTGCGCGTGGCCGGCCTCGGCCGAGGCGTCCGTCCGATCGGGGACCTGCGAGCCGCCGCCGGCCTGCGCCGGGAGCTGCGTGCATTCGGTCCAGACCTCGTCCACACCCACGCATCGAAGGCGGGGGTCCTGGGGCGGCGGGCCGTGCGTGCCCTCGCCTCCGAGGCTCGGATCGCTCGCCTGCACACCTTCCACGGGCATGTGCTCGAGGGATACTTTCCCGAGCGCGTCTCGCGCGGCCTGCGCCGCATCGAGCGCAGGCTCGCCGCCGAAACGGACCGCGTGCTGTGCGTTTCGCACGCGACAGCCGACGACATCGTGCGCCTCGAGGTGGCTCCCGAGGAGAAGATCGTCGTGGTGCCGCCGGGCGTCGAACTCGAACCCCTGCTCGCGATCGAGAGGCCGAGTCCTGGGGAATCCCGCAAGGCGTTCTCCGAGGCTTCGCCGCGCACCCTCGTCGGCGCGCGCCCCGAGGCGATCCTGGTCGGCGTCGTGGGCCGGCTCGCGAGCGTCAAGCAGCCGCTTGCCGCGCTGTCGATCTTCGAGAAGGTCGCTGAACTCCACCCGCTGGCCGAACTCGTCTTCATCGGGGACGGGAGCGAACGAAGGGCTCTCGAAGGAGCCGTGCGCGCTTCGCGGTTCGCGCGGAGGATCCACCTCCTCGGCGCTCGCGCGGAGATGGTCGAGGTCCTGGCTGACCTGGATCTCGTGCTCTGCGCTTCGCGCTCGGAAGGACTCCCGGTGGCTTTGATCGAGGCCGCGGCGGCGCAGCTTCCGGTCGTGGCGAGGGATGTCGGAGGCGTTTCGGAGGTGGTCCCCCACGAGCGCACCGGGATGTTGGGGAACACGGACGCGGAACTCTCCTTGATGTTGTCGAGTCTGCTCGCCGACGAATCCCAGCGCCGTGTGATGGGGAAACGCGCCCGCATCCGTGTCGCCTCCAGGCATGGAGCCGAAGCGCTTGCCGATCGACTGGAAGCGGTCTACGAAGCCTGCCTGCGGGAGCGCCGCGCATCGGAGGGGGCGGGGTGAGCGATCGACCGGAGATCTCCGTCGTGATCCCGTCCTGGAACACGCTCGACTACCTCGTCGCGTGTCTCGAGAGCTTGGACCGTGCCCCCAAGCCGTCCATCGAGATCATCGTCGTCGAAAACGGAAGCGAAGACGGGTCCCGCGAATACCTCGAACGGAAGCGTCCGGACGTGCGGCTCGTCGTGAACGAACGCAACGAGGGCTTCGCCCGAGCGTGCAACCAAGGAATCGAACTCGCGCGGGGGCGCTACGTGTTCCTGCTCAACACGGACACCGAGATCCGAGGGGACGCCCTCGCCAGGCTCCACGCCTTCCTCGAGGAGCACCCCGAATACGGCTGCGTCGCGCCGCGCCTCGTGCATCCCGACGGCCGAACCCAGCCCACGGTGCAGGCCTTCCCGAACCTGTGGACTCCATTGTTCTTCGCGACTCCGCTGGAGCGCTGGATGCCGAACTCGCGCGAGCTGCGGCGCTACTTCCTGCGGGACTGGGATCAGGAGTCTTCGAGGGACATCGACCAACCGCCCGCCGCCGCGCTCCTCGTGCGCGCGCAGGTGCTCGCGGAGGTCGGCGTCTTCGACGAGACCTTCTGGCTGTTCTTCAACGACGTGGACCTTTCGATGCGGATCGGCAAGGCGGGTTGGAAGACGCGCTATCTCGCCGATGCACAGGTCCTGCACCACGTCGGGGGCTCGACCCGCAAGTTCGCCTCCTTCGTTCCGGAGTGGCAGCGCAATCGCCTCGCGTTCTACCGCAAGCACTTCGGCCGCCCGGCCGGGGTCTGGGTCAAGACGTGCGTGGCCTTCGCGTACCTGGACTGGTTGGCCTCGCGGGTCTGGGGGAAGCTGCGCGGGCGGGGCGGAGAGCCGCTCGGGCCGACGACGCGGGAGTTCGGGCGTTTCTTGCGGAGTTAGCCCGGGTTATTCAGAACAGGGTGTAGCTGAACGGGTTGGAGGAGTCCGAGCCGCCGCTCATCAGCAGCCAGGCCAGCCCGGCTCCGACGAGCAGGGCGGGGATCAGGATCCAGAGCCAGAACTCGGCGAGGAAGTCCTTGAGGGCTTTCATGACCTTCGCGTTCTCAGAAAACGTTGTAGACGGGGTCTCCGGAGGAGCCGCCACCGCTCAGGAACAGCCAGGCGAGGCCTGCCGCGACGATCAGGGCCGGGATCAGGAGGAAGAGCCAGTATTCGGCGAGGAAGGACTTCAGCGCGTTCACGGGATCGAGCTAGAACAGGGTGTAGATGAAAGGGGCGATCAGCGGGGAGCTCGCCGCGACGACGAGCAGGGAGCCGATCGAGAGTAGCACGACCACGAGAGGCATGAGGTACCAGTGCCCCCGAAGCGTGAAGGCCTTGATGAGTTCGAAGATCGTCCCCAGGCGGCGGCCCAGCTTGTAGGCGACGAAGCCGAGGATCACCAGCACGAAGAGGACCCCCAGGATGCTCGAGAGCCTGGGGTCGATCGCGAGCAGGAACCGCACACCGAACAGAATCGAGAACACCATCGCGAGGAGTCCGCCGACCTTGAGGAATCCGAGGGCGGGGTTTTCGTCCCGGTAGGTCACGGCATAGGACGTGCCGAGAACTCCCCACAGGGCGAGGAACACGATCGCCCAGGTGGGGAAGCCGCCCTCCTCGTGGTGGGGTTCGAAGTCGGCGCGGACGCGCGGGCCGTGTTCCGGCGGGAAGACTCCGAGTCCGTCGAGGCTGTCGTGGAGGAAGCGCGCGAAGGCCTCGTTGCCGCGCGGGTTGAAGTGCCACTCCGCGTCGAAGTAGAGCGGCGCATCCTTGCCCTCCGCGCGCAGGGTCGGGCGCGCGTCGAGGGTCTTGATCCCGAGCTCTTCACACAGGCCGAGGAACAGGTTGACCGGGCGGTTCGGATCCCAGAGTTCGTCGTCGAGTCCCTTGAGTCCGGCAGGGCTCGTGCGGAACGCTTCACGGGCTTCCGGGTGGATCGCGCTCTCGGAGGGAATCGGGGCGACCACGAGCTTGGCGCCGGTCTTCTCGCATTCCGACCGAAGGGCGATCAGGGCACCCTTCGTGCGGGCGATGCAGTCGTCGAGGAACTCCGGGGGATCGACCAGAAGGGGAGCCCACTCGGCATAGAGGTCCTTCCCCTGGTAGGTGAAGTGGTCGGAAGGCGTCCCCGACGGGCGACGGAAGCTCGCGAGGAATTTCTGGAGCGCCCAGTGGAGCTGGGGCCCCGGGCCGGGATCGATCAGTTCCCGGGGCTCCAGCGTGCCGTCCGGACGGAAACGCGGCTTCGGGAAGCGCTGGTAGTGGTCCTGGCCGTTCCAGTAGATGTCGTTCTCGTAGGGGAAGAGCAGCACCAGGTCGGGCTCGTACTCTTCGCCCTCGGTCTGGTACCAGAGGACCTCCTGGTCGGTCGAGTATCCCTCGGTCCCGGCATTGATCACATCGACGCGCCGGTCCTCGCGGTTCCACCAGTGCTCGAGCTGATCGACGAAGAGGTCCTTGCGATCGACCGTGTAACCGAGGACGAACGAATCCCCGAGCATCATCACCCGAAAGGTGTTCGGGGCCTTTTCCTTCGAGGCCATCGGGTCGTCGCGCAACCCCATGGAGTTCATCTTGAAGGTGATGTGGAACTCGGAGGTCTTGCGGTCGGTCTCGAAGTCGGGCTTCTTCGACCACCCGAGCACGGGGTCGAACCGGTTGATGGGCTTCGTGATCCGGTAGGCAGGGAGCAGGCTCAGCCCGAAGTTGAAGACCGCGAGGCCCAGGACGGCGCTGACCAGGATCGCCAGCAGAACGTTGAGGAAGCGCATGGTTAGCTGACCATCTGGGTGACGCTGTCACCCTCCGTGCGAAGCGTGAAGCGGGTGTCCGCGATCTTCTTCTTGTCCTCGGCGCGCACGATGTAGTTGTTCATGAAGAGGTAGTCCATGCCCGACAGACTGAACGTGTTGAAGGCATGGCTGGGGTCTTCGACGATCGGTTCGCCCTTCAGGTTGAAGGACGTGTTCATCACGACCGGCACACCGGTGATTTCCCCGAAGCGCTCGATCATGCGGTGGTAGGCCGGGTTGGTCTCCTTGACCACGGTCTGGAGGCGGCCGGAGCCGTCCTCGTGCGTGATCGCGGGCAGCACCGAGCGCTTGTCCTCGCGCACCGGTGCGACGTAGAGCATGAACCGCGCGGGGTACTGCTTGGTCTTGGCGGTCGGTGCCTCGAAGTCGAAGAACTCCGGCGCGGCTTCCTCGATCACGGAGGGGGCGAACGGGCGGAAGGCCTCGCGGAACTTGATCTTCGCGTTGAGGAGCTCCTTCATCTCCGTCTTGCGGGGATCGGCGATGATCGAGCGCGACCCGAGCGCGCGCGGGCCCCACTCGAAGCGACCGCGCATCCAGCCGCAGACCTTGCCGTCGGCGAGGGCGTGGGCGACGAAGTCGAAGAAGGCCTCGTCGTCCTCGATCTTCTCGAACGGGATCTCGTACTTGTTCAGGAAGGCTTCGATGTCCTCGTCCGTGGACTCGCTCCCGAGGTAAGCGTGCTCGAGCGCGGGCCCGCGGGGCTGATCGAGGAGGTGGTTGTAGGCCCAGTACGCGGCACCGACGCAGCCGCCGTCGTCGCCCGGAGCGGGATGGATGTAGACATCGTCGAAGGGGCCCTGGCGGAGCAGCTTGTAGTTGGCTACCGAGTTCAGGGCGACGCCGCCCGCGAGGCAGACGTTGTTCAGTCCGGTTTCCCGCTTGAGGGCTTCCAGCATCCGCAGCAGCACTTCCTCGGTGACGCGCTGGATGCTCGCCGCCATGTCGCAGTAGTACGGATCGAGCGACTTGTCCTGGAGCTTGGGGTCGCGCGCGGGCTTGCCGAAGTGCTCGGCGAATGCGTCGGACAGCGTGGAATCGCGCGAGTAGTGGTACGCGAAGTAGCGCATGTTCTGCCACAGGCTGCCGTCCTTGCCGACGTCGATCAGTTCGTAGATCTTGTCGACGTACTTCGGCTCGCCGTAGGGGTGCATGCCCATCAGCTTGTACTCACCCTCGTTGATCTCGAACCCGCAGTAGGCCGTGAAAGCCGAGTACAAGAGACCGAGGGAGTGCGGGAAGCGCATCTCCTTGAGGATCTCGATCTTGTTGCCCCGGCCGACCGAGAGCGTGGCGGTGGACCACTCGCCGGCGCCGTCCACGGTCAGGATCGCGGACTCCTCGAAGGGGGAGGTGTAGAAGCTCGACGCCGCGTGCGACATGTGATGTTCGCAGAAGAGCAGTTTCGAACTCGGGATCCCGAGCCGCTTGCTCATCATCGACTTGATCCAGAGCTTGTCCGTGATCCAGCGCTGCATCGATTCGCGGAAGACGGCGGACGAGCGCGGGAACGTCGCCATGGCCGAGATCAGCATGCGCTCGAACTTCACGAACGGCTTCTCGTAGAAGACAACGTAATCGACGTCGTGCATCGTGATGCCGGCTCGCTCGAGGACGAAGTCGATTGCGAGGCCGGGGAAGCCGGAGTCGTGCTTGACGCGGCTGAAGCGCTCCTCTTCGGCGGCCGCGATCAGGACGCCGTCCTGGAGCAGGCATGCGGAGGAGTCGTGGTAGAAAAACGACAGTCCGAGGATGTTCATCGTGCGGAGGGCTCGGGGCTAGTCCTGCCGGCGCGCGGCTCGGAGCGTCTCGTTCCTGGCTTCCCACTGCCACCAGTTCCCGTCCTTCGGGTGGGAGATCCGAAGCGGGTCCGCGAACATGCGGTACAGGATCGCGAAGGGACCCAGGACGAAGAAGTAGAGCAGGGTCAGGAAGATGCGGCTGAGCATGTTCCCGAAGCGCTCGGTGAATGCGAGGAAGGCCTTCATGGGGGAGGGCAGTGGGCGTGCGGGGAGACCGGGTGGGGCCGGGGCCTTCTTTCGGCCCCTCTCCGGGCCTGGGTGAAGGCCGTTGGGCCGGATGGTGTCGGGTGGTCTTGGGGTTCGGCCCCGCCGGGGGGCCGCCGGTCGGCCATCAGGACCGGAAAGAAGGGGGAAAGCTGGGTGAGTCCGGGCCAGGAAGCGCAACAGTCTACCCGGTGGAGCGCGGACAGGAAGGGCCGGGACAGGTCCCTCCGAGGTTGGAGCGGGGATGGCTCCAACGTAGGCTCGGCCCCATGCAGGGCCCCGCGACGACCGATCCCCCGGCCCCTGTGCCCCGCTCCCGGTGGCTGGGGCGTCTCCTCCCGGTCCTGGCCGCCCTCCTCGTCACGCTCCCGGTCCTCGGGGCGGGGTGGATCGCCGAGGACGCCTCGATCCTCGGGCGCGTCCACCGCGCCGGCGCCCTCGGCGACTGGGTCGGCCCCCAGTACGGCCTGCGGATCGTCCGCTTCTGGCGCCCCCTGGTCACGACCTCCTGGTGGGTCGAGCTCGAGGCCTTCGGACCCCACCCGGCGCTCCTGCGGCTCCTGAACCTCGCGCTCCTCGCGGGGGTCGTCCTCGCCGCGGGGAGCCTGGCCCGCGCCGTCGCCTCCGAGCGTGGGGGAGCATGGTGGGGCGGGGAGCTCGCCGGGCTCCTCGCCGCCCTTTTCGTGGGCTTCTTTCCCTGGGAGGGCGGGACGGTGCTGTGGCTTTCCGGTCGAACCGACCTCCTGGCGGCCCTCTTTCTCCTCGTCGGGACCCTCTGGGCGCTTCGGGGAGCGGGTCCGTTCGCCTTCGTGGCGGTCTTCCTCGCCTGTGCGTCCAAGGAGTTCGGGTTCGAGGCGCCCCTTTGGGCCCTCCTCTTCGGCTGGGCCGCCCGTGTCCCCGGTCCGCGCCTCAAGAACGCGGTCCTCTGGACGGGGGCAGCGGCGGCCGGTGCGTTCCTGCTGCGCGGGGTCGCCCTCGGGACCTGGCTTGGCGGCTACGCGGGGGCCCGTGTGGACGGGGTGGGGGGGATCCTCACCGCCCTGGGGGTCTTCGCGGAGAGCTCCGCCCTCCTCGCCGCGACCACCCTCGCGTCCGCCCTCGCCGCCGCGCTCGCGGGGACGCTTCGGCCCCGGATGCTGTTCGCGGGGCTGGCCCTCGCGCTGGCGGGCTTCCTGCCGCTCCTCCCGCTGGCGTCGGACGGGGTGCTCGAACCCCAGAACCTGCGCTTGCTCTTCGTACCCGAGCTGGGCTTCGCGTTCGCGCTCGCCGCCTGTGTCGGGCGGCGACCCGCGGAGGGTGGGGGCATCGCTCGGATTGCGGCTTATCCGTGCCTCGTCCTTCCGCTCCTGCTCCTCGCTTTCCGGGCGCGAGCCGCGTACGCCGACCTCCGGGCCTGGGCTCGGGCGGCGGACCGAGCTCTTTTCGAAGAGCACCGTGCCCGCGATCTCTTGCGGGGAGCGGATCCCTCGCCGCGCCCCGTCCTCGTCGCGGGATTCCCCGCGACCCTCGGGCCGGCCTACTGCCTGAATTGGGGCGTCGCCGACCGCTTCCGAGCCCCCTTCCCCACGACCCCCCGCCCGATCTGGCCCCTGCGGCCGATCTTCGGGGCTTCCGGCTCCGAGAGAAAGATGGTGCGGGCCCTCGACGCCGACGGAAACCTCTGGCCGTGGCGCGGGGCGCCGGAGATGCCGGAGCTTCGTGTCGGGTTCGAAGGGAGTCGCGGGAGCGCAAGGCTGGTCCTTTCCCGCGCGCTGCTCGAGGAGGGGGTTGCGGACGGCGTGCGGGTGAGCTGGGACGATGCGATCGCCGGGATCGCGGGACTGGAGGGGGTCGTGTACACGGAACTCGGCTACCTCGCGGCTCCAATCGCCCCGGTGGAGGGCGGGAGCGCGGAGTTCACCGTCCGCTCTCTACTCGGAGCGACGGACGGCGTCGCGACCCTGGCCCAGGGACTCCTGCAGGCTGCCGACACCGGGGCCTCGCACGCCTACCTCGAACTGCGCGCCCTCGACGATCGCGGAGGGGTGGTCGCGGCTTCGCCCTGGATCGAAGTCGCCTGGAGCGACGAGTTGACCGCGTTCTTCCTCGAAGATTGACGGCTCAGCGGATCTCGAGGGTACCGGAGTAGAGTTCGGACACCTCGGCGTTGCGTTCGAAGACGCCGTCGCCGTCGTCGTCGCGAAACACCTCGATGTCCACCTGATCCCCGCTCTTCAGGGTTGCGAGCAGGAAGGCGAGGTCCTCAGCACGTTCGAAGCGAGCCGGGAATCGCGAGCGCGCGGGCTTCATCGCCGCGAGGACATCCCCCGGCTGGAGTCCGATGCGGCCGGCGGGGCCCTCAGGGTCCACCGACGCGAGTTGCAGATAGCGCTCGCGCCACCGGCCGAGGAAGACCGGTTGGACGGTCACGCCGAGGGTGCGGTGGATCGTTCCGGCGAAGAGGTTCCAGGCCGGAAGCGAGACCTCGCGTCGCGCCCCGTCCCGTTCGACCTCGATCTTCACCTCGATGCCGGGCGTGATCGAGAGGCGCATGAGCCGATACGCCTCGCCGTCGGTGACGGCCTGGCCCGAGATCGAAAGGACGCGATCCCCGACGGCGAGTCCGGCCAGGTCCGCGGGGCCGCCGGGAAGGACCTTCGTGATGCGGAAGCTGGACTCGTCGAGCTCCATGCCGAGATAGGAGCGCGCCTGGGACGGATCGAGCAGGTGCTCCTCGAGCACGGATTTGACGCGCGCAACGGGGATCGCGTAGCCGATGTTCTCGGCGTTGCGCGTCACCGCGGTGTTGATCCCGACCAGCTTTCCGGTGATGTCGAGCAGTGGGCCGCCGGAGTTGCCCTCGTTGATCGCCGCGTCGGTTTGGATCAGGCTCTTGAAGTGCAGCCCGCTTCCGGGCATCGAGAGGTTTCGATGCAGGCCGGAGATGATCCCGCTCGAGACCGTGTGCGAGAGCCCGACCGCGTTTCCGATCGCGACGACGGTTTCCCCGAGGATCGGAGCATCGTCGCTCATCTCGATCGTCGGGAACGGGTGGTCCCCGTCGATCTTCACGAGCGCGAGGTCCTCCTGGCGGAGGGACGAGATGACGCGGCCGAGGTAGACCCTGTCGTCGTCGCTCGCGTCGAAGCGGACCTCGATGCGCTCGGCGATGCGATTGTTCGGCGCGATCACGTGGTAGTTCGTGACGATGATGCCCTGCTCGAAGAGCACGGCGCCCGTCCCCGAGACCGGGGTCGCGAAGGCGCTCCAGGTCCCACCCACGTTGCAGTCGATCGAGACCACCGCGGGGCGCGCTCGCTCGACCACTTCGACCACGGGCGTGCGTCGGAGGGCGATCGAGGGGCGTTCGGACCCGAGGTCCTGGCCGGACGCGCCGGAGGGGAGTGCGGCGAGGAGGAGTGGGAGGGAGAAGGCGAGGGGATGGCGGATGGAAGTCATGGTCGGCATGCACCGTCGCCCCGATGGGAAAGAGACCCATCCGGTCGATGCTCGGATGCGGTTCGCATCCTACCTCCGGAGCACCCGCCGCGCCCCGTTCCATGCCCCCTCGGACCCCGATGGTGGGCCGTACTGGACTTGAACCAGTGACCTCTACGATGTCAACGTAGCGCTCTAGCCAACTGAGCTAACGGCCCGTTCGGGGATCGTGTGCGCCGCCGGCGGGGCTCGGCGACCGCGCGATCACGAGGGCGGGGAGGTTAGGTTCGGCCGGAAGAGGCCTCAAGGCTTTTCCACGGAAAGGAGCCGGGTAGACTTCGCCCCTTCCCGGCCCCCGAGCGCCGGGGCCGTGCCGGCACCGGGCCGCGCGCGGCGCCCGTCCCCGTCCCCCCTCACGGAGCATTCGTCCCTTGAAGATCGGCGTCCCCACGGAGATCAAGCCCCAGGAAAACCGCGTCGCGCTGACCCCCGCCGGTGCCGAACGGTTGCAGCACGCAGGACACGAGGTCTGGGTGCAAAGCGGCGCGGGTCTCGGCAGCGGCTTCGAAGACGACGACTACCGGGCCGTCGGCGCCGAGATCCGGCCCGACGCCGAGGCGACCTTCGACGGGGCGGAGCTGATCCTCAAGGTCAAGGAGCCGCTCGCGTCGGAGTGGCCGCTGATCCGCGAGGGGATGACGGTCTTCACCTACCTGCACCTCGCGGCGAACCAGGAGCTGACCCTCGCGCTCCAGGAAACGGGTGCGTATTGCTTCGCGTACGAGACGCTCGAGGAGAACGGCGCGTTGCCGCTGTTGACCCCGATGAGTGAGGTCGCCGGTCGGATGAGTGTCCAGGCCGGAGCGAAGTTCCTCGAGAAGCCCCACGGTGGATCCGGAATCCTGCTCGGCGGCGTTCCTGGCGTGAAGCGTGCCCGCGTGCTCGTCCTCGGGGGAGGCGTCGTGGGCACGAACGCGGCCCGCATGGCCTGTGGTCTCGGCGCGGACGTGACGATCATGGACCTCAATCTCGATCGGCTGCGCTACCTCGACGAGGTCATGCCGCGCAACTGCCGGACGGTCTATTCCACACCGTTGTCGGTGCGCGAACACCTGGTCCACGCGGACCTCGTGATCGGTGCCGTGCTGATCCACGGCGCGGCCGCTCCGAAGCTGGTGCGCCGCCGCGACCTCGCGAGCATGAAGGACGGCACGGTGATCGTCGACGTGGCGATCGACCAGGGCGGCTGCTTCGAGACTTCCAGGCCGACGACCCACGCCGACCCGGTCTTCACCGTGGACGGGGTCGTGCACTACTGCGTCGCGAACATGCCGGGTGCGGTGCCCCGCACCAGCACCCACGCCCTGACCCACGCGACCCTCGCCTGGACCCTGCGCCTGGCGGAGATGGGCCCGATCCGCGCGGTGAAGGAGAGCCCGGAACTCGCGAGCGCGGCCAACGTGCTCGGCGGCCAGCTCGTCTATCGAGGAGTCGCGGAAGCCTTCGGTTTGGACTGGACTCCTGCCGAAGAGTGGGCTGCGGCCCATTAGCCCGGGTTTCCTTGGCGGGCGTAGTCGGCCGGCCCCACCCTCACCGTGATCGGCGTGCCCCACATGCTTTCCGCCCTCGCCTTCCTGGGGGATGCCGCCGAATTCGCCCGGTGGACCCTCCTCGCGTTGATCCAGGGGCTGACGGAGTTCCTCCCGATCAGTTCCTCGGGGCATCTGGTCCTCGTGCAGAGTGCGTTGGGTCTCGAGGAACCGGCCCTCGGCCTCGACATCGCGCTCCACGTGGGGACCCTGGTGGCGGTCTTCGTCGTCTATCGCCGTGACCTCTCGGAGATCGTTTCCCGGGCCTTCTCCGGGGACCTCACCGAAGTCGTGTTGCTCGTCGTCGGTTCGATCCCCGCGGCCGTCGTCGGGATCGGACTCAAGGACCGCATCCACGCCGCCTACGGGTCCGAGCGCATGGCAGCCCTCGGGCTGCTCCTCACCGCGGCGGTCCTGGCCGTCGGGGCGTGGGTGCAGGCGCGGCGGGGCGGTCGCGCCGTTGACCACGGAGAGGCCGAACTCCCCGCGGACCCCCCGCGCAGCCTCGGCAAGCGGTTGCTTCCCGCGTTCCTCGTCGGGTGCTCCCAGGCGATGGCGATCCTGCCCGGGGTTTCCCGGTCGGGATCCACGATCGTCGCGGGGATCCTGCTCGGCGAGAGTCCGGCCCGCGCCGCGCGCTTCTCGTTCCTGCTCTCGATCCCGGCGATCCTCGGAGCGGCGGTCCTGCAAATCCCCGACGCGGTGCAGGGTGGACAGGGCGGAGGCGGCCTAGCGATCCTCTGGTACGCGGCCTTCGCGGGCTTCGTCGGATGGGGGGCGCTGCGGGTGCTGCTCGCGTTCCTCGCGCGCGGCGCGTTCCGTTGGTTCAGCGTTTACTGCGCCGCGCTGGCGACCGGCGTCCTTCTGTTCACCTGACCGACGCGACCGAGTGCTCGCGCTGGGAGCGAGCCCTCGGGAGCGAGGTCAGTCGACCCGTGCGGTACGCGCGCACCCATTCCTCGAGGTAGCGGCCGGGACAGTCGGTGGCTTTTAGTTCCTGGTGGCCGAGGACCCGGGAACGCTCGATGTGGTGTCGCCCCCGGAGGGCTTCGATGAGGCCCTCGAGGGAGTGGAGCGCAGCTGCGGTGGGTCGCTCCTCGTTGAAGTTCCCGAGCAGGCAGATGCCGATGTTCGCGATGTTGTTCGCGCGGTCCGCGTGGGCTCCCTGCCAGCGCAGGTCTCGCCCCTGGAAGATGCGTCCGGAGCCGTCGATCAGGAAGTGGTAGCCGATGTCCCCGAACTCGCGCTGCTCCATGTGGTTCTTCTGGATGCGGCGGATCACCCCCGGGTCGGTCGAATCGGTGGCCGTGTGATGGACCGTGATGCGGCTCCAGGCGTGGGTGTTCACGGTCAGGCGCGTGGGCGCGGCCGGGGCGGCGCCCCAGGCGGAGCGGGGCAGGATCGGCCCCAGGGTGCCGAGGTCGGCGGCGGCGCCGGTCCCATCGCGCAGGCGTTCCACCTCCGAGAGGCCGCGGGTGGCCTGGGAACGCTGGTAGGGGCGCGTTCTCGAGTTGGAGAGGACGCGGTGGAACCCGGCCTCGGCGAGGTCGAGGCGGTGGCGCAGGACCTCGGGCGAGGTGGTCTGCATGTCGCGGCGTGTCATCTGCACGCGGCCCTCGGCGAGTTCGAGTTCGGCGCCGGGC
>DRLC01000211.1 GCA_011053145.1 Planctomycetota bacterium | reverse complement strand
GCCTCCCTCGACGAGCTGGAGGACTGCGACCTCGGCGGCAGGCTCCTGCTCGCCGCGTCCCAGGTGGCCCGGGAAGCGGGCCTCGACGGGGGCTGGCGCCTGATCGCGAACACCGGCCCCGACGGAGGCCAGGAGGTCCCACACCTGCACTTCCACGTCCTCGGAGGACGCCCGATGGGCCCGATGGTCGCCCGGCTGGGTTGACCCGGGTTCCTCCCGAGCCGCCGGGACCCACCCCAAGCATGGACTGCTAAGCGAATGGACCGACTCGTGATCGAAGGCGGGCGACCGCTCGAAGGGACCGTTCCCACCGCCGGGGCCAAGAACGCGGTCCTCTCGCTGCTGACGGCTGCCCTGCTCACGGAAGAGGAGGTGCGGATCGAGAACGTTCCGGACCTCGTCGACGTCCATACGATGATCGGGATCCTCGAGGGGCTCGGCGGCGAGGTCTCGTTCGAGCCCGGTGGAGTCGTGCGGGCGAAGGTGGGCGCGATCCACGATCCCGTGGCTCCCTGGGACCTCGTGCGCAAGATGCGCGCTTCGTTCGAAGTCCTCGGGCCGCTGGTCGCGCGCTGCGGTCGCGCGCGCGTGAGTTACCCGGGGGGGTGTGTGCTCGGGTTGCGGCCGGTGGACGTTCACATCAAGGGGCTCGAAGCCCTCGGCGCGCGCATCACGACCGAAGGCGGTGACGTCGTCGCCGAGGCGCCGCGCGGCGGACTCGTCGGCGCGGAAATCTACCTCGGAACGGCCTCGGGCTCGTCGGTGGGCGCGACGCGCAACGTGCTGATGGCGGCGGTGCTCGCGAAGGGGACCAGCGTCCTCGAGGGGGTCGCCTGCGAGCCGGAGATCGTCGACCTCGCCCAGTGCTTGATCAAGATGGGCGCGAAGATCCTCGGCGCCGGTTCACCGACGATCGTCGTCGAGGGGGTCGAGAGGCTCGAAGGCACCTGCCACCGGGTGATCCCCGATCGCATCGAGGCCGGGACCTACATCACCGCCGGCGCGATCACCGGGGGCCGCGTGCGGGTCACCGGATGCCGGCCCGAGCACCTCTCGTCGTTCCTCGAAGCCCTGCGCGCGGCGGGCTGTCCGTTCGAGCGCGGCGAGGACTGGGTCGAAACGCAACCCCGGGGCTCGGCGGATCGCCTCCAGGCCACGGATGTCACGACCCAGCCCCACCCCGGGTTTCCGACGGACCTCCAGGCCCAGTGGGTTTCCCTGATGACCCTCGCGGACGGGATCAGCCTCGTGACCGAGCGCATCTTTTCCGAGCGCTACATGCACCTCTCGGAACTCCTGCGCCTGGGCGCCCACGTCCGGCGTCAGAACCAGACCGCGATCGTCGAGGGGATCGAGGGGCTCTCCGGCGCGCACCTCACCGCGAACGACCTGCGCGGCTCGGCGGCACTCGTCCTCGCGGGCCTCGTCGCCACCGGGACGACGGAGGTCCACCGCGTCTACCACATCGACCGCGGCTACGAGCGCATCGAGGAACGCCTCCGCGCCCTCGGGGCGAACATCCGCCGCGAGAGCGGCGACTGAGGAGGGCCGCCCGCGAGCCCCGGTTCGCGCCGCGGACCGGGGGAACGAAAGCGGCCGGCCCGACCCCCCCTGCGGGATCGGACCGGCCTCGCCCCGGTGGGCGCCCCGAGGGGCTCCGAACCAGGGGCCAGTTCGGGTGTCAGTCTGAATGATGGTTCCCTGACGGGGGGGAGTACGCCCGTGGGGAGAAGGAACGAGCGCAAACCTCGAAAAATGCTTCCGGGACTCCGTTCCTTTACGCTTCCCTTCCAAGGGCGCGCCTCCGACCCCATTTCAGGGCAGGAAACGCGGGTCCGCCGTGCGCCTTCCCGAAGGACCCAGGCTAGGATCCGCCCGCGTTCTTCCGCTCCACCCCCTGACGAAACCGCGAATCTCCCGTGTTCGAGACCCTGACCCAGCGACTGACCAGTGCCTTCGGCTCCCTGCGCGGCCAGCGGGAACTGACGGCCGAGAACATCGAGGACGGCCTGCGGGCGGTGCGTACGGCGCTGCTCGAGGCGGACGTCGAGTTCAAGCTCGCCCGCGACTTCACCGATCGCGTGAAGGAGCGCGCCCTCGGGCAGGAGGTCGTCGCGGGCGTCGACCCCTCGCAGCAGTTCGTCCACGCGGTCCACCAGGAACTCGTGGAGATGATGGGGCCGGAGGGTGCGACCCTCTCCTTCGCGAAGAAGGGACCGACGGTCGTGCTCCTCGCCGGCTTGCAGGGGGCTGGCAAGACGACCACCTGCGCGAAGCTCGCCCGGCACCTGCGCGACAAGATGGGGCGCAAGCCGCTGATGGTCGCGGCGGACATCAAGCGCCCGGCGGCGGTCGAGCAACTGCGCGTGCTCGGGCGCCAGCTCGACATTCCGGTCTTCCACCTCGAGGGCCGCTCGGCGCCCGAGGTCTGCGCGGCCGCGGTGGCCCATGCGAGGGAGCAGGGCCTGGACACGGTCCTCCTCGACACCGCGGGCCGCCTGCACGTCGACGAAGAGATGATGGCCGAGGTGGCGGAGATCGCGGGCCGCACTTCGCCGGACGACACCCTGCTCGTCTGCGATGCGATGACCGGCCAGGACGCGGTGCGCTCCGCCCAGGCGTTCCACGAGCGCCTCGAGCTGACCGGCGTGGTTCTCACGAAGATGGACGGTGACGCGCGCGGGGGCGCCGCGGTCAGTCTCAAGGCGATCACCGGTTGCCCGATCCTGTTCACCGGGGTCGGCGAGAAGCTCGGCGACCTCGACGTGTTCCACCCCGAGCGCATGGCGGGTCGCATCCTCGGGATGGGCGACGTGGTCGGGCTCGTCGAGGAGGCCCACGAGAAGATCAGCGAGAAGGAGGCCGAGCAGGCCTACCAGAAGATGGTCCTCGGGAGTTTCACGCTCGAGGACATGCTCGCGCAGATCCGGATGATCCGGAAGCTCGGACCGATGAAGAAGGTGCTGGGCATGATGCCCGGCATGGGGGGGATGCTCGACAAGGTGGACGTCGACGATCGGCAGATGAACCGACTCGAAGCGCTGTTCACGTCGATGACGCCGAAGGAGCGCCTGCACCCGGAGATGCTCGACATGAGCCGCCGCCGTCGCATCGCGCGCGGCGCGGGCCAGGACGTGTCGGCGGTCGGGGACCTTCTGAAGTCCTACAAGGGCATGAAGAAGATGATGAAGCAGATGAACAAGCTGGGGCTCGGCGCGAAGCTCGGCGCGAAGGCGAAGCGCGCGGCCCTTTCGGACATGAGCGCCGACGGCGAGGTGGCGGCGGCCGGAGGCGGAGGGCTCTTCGGCTCCCTGGGCGGGCTCTTCGGCGGGGGGGGAGGCGCGCCGGCCGGGGCGCCCGGCGGCATGGAAGGCCTCGAGGGGATGCTCGGCGGACCCGGGGCGGCGCGCCCGATGGGCAGCTCCGCGACGCGCAAGAGTTCGAACAAGCGCAAGGACAAGAAGAAGCGCAAGAAGTCCCGGCGCGGCCGACGCAAGTAGGGGCCGGCGGGGACTGGGCGGTATCCTGGAACGCAGGGAGCGCCGCGGCGTTCCACCCCCGATGCTCCTCCGAGACTCGAAGACCCGACCCACGGCGGCGCGCCTCCTCGCGCTGTTGTTCCCGCTCGTGCTGATCGGCGCGGGGATCCTGCGCGCGGGAGCCGGCGGGGATCGGGGGGCGGACGATGCGGCCGCGGAGCCGGCCCCGGTTCCCGCCCGGCCGTTCGGTGCCCCGGGGTCGGCCGAGGGGGACGAGGCCCTCGAGTGCCTCTCGATCGAGCTCTCGCCGAGGGCCCGCGAACGCCTCGCCGCCGCGCGCGAACGTGCCCTCGCGACCGGCCTGATCGTTCAGCGCGACGACGACTGGGTCGACGCGCGGGTCGGCTTCGGCGGACGGGAACTCGACGGGAAGCTGCGGCTCAAGGGCGACTGGCTCGACCACGTGGAGACCGACCAGTGGTCGCTGCGCATCGAACTCCCGGAGCCCGCGGTGCTCGGGATGCGGGTGTTCTCGATCCAGGCGCCCCAGACCGTCGGATACCTGTGGGAGTGGGTCGGTCACCGGCTCGCGCGCGAGCTCGACGTCCTCGCGCCGCGCTCCACGTTCGTCCGCGTGACGATCGACGGCGAGGACCGAGGCGTGTACTTCCTGCAGGAGCACTTCGCGAAGGAGCTGCTCGAATCCCAAGGCCGCCGGGAAGCGGCGATCTGTCGCTTCGACGAATCGACGCACTGGGACCTCTTGCTCCAGAACGACCTCTCGTTGCCGGGTCCTCCGCCGATCCGTTCGGGGCTCGTGGTCGACACCGCGGAGGTGCGTCCCTTTGGGGGGCGCAAGCTCGCGGCGAGTGAGACCCTCGTGCGCGGCCTCGCCGATGCGACCGAGGAGATGCGCGCCCTGCGGGCCCTGGCGGTCGAGGCACGGGAGAGCGCCGAGCGCTTGAGACGGCTCGAGGCCCTCGCGCTCGTCGAGGAGCGCGACCTCGAGAGTTCCCTCGACATCGAACGGCTGGCGCGCTTCCACGCCCTCGCCTCGCTCCTGCAGGTGGAGCACGGCCTCTTCTGGCACAACCTTCGCTTCGCGTTCGATCCGGTCTCCGATCGCCTGGAACCGGTCGCGTTCGACCTGATGGCGCAGATGCCCTCCGAGCCCGATCCCGTTCCGCTTCGCGGCCACGGTTTCGTGACGCGCTTTCGCTCCTCGCGTGCGTACTACGACGGGGTTTTCCGGGTGCTCGGAACGATCACCGAGCGCGGCTGGCTCGAAGGTCGACTCGAGGAACTCGCGGGCGAGTTCGCCCGCTTCGCGGAGTCGATGCCCCCGGGAGCCGAGGAGGCGGTGAGCAAGCGCCTGTTCACCGAGCGCGACTACCTGGAGCGCGTCGCCTTCCCGGCGCACGGTGCGAACTTCGCAGCGACGATCTCGTTCGAGGACGGTGGTGCCGGCACGATCGAGGTGCGCGCCTGGGCGACGACCCGCGCGCCGATCGTCGTCGAGGGCTTTCGCTTCGAGAACGCGACGGTGGTTCCGGCGGCGAGCGTCGTAGCCGACGCGCAGCCCGAGCCGCGCCGCGAGGGCGCGGGCGTCGTGCTCCCCGGAGACGGTCGCTCGGTGCGCTTTCTCCTCGGCGCGGACACGCGCCTGGTCGGGCTTTCGAGCGTGCGCGACCTGATCGCATCGCTCGGGGATCCGACCGATGCGGTCGGCCGGGGCCTCGCGCTCGAGGCGCTCTCCGGCCCGATCGCGCGCCTCGGGAGGAGCCCGGAGGCGCGCGGCCCGGTGGAGGCGACCGCACTCTGGCTGCGTCCCCTCGAGCCGAGCTGGTCGGCGGACGGGGCGCGGCCCGATGCCCCGACGCGCGTCGAGGCGCTCGAACGCCACCCGTTCCTCGCCCTCGATCCGATCACCCAGGAGTTCGTCGCCGCGCCGGGCACGCACGCGGTCGCGGGAGACCTCGTCCTGCCCGAAGGGGCCGGGCTTCGCATCGGCGCGGGGACGAGGCTCGAGTTCGAACCCGGCGCGCTCCTGCTCGCGACGGGCCCTCTCACCTTCGAGGGGACCTCGGAAGATCCCGTCGTGCTCGCGCCCCGGGACGAGGGCGCCGGGTGGGGCGGAGTCGTGGTTCTCGGTGCGCGCGGGCCGTCGCGCTGGAGCGGCGTCGAGGTGCGCGGGACGCGCGGGATCCGCCGGGGCGGATTCGCGCCGAGCGGTGGAGTGACCTTCGAGGACTGCGCGGTTTCGATCGCGGACTCGCTCTTCGATGGAAGCGGCGCGGGCGATGCGCTGAACGTGATCCGCGCGCGGGTCCACCTCGAGGGCACGCGTTTCCGCGGCGCGGCCTCCGACTCCTTCGACGGGGACTTCGTCAGCGGGGATGCGCTCCGATGCGTGTTCGAGGACGGTGGTGGGGACGGCGTGGATCTTTCCGGGAGCCGCTTCGAGGTCCGGGACTCGCGCTTTGCACGGCTCGCCGACAAGGCGCTCTCCGCGGGGGAGGGGACCTGGCTCGAGGTCCGCGGCGGACTGGTCACCGGGGTCGGGATCGGGGTCGCGGCCAAGGATGGATCGACCGTGCGGGTGAGCAGCCTCGGGCTCGAGGAGATCGGGGAATTCGCGCTGGCCGCCTACACGAAGAAGCTCGCCTTCGGGCCCGCCGAACTCCGGGCCGAGCGGCTGCGGGGTCCCCAGGAGGTGCTCGGGGCGCTTCTGTGCGAGCGGGGATCCAGTCTGTCCGTGGACGGGATCCCGGCGCCGGAGACCGAGATCGACGTCCGCGAACTCTATCGCCGGGGAATTCTCGGCAAGTGACCCGGCCCAGGGAGCCCCCCCCAGGCTCCCCGAACAGCCTCTCCGGGGCGCGCGAGTTCCTTCCCGGTGCTTCGGGGCCGAAGGAATTCGTCCGAATGCTCTTCTAACGGGGCGGCCCCTTCGCCTAGACTTTTCGGCCCTTCTCGCCGCGCGGGCCGCGGGAGGAGTCCAGCACGGGGGCGAGCGGTCCGCCGGACGGCACCGCCACCCGACCTCCCAAGACCAAACCGATCCACCCATCGAAGATGGCCGTTGTCATCCGCATGAAGCGCACGGGGCGCCGTAACCGTCCCTGCTACCGCATTTCCGTCGCCGACCGGGCCAAGCCCCGGGACGGCCGGACCCTCGACAACCTCGGGGTCTACGACCCGGCTTCCCCGAAGGAGGAGCTGCGTCTGACCCTCGATGTCGAGAAGGCCAAGGACTGGATCTCGCGTGGGGCCATTCCCTCCGAG
>DRLC01000210.1 GCA_011053145.1 Planctomycetota bacterium | reverse complement strand
GGAACGGAAAGTCTCGCCGCGGTCAGTCCGAGAGCAACCCGGCGAGGAATGCGGCCAGCCCCTCGGCCATCGCGTGGTTCGCCTCGGGGGCGTAGTGCCCGTCGAAGGGAACCGTCGGGGGGCCGCCCTCGATCGAAGCGAGGGGCTCGAAGAGGTCGAAGGTCGAGAATCCCATCTCGCCTGCGAGCCGGAGCACGCTGCGATCCGGCTCGCGATCCCGCCTTCCCGCTCTCACGGACGCCGCGGTCGGGATCACGCACACGATGGGAAGGAACCCGCGTTCGTCCGCGAGGCTCCGGAAGCGCTCGAGGTAGCCGCGCAGCCGCTCCAGCCCCTCGCGCGCCACCTCGTCGGTGAGCTCGTCGAGTTGCTCCTTCCCGACGAGGTCGTGAATGAACATCAAAAGGGCGCTCCTGCGCAGGAGCTGGCGCAGCTTCCAGCGCAGTTCGACGCCGCCCTCCATCGGCGCGCCGACATCGAACGCGATCGGGCCGCTCTCGCTGAGGCGCTCGAAAGTGCCGTCGATGTCCCGCTCGAAGAAGTCGTTCCCGAACCAGAACAGGATCACCACGTCGGGCGCGATGCGCTCCCCGAGCTCTTCGAGCAGCCCCAGCTCCTGTCGGGTGTCGTAGGCGCGGTGGCCCGAGTTCACGACCGTGACGGGCCGCCCGTCGCCGAGACTCCGTGCCAGCTCGGCTTCGAGGTAGGCCGGCAGGGTCGCATCGTCGGGGACGCCCTGGCCGTAGATGAGGCTGTCGCCGAGCGCGAGGATCCGCAGCTCTTCGCTGTCCTTCTCACCGATTTCCTTCCCGCGCAGGCCGAGCGCGTTCAGGTGCACCGGATACCGGTAGGTGTAGTGCACCTTCCCCCCCACCATCTCCCACCCCCGGAAGGGGTTCGCCCGCACCTCGAGGATCGGGAGACGCTCGGGAAGGGGGGAGCCGAAGCGGGCGCGCACGAAGAGCTCCCCGATCCCGAGACAGACGAGAAGGGTCAACGAGGCCACGAGGACCTTCTTTCCCAGGCGTCGGCTCCGTTTGGCTTTCATCTCCATCCCGATAGAGTGCCGCGCAATGGGTTCATCCGCGACCCGGATCGCCGAAAGGACCGATTCCCCTCCCCCGTGCGCGGGCGGGCGCCGGAGGAGGGGAATCGCGAAGCCGGGCGGACGAGTTGCCCGGGCGATCTCAGTTCAGGTACGTCGCGCCATCGCCGACGACGAAGTCGAATTCCCGAGACCAGTCCCGGCCCGAGCACTTGAAGAAGCCCGGGTGCTCCGCTGCGAAGCCGCTGGACTCGAACTTGGTGACACCGAGCACGTAGAACGGCGTCGTGCCCTTGCAACCGTAGGAAGCCGCCGGATAGACGTAGTAGCGGTAGTGGTACGTGTCGTCGTTGATCGGATCGCTAGGAACCTCGGTGAGGTATCCGCGCTCCACGAGTGCGTTGATGAAGTTGCCGTCGTGGGAGACGTCCCAGCCGCCGAACGAGCTGTTCTTGTTCGCGGCGGGGTACACCCCCTTGTCGGAGTAGTAATTGGTGATCGCCTCCTGGATCGCCCGCACGTCCGCGAGACGCCTGGCATCCCGCGCCTTCTTGATGTGGGTCTGGACCTTGGGGACAACGACTCCGGCCAGGACGGCCAGGATCGAGATGACAACGATGAGCTCGACGAGCGTGAAGCCTCGGCGGGGTTGGGGGGCACTCATGGGGCGGGGAATCAGGTGGTGTGGAGAATGGAAAGCCAGACGATGACCTCGGAAGGGAAGTGGGGACCTGCCCCGCGACGCCTCGCCGACCTGGACTGCTTCGGCCCGCCCCATCGGCACACTTGAGGGAATGCTTTTCCGGTGGGGCTCCCGGCCCGGCGCATCGGGGAACACCCTGACCGGTTCGAGCAGCGAGGGACCCCGAATGGACAGGGAAGCTCGCCCATTCCTCCCCATCTCGGGCCCAGTCTCCCGCTCAAGGGATCGGCAGGCGCGGTCGAAGTAGAGCGAAGTCCCCTCCAGAGGGCTGCGGGCCGCCCGCGCGGTTCGCGGCCACGTCCCCGGGCTGTCCCCGCACCAGATGGAATCCCCTTCGGCCACCCCTGCGAGTCCCGCGTCCCCCGTCCTACGCATCGGGCCCGGTACCGTGGAATGGTATGAACGCGACCCGAGCGGGGCGCACCTGTACGGACGAGCCGATGTGGAGGGCAGCGATCCGGCTTCGTTCGCGGAAGCCGCGGATCGGGCTCGCGCCGAAGCGGGGGGCACTCGGGGCGCCTGCCTCCTGAGCCTCGACGCGCACCTGCTCCCCGAACGCCTGCTCCCGATCCCCAACCTGCCGGAAAAGGAACTCACCGCTGTCCTCCGCCGCAAGGCCGCGCTCCTGTTGGGGGCGGAGGAGAACCTCTCGAACGTGTTCTTCCTCGCCCTCGGTTCCGGCGGTTCCGGGGAGAAAGAAGGGATGCCGGTCGGAGAGCGCCGCAAGAACCGGCAGGACTGGTTCCTGATCGCGCTGGATGGATCGTTCCTGTCCGAGCTGCGCGACGGGCTCAGGCGCCACGGGCTCCGGGTGCGCCGCATCCTCTCGGCGTCGCTCGCCCAGGTGGCGTTCGCCTACGAGGAGTTCCGGGATTCGGAAAAAGCTGTCCTGTCGATCCAGGTCGACGAGAACCACACGACCCTGCACCTCATCCACGGGGAACGGATCCTGATCCTCGACCGGATCGATGGAGACCTTCTGATAAGCACCGCGGTCTCCTCCGCGGTGGTGCAGGCCGCACGCAACTGCGTCTCCTCATGGCGCAAGCGAAGTCGCGGCGAGGGCGTCGGCGCGGTGGTCCTGCAGGGTCTCGCTCCCGAGCGCAGCGAGCTCCTGCTGCAGACCCTCGGCGGGATGCTCCCCGGACTCGAACTCCGCGCATGGCCGGTGCACGAGGAGTCCGAAACGGACCCGCGCGCGGGTCGCTTCCACGCGCTCTCCTGTGCCCATGTCCGCTCGAACCTGAATCCCGACCTC
>DRLC01000209.1 GCA_011053145.1 Planctomycetota bacterium | reverse complement strand
TCGACCATCGGCTCGGTCAGCAGGAGGACCACCTGGAGGTCCGCGCCCACCGCTGGATCCAGGGCAACCGTCGCTGTGGCCTGGGTCGGTCCGCCGGTCGGGGCCTCGCGGGGGGAGAGCGCGGCGCGCAGCGGGAGGGCGAGGAGCAGCGAGCCCGCGAGCAGTCCGGTGACGGAGAAGGTCTTCGAAGGGGTGGGTTTCATGGCAGGAGCCTTCTTACGAGGGCGAGGTTTCGAAGTGTGTCGCTGGCTGGGATTCGGACGGAGAAGGGGGTCGGGGGCCTTTGGATGCGGCAGGGGAGGGCCGCCCGCGCTACCCGGGCGGATCGGGAGAGGGGACGGCCTTTTTCCCAGGGGACGGGGCCGGCGCGTTCGGCGCCCCGTGTCCCGGGAAGGCCTCGCGCGCGTGCGCCGTTGCGGCGCGGTCGAGGTCGCTCGGGGTGAGTCCTGAGAACTCCGAGCGCAGCGCCCGCTTGCGCTCCTCGGTCCACTGCCTGGAAGCGTCGAACCAGCGCGGGTGGTAGTCGGCCTGGTCGGGGGCGGGAACCTCGACGGGGTCGGGACGATAGAGGTCGGCGAAGATGCGCTGTGTGGCGACGAGCGTCGGGAGGACCGGTCTCCAGAGGTCCGCGTCGATGTCGAGTTCGATGCAGGCGAAGGCCAACTCGGCGAAGAAGAAGTAGAAGCCGCTCGAGGGCTGGGTCGTCCAGACGCCGACGCCGGGCAGGAAGAGGCGCAGTTCACCGTTCGCGAAGCGCTCGAAGGCGGCAGCGAGGGCGGGGACCTCGACACCCGCCGATTCGGACGTTCCGGCCGCGGGGAAGGCGGCGCGAGCGAGTCGAGCGAGCAGAGTCGAAAAGTGGCCGACGTCCTGCCGCAGGGCACCGGAGACGGGCGTGGGGGTGCCGTCGCCGGCGAACCGTGACTCGAAGCGGCGAACGAGTCCACCCAGGGCACCGTTCAACGCCGACCGGTGGGCGGCGTACTCCGCAGGAGGTAGCGTGACCGGGGCGAGGGCAGCCTCAGAGCGCCGATCGAGCTCGAAAAAGAACGAGCGACCGGCACGAAGAGGGCCCGCCGGTAGCGCCTCGATCGCCGCCTCGAGCTCGTTGAGGTAGTCGACTGGAGAAGCCCGAAAGGCGCCTGTGACCCGATCGCGCTCCCAGAGATCTTCGGCGTCCACTATCTCTGCCATCCGATCGACCTCTCTCAAAGGACGGACTGGATCACGACGAGGTAGTCCATCCAAACGGTCTCGCCCTCGATCGTCGCGGTCTGCTTGACGACCTCGCCGGAAGATGCATACACGATGCGAAAGCCTGCGGAGAAGAAGTTGTTGCCCCCGGTCCGCACCCAGTGTCCATCGATGAATGCGTGTCCCTTGACCGTGCCCGTGTAGTCCGGGAGTGAGGAAGACTCCTCCACGTCGTACTGGGCAGGGATCTCGGCGCGCACCTGTGCGCGGACCGCGTCGAGGCACTCTTGGAGCGTGGGCAGTGGTCCGGAGGCGTGCTCGACGGTGACGCCCGTGCTCTTGTTCAGGCTCGTGAAGGTGGAGACTTCACTCGGGAGCTGGAATGGCAGGGTCGCGTCCACGTTGGCCGCGGACCCGGGCTTGAGAGAGAATTTCGTGGGCGATCCGCCGTCACCGGCGTGGACGCGGGCGATGAGATGGAGCGTTGCTGCGCTCGTGGCCATGGGGACCCTCCTTCTGGATGCGTGAGACTCAGGGATTCACGGACTTCGCGAGGCGGAAGCCGACCCATTCCTCTTCATCCCCGGCCCCCACGTACTCGGGTGTCCTCCAGTCCGAATTCCGATCGGCAAAGTCCCAGGAGAATCCGAGGACGAAACGATCGTGCTTACGAACAGCCAGCTTCTCTCCGGTAAAGGGATCCAGTGCGAGGCTCTCGGTCAGCTCGGCCACGTTTCCAAGCATATGGTACAGGCCTTCGGGCGTTCTCGCTGCGGGGGAGGAGCGCACGGGCCGAGCATCCTCCAGGTAGATGGGCCATTTCTGGGGTCCGGAGAGAATGCTCTTTCCTTGAACGTTCCCGATGAGCGCTGCATTCGGGTCCTCGCTGAAGGGATAGGCCCGCGGCGGGTCGCCGCCCGCGGCGCGGTACCATTCCGCGGCGGTGGGCAGGCGCAGGCCGCGCCAGTTCGCATAGGCGACGACGTCCACAAGGCGTACGCCGGTCACGGGCAGGTCCCCGTAGCGATCCACGAAGGCGGCACGATCCGTCACATGCCTTTTCCACGGGTACGGCTCCTCGCGGCCGGTCGCGTCGAGGAAGCGCGCGTACTCGCGCACGGAGACCTCCGTTGGGGAGATCCAGAAGGGCTCGAGCTTCGCGTGCACGCCCCGCAGGCCCTCCGGGCCTTCGAAGTCGGGAATCGTGAACTCGCCTCCCTCGAAGAGCACCATTCCCTCGGTCACCGCGTTCTCGTCGTCCTTGCGATGGGCCACCAGGGCGAATTCCTGGCGTGGGGTGTCGGCGAGGAGTGGGACCTCGCGGAAGCCCCCCGCATCGAACGCAACGATGACGCGCCAGTAGCCCTGCTCGATCGGCGCTTCCAGGAGGGGGGTGTGGCCGAGCACCTGGGCCGGTCCCGGTTGGGTCGTGAGGGGATCGATCGGTCGGATGCGTACGACGGCCGGGATCGGACGGCCGTCCGGGCCGAGGCTGCGGACGCTGAGGCGCGGCAGGGAGGCGATGCGATCGCTCTCGAAACCGCGGCGCGTGAACCAGCGGCCGGCGAAGAGTGCGAGTACCACCGCGGCCACGATCCCGAGCAGGACGTGGTGGCGGCGCAAGCGGCGAAGCACGCGCTGGGCCAGGCTGGGCGGACGACGCCGAATCGCCTCGTTGTTGAGAAAGCGCGTCAAGTCGTCGGAGAGGTCCGCGGCGGTGCGATAGCGGTCCCGCGGCGCCTTCGCCATCGCGGCCTCGCAGATCGTCTCGAGGTCGCGAGGAACACGAGGGGCTTCGCGCCGGATGTGCGGTGGATCCTGGTACAGGATGTGCGCGAGGACCTCCTGGTTCGTCGTCCCCGTGTGGGGTTTCTTGAGCGTGAGGAGCTCGTACAACACGACACCGAGGGAATAGATGTCGGTTCGGTGATCGACACCCTCCTTCTTCGCCCGGGCCTGTTCCGGGCTCATGTAGTGGGGGGTTCCGGCGAGTTCGCCGTCCTTCGAGATCGAGCCCTGGGACTCGTCCCGCGCGAGACCGAAGTCGACGATGCGCACGTGGCCGTCGGAGTCGAGGAGCAGGTTCGAGGGTTTGATGTCGCGGTGGACGACGCCGTGCTCGTGCGCGTACTGGAGCGCGTCGGCCGCGTCGCGGATGAGCCGTGAGACCTCGCGGAAGTAGTTGTGGGCCCGTGAACTCGGGAGGACCGAGCGCGGTCGCCAGTCGCCGTCCCCCTCGCCGCGCGCTTCCGCCCTCAGGTGGTCGATCTCCTCGGCGAGGTCGTGCCCCTCGACGAGGTCCATCGCGAAGTAGTAGGTGTCGCCCTCGGCCCCGACCGTGATCATCGAGACGATGCCGGGGTGGTTGAGCTTCGCGACCGCTCGTGCTTCGCGGTAGAAGCGCTCCACCTGGCGTTGGGTGAGCGTGAGCGACTGCGGAAGCACCTTGACCGCGACCTCGCGCCCGAGGGAGCGCTGGCGCGCGCGGAAGACGACACCCATGCCGCCGCGACCGATCTCCTCCTCGAGGTCGAAGTCACCGAGGCGGCGTTGCTCCAGTTCCCCAGGGGGCAGGTCGCCGCTCAGACTCGGTGGCTTCAGGAAGCTCGCCTTGGGATCGACGAACCCGAGCATCTTCAAGACCTCGTCCCGAAGCTCCTCATCGTCGCCGCAGCTCTCGCGGACGAACGCCTCGCGCTCCCCGCCCTCGCGCTCCAGGGCCTCGTGGAAGATTCGTTCGACCTCGCTCCAGCGCTCCGGCTTCATCCGATTCTGGACCTCAGCCAGGCACGGACCGCCTGCCAGCGGCGCTCGAACGTGCGCTTCGAAAACTCGAGTGCTTCGGCCGTCTCCTCCACCGACAGGCCTCCGAAGAAGCGCATCTCGACCGCGCGGGCCATGTCGGGGTCGAACTCGGCGAGTTCCTCGAGGGCTTCGTCGAGGGCGACCAGGTCGAGGGCGCGCTCCTCGTAGGACACTACGGCTTCGTCCAGGTACACACGCTCGCCGTCGGGCGTGCGCTTTCGGCGGTTGCGCCCGCGCGCATGGTCCACGAGCAGATTGCGCATCACATGCGATGCCAGCGCCAGGAAGCGCGCGCGGTCGGATTCCTTCGGGCCGGGCTGGCCGTGGACCTTCAGGAAGAACTCGTTGACGAGAGCGGTCGCTTGGAGGGTGTGGTCCTTCGGCTGGCTGCGCATCAGGTAGGCCGCGCGCTTGCGCAGCTCCTGGTACAGCTCGCTCTGGTCCCGCTCGGAATCATGCTCTTCGCCGTCGGCCATCGTCGAGATCGTCCCCCCAGGCCGATCTTCCCGCCTGGGCGCAGCCCCCGCAAGCGCAGCTTCCGCCGCTGCCGTGGGGTCTGCCTCGAACCAGGTGGATTCGGGGCGATGGGGAGTTACGGCCTGCATCGGTTCGCCCCTCGGGGGAGAACAACGACAACGCCCGCAGGTTTCCGCCAGAAATCTCGAAGGGCGGCGCTCAGGCCGCGCGGCGCACGCTTTCCGAAGGCGCTTCGGACGTGGATTCGGCGTTTTCGGCGTGATGCGCGCCGCTCGCCTGGGCTGCGAGGGCCTCGTTCAGGATCCTGCAAAGCTCCTGGAACTCGTCGCCCTTGCGAATCCGACACTCCCCGGGATTCTCGCCCCGGGCGACCGCTTCCAGGTGGCGCTTGAAGCGATAGGCAGGCCCGGCGATGCGGTGGGTGACCAGGATCCCGACCCCGAGCGTGATCGGAGCCCACATGCCGATCGAGAAGAGCAGGGCGCGCTTCAGGATGCCCGGCAGGAGATGTCCGAGGGAATTGCCCGCCGGGAGTTCACTCGCGACGACGCGCAGGTCGAGCCCGATCAGTGTCAACTGAACGAGGAGCGAACCGAGGCTGAGCAGGAGGAACACTCCCACCAGCCGGAGCTGCAGGGAGGGTTCGATGAGCTTGATACGGCGTTTGTACTTGGGTTGCTCCATGGCGGATCTCTGTCCTTGTCGTCGCCGTTGCCCGAAACCTTGACCCGGGGATCGAAAACTCGGTGGAAACCCGGATGGGGGAGGACAGGGAAAACTCTTCGCCGTGAACGAGCTACGGGAATTCCCCTCGGCCGGTGGCGATGCGTTCCTCCAGCCGCGCTCGGACGTCGTCGTATGCGGGGTCGTCGATGCGATCCCGGGTCCCGAGCGGGTCGAGGGCCAGGTCGAACAGGGCCTCGGATCCAGTGCGCTCGTTGCGGAGCAGTGCGTAGCGTCGCGTCCGAACCAGCTGGCCGGGATCGCACTCCTGCCCTTGGAGGCGAACATCGCAACGGAAGGAATCCCGCCACTCCGCCGGCGCTTCTCCCACGAGGAACCCGAAGAGACTCATCCCCTGCAGGTCTTCGGGGGGCGGTGAGTCCGCAATCGCGTGAAGCGTCGGAAGGAGGTCGGCGCCGCGGACGAGCGCGTCCACCCGTCGCCCTGCCTCGATGCGTGCCGGCCAGCGGACGAGCAGGGGAATGCGGGCGTCACGTGGGCCCTGGAGGCTGGTGTGGGGAGTGGCCGTGAAGATCACCGCGGTGTCGTCGGCGCGTCCGGCTTGCTCGAGTCCATCGAGCAAGCGACCCACCGCTTCATCGAGCGTGCGCCCCTTCCCGTCCTGTGCGGAGACCGTTTCTCCCGAACCCCAGAGCAACAGGAACGGCGCTGGATCCTCGGTCACGAAGTCGAGGGCGGATTCCACCGGTTCCCCCAGGTAGCAGCCGACCCTTCGACCCCCGGCGACCGCCATCGACTCGCCGCCCCGAAGCGAGTGCAACTCGTCTTCGCCGGCGAACGCGTTCTCGAACAGCACGCCTTCGTCGGCGATGCGGTCGATCCTCGGGGTCCAGGCGAGCCCGGCACCGTAGACGGAAACGTCATCCGGGGAGAGGTCCCGGGCGAGGACCAGGACGATGCTCGTGCGGTCGGTGGGGGGAGTGGGGCGGGTGGGCTGCTCGGGGGGGGACGCGCAGCCCGCGGCGAGCGCAGCGAACAGAACGGAGAGCAGCCTGGGGGTCACGTTCCGAGGGTGAGGGCGAAGGTCCATGCGAGTCCGATCGAGACGAGCGCGAGGATAGCACTTGCGCGCTGCCCGCGAGGCGAACCGAGTCGGCCGCCCAGCGGGCCGCCGAGCACGCCGCCGAGGACCAGCCCCCAGAAGAGCCCCGTCGTGTGGGCCATCACGTCGACGCGGCCGGGCTCGAGGGGGACGCCGTAGATCGCGTAGAGCAGGAGCGCGATCACGAGCGGGGCGATGCGGCGCAGGGTCCGCTGGCGTCCCAGGTGGCGGCGGCGCCACTCGGTCCCGCCGAGGAGTCCCACCGCCGCGAAGACCGCGGTGGACGCGCCGATCGAGACGTGTTCGGCGGGCTCGATCCAGGCGTTCGTGAGGTTGCCGAGGGTCGCCGCCACCAGGATCGCCGCCCAACCGAGCCCGCCGCCCAGGGGACGCGTCGCGAGGACGCCGAACAGGACGCCGAAGACCAGGTTCGAGAGGATGTGCAGGGTGTCGGCGTGCAGGAAGAGGGAGGTGAGCGCGCGCCATGGCTCGCCGCCCAGGACCGCGGCGGCGTGGGAAGCGCCGAGGCGTTTCCACTCGATGCCGAACGCGGCCGTCTGGTCGAGGAGATGGGTGGCGAGGAGCAGCACGCCGAAGACACCCGCGCCCTCCCAGGCGCCGGCGCGGCCCGCGGGGATCGAGTCGGTCGGCGGCCAATCGGCGTTCTCGCGTTCATAGGATGCGAGTTCGGCGAGGGCTTCCTCCGCGTCGGAAACGTCGACGAGCAGGCGCTCCAGCCGGCGCGAGCTGGCGCGCAGCGACTCGATACCGCGCGCCCTGAGGACCAACTCGCGCTCGCGCACGTCGCGACCGCGCCGCGAGGCGAAGACCTCGATCCAGCGGCCTTCGCCCAGCATCGGAGCCTACTGGATCACGCCGCAGCCGATGCGACCGCCCGCTGCGCCCGTGGGCTGGCTGGTGAGATCGTCCGCGCCCGCGTGGATCACGATCGCGTGGCCGATGACGCCGTGGGTTCCGGGGCGCACGGTCAGGCCGGGAAGGAAGAGCACGTGGGTGCCCCTGCCGTCCGAGCCGACCTCCATGTTTCCGAGGTCGCCCGCGTGGTGCATCTCGGCGAACGGGGAGCCGTGCTGCATCGTGTCGGGGTTCCAGTGACCACCCGCGGACTTGCCGTCGGGAGAGGAGCAGTCTCCCTTCTCATGCAGGTGCACCGCGTGCCGCCCCGGAGGAGCGTTCTCGACGGTGAGGGTCACGAGGACCCCACCGTCCCGCTGTACGAACGTGGCGGTTCCGCTGAGGGAGCTTCCGCTCTTGCCTTGGACCGATGCCGTGGCGACGGGCCCGTGCCCATCGGGGGACATGGTGTGCGCATGCGGGGAGGTCGGGGGAGATTCCCGCCGCTCTTCGCTGTCCACGATCACGCAGGCCGAGGCGAGGAGGAGCGAAGCGAGGAGGAGGGCTTTCTTCATGGCGGCGTTCTTGTTCCGGAAAGGGAGACGGAAGGCGTAGCGGAAGAGCTTGGCACAGCGCGGGGAAACGATCAAACCGACCCGCCGGCGCTCGCCTCACGGGGTCTGGCTCTCCTCGAGCTCCGAGCCGTCGCTCGGATCGAGCCGAATCACCGCGCCGGGGAACACGAGCTCGATCACGTCACGCCGCACACGCACGTCCCCGATCCGCGTCGAAACCCGTGCCCGCCAGCGCAACCCGACGCCGCGGTCCACGAGAACCACGCCGTGGGAACACCACAGGACCATCGTGTCTGCCTCGGGTCCATCGAGGATACCACCGAAGAGGCCGCCCAGCTCTTGGATGGCGGAGCGCGTTTCGGCGCCGAAGGGGTGCTCGGCGCGCAGACCTTCCTCGTCCGCACCGCAGATCGGGCAGCGGGGTTCCGAAGAGGTATGAAGGCCGAGACAGTTCGGGCAGACGGAGAAGCTCATGGGACCGGGTCTACCCTGGGTGATGCCCTTCTCACTCCGGATAGACGATTTCCGCGTTGTCGCGCAGCTCTTCGAGCAGCTTCGCGCGCTGCGGGCCGACCTTGGTGAAGCGCAGCTCGTCGCGGATCCAGGGCTTGGCGCGGTCGAACGGGACGACCGAGGCCTCGTGCCTCTCGGTGACCTGGATGATGTGGTAGCCGAACTGCGTCTCCACGATGTCGGAGACCCCGCCCACGGCCAGTTCGAACGCGGCCTTCGCGAAGGGTTCGACCATCGCACCGGTGCGGGGGAAGAAGCCGAGGTCGCCGCCGTTGGCGGCACTCGGCCCGGTGGAGTACTCCCTGGCGAGGGCCGCGAAGTCCGCGCCTTCCGCGTGTGCGAGTGCGAGAACCTCCTCGGCCTTCGCGCGAGCCTCGGCACGCTGTTCGTCGGTCGTCATCCCATCGGTCCCGATCAGGATGTGGCGCGCATGCACTTCCGCGGCCCGCGTGTACTGCGATTCCTTCTTGCTGTCGTAGTCGGCCTTGATCTCCTCGTCGGTGACCTTCACCTCGTCGGGGTAGACCGTCTCGACGAGTTTCACCTGGGCGAGCGTTCGGCGCAGGTCGGGGTTCGCGGCCTGGGTCTTCATGAACGTTTCGACGTCCGTGCCCTGGGTTTCCTGGAGGATCTCCTCGAGCTCCTCCATCGTCTTGCCGTTCATCGTGAGCTGCGCGTCGAGGCTGCGGCGCAGGTAGGCCAGGACCTCTTCGTCGGAGAGTTCGATTCCCTTGTCCTGGACGGCCTGGTCGAGAAGCATGTCGTCGATCAGGTCGCTCAGGATCTGCGGTCGAAGCTGCTCGCGCACAGGTCCGAGCTGGGCCTCGGGGATCTGCATCCCACCGGTCTGGGCCTGGATCTGGAGTTGGAAGCGCGCCTCCATGTCCTTCTCCCGAATGGGCGTCCCATTGACGGTCGCGAGCACCGTCTCCGGGTCGGGCCTGACAGATTCCTGCGCGGCCTGGGGCGTCTGGGCCGGCGTGGGCGCCGGGGCGGGCTCCTGGGCGGAGAGGAGCAGCGGGAGGGCGAGGACGAGCGATGTGGTAGCGTGCTTCACAGAAACGGGGGGCTGGAGAAAAAGGGGCGGCCATGGTACGGGACCGCGGCGGGTCCCCCCAACGGCAGGCCGGGGATTGGTCAGCGAAACGCGTCGATGACCCTCTGGGTGGCCTCGCGAAGGGAGATTCGTTCCCGATATCCGAAGTCGCGCTCCGCGGGCTCGATCGAATAGGAGTGGTCGGTCGCGAGCTGACGGGCGACGAATCGCGTCATCGGAGGCTCGCCGAGGCGCGGGAAGGGCGCGGCCACGAGCTCGAGCAGCGCGCCGAGCCCGTACGCGAGCGGGAAGGGAACACGCCGTCGCACGGGTTCGAGTCCGACGCCCACCAAGACCTCGTCGATCCAGTCCCAGAGCCGGACCGCCTCGCTCTGCGCGAGGAAGTAGCCCCGCCCGGCATGCGGAGCGTCGGCCGCCTCCAGGGCCTCGAGCGCATCCACGTGTGCGGCAGCCGCGTTGATCACGTCGGTCAGACTGACCTCGTTCGTACCCGCGCCGACGCGCACGAGTCGGCCGCGCCGTGCCCGGTCGAGGAGCCGCGGCACGAGGTGGGGGTCGCGCGGACCGATGATGAGATGGGGGCGCAGCGCGGTCGTTGCGAGGGTGTGCGAACCGTTCGCGCGCAGGACGAGCTTTTCGGCGATCGCCTTCGTCTCCGCGTACGACGAGAGGGGTCGGCGCGCGAACGGGACGTCGTTCTTCGCCATCCGGTGGGGCTTGCCGTCGAAGCAGACGCTCGGGCTGCTCGTGTGCACGAACCGCGTGACGCCGCAGCGCAGCGAGGACTCGAGCAGATTCTTGGTCGCGGTGACGTTCGCGGCGAAGAACTCGGCGTGCGGACCCCACACGCCGGCCTTCGCGGCCGTGTGGATCACCGCGTCGTGTCCGCGCACGATCGCGTCGAGTCCTTCGAACCGGGTCAGGTCGAAGCGCTCGGACGGAACCCCGAGGTCCTCGAGTTCGGCGTGTGGGCTGCGACTGACCGATGTCGGTACATGACCGCGTTCGAGCAGCTCGCGCACGATCGCGAGTCCGAGGAACCCGCCTCCCCCGGTGACGAGCACCTTCATCGCGGCTTCGACTCGACCCAGCGCTTCAGGTCCTCGCGCCGGATCTTTGCGTTGTGACGCACGTCCACCGGAAAGCTCCGCTTGAAGCGGACTCCCCGCACCTCCGCGAGGGGGGCGAGGTCCGTGCGATGGGAGTGCAAACGCGCCTCGAGCACGGCGCGGTCGGAGCGCGGTTCGGGTTCGATCACGAGCACCGGTTCCTCATGGCCGCGCTTCCCACGCCCGACGAGGGCCGCGCGGCGCACGCCCTCCATCGTGGAGATGATGTTCTCGGTGGGCAGCGGGAAGAGCGTCCCGTGGTCGGTCACGATGCGGTGCGACTTTCGACCGAGGAGCCACAGCCGACCGGTGAGGTCGAGGCGCCCGATGTCTCCCATGCGATGCCAGAGCCCGTCCGCGGACGGGATCTTCGCGGCGCGGGTCGCCCCGTCCTCGCCGAGGTACTCGGTCGTGACCACATCGCCGCGGACGCAGACCTCGCCGGGCGATCCGGTGGGCACGCGCAGGCTCTCCGACCACGCGGAGATCGGCTCGTCACCGATCTCGATCAGCGCCACCTCGATGCCAGGGGCGGGTCGTCCCACGCAGGTGCCGTAGCCTCCTTCGATGCGCGCGCGCAGCTCCCCCGCGAGTTCGCTCCCGCGGATCGAGCTGACCGGCAGCGCCTCGGTCGCGCCGTAGGGAGTGACCACGTCGCCCCCGTCGCCGAGGAGTTCGAGGAGTTCCTCGATCAGCGCCGGCGGCACGGGAGCACCGGCGATCGCGATGCGACGCAGGCTCGAGAAGCGCCGGTCGCGCTCCTGCATCCACGGCGCGACGCGTTTCCAGATCGCCGGTGATCCGAAGGTCGTGCTGGCGCGGGAGGACTCGATTGCAGCGACGATCTTCGCAGGATCGCAGCGTGCCGGATGGGAGAAGTCCATGTCCGGGAAGACCGATGTCATCCCGAGTGCATTGTCGAAGAGCGCGAACAGCGGGAAGCAGGCGACGTCCACCTCTCCGGCCTCGAGTTCGAGCAGCCGCCGCAGGTGGGTGAGCTGCGCGAGGAAGTTCCGGTGCCGGTAGAGAACTCCCTTCGGCGGTCCCGTGCTGCCGGACGTGAAGAGCACGGCGGCCTCGTCCTCGGCACTCTCGACGCCACCCGTGGCGAAGTCGAACGGACCCTGGCGGTAGCCGAAGCGTTCGAGGCGCGCCAGGGGTTGGGCGCGGCCGAAGAAGCGGGCGCCGACGATCACCGACAGCTCGACCGATCGAAAGGCACCGGGGAAGAGAGCGCGTGCGAGGTGGGCGCGGGGAACGCCGATGAGCCCCCGCGGTGCGGTGCGGCGAACGCAGGAGAGTAGGCTCTTGCGCCCCATTCCCGGGTCGATGAGCACCGGCTGAATGCCCGCGCGCAGCATCGCATGGGTCAGGAGGATCAACTCGGCGCTCGCCGGCACGAACAGGCACGCGCGGTCCCCGGGGACGAACCCCATCGCGAGGAGCCCGTGCGCAACGGCGTCGACGCGCCGTTCGAGTTCCCCGAACGAGACTTCGCTCCCGTCGCTCCCGCGCACGGCGACACGCGCGGGCGTGCGCGCCGCCCACATACGCAGGTGCGCCGAGACGTTCGTCGTGAGGTACTCCGTTCCGTCGTGGGTCACGGTCGCGCCTCCGTTTCGGCGAGGAACGACGCGATGCGCGCGACGTACCGCTCGGCCTCGTCTTCGAAGAGGTAGTGTCCCGCGTGCTCGAAAGGCTCGACCTCGGCGGACGGCAGACGGCGTTGCCACTCGTCGAGGAAACGCGGTGTGAAGCACCAATCGCGCATGCCCCAGACGAGGAGCACCGGTCGGTCATCGAAACCGGAGACGGCCTCGCCGGTCGCGGCGAGCTCCGCCCAGGAGCGATGGGAGGGACGGCGCGGGATGTCGCGCACGAACTCGTGCGTCGCGACCCGGCTTCACCAGGAGTCGTAGGGCAGGAGGTAGCCGCGCTTGACGAGGGGATCCAGGGGGCGCTCGACGGCCATGTGCGTCGCGGCGAGCGCGAAGCCGTTGAAGCCGCGCACCGCGACCCGGCCGAGGATCGGGATGCGACATGCGGCGATGCGTGCCGGCAACCGTCCGCCGGGGAAGGCGGCCGTGTTCGAGAGCACGATGCGCGCGATGAGTTCCGGATGACGGCGCGCGAAGCCGAAGCCGATCGCGCCACCCCAGTCGTGCAGAACGAGCGTGAGGTCTTCGAGACCGAGACCGAGCACCAGCCGCTCGAGCCGCTCGACGTGCTGCTCGAGGGCATAGGCCCCGAAGCGCGGCTTGTCCGAGAGCCCGCACCCGATGTGGTCCGGGGCGATACAGCGGTGGGTCTTCGAAAGCTCGGAGATCGCACCCCGGAACGCGAACGACCAGGTGGGGTTGCCGTGGACGAAGAGCAGCGTTCCACGCCCTCCGTCGGCGGGGCCTTCGTCGACGAAGTGTTGGGCGAGGGGCCCGTGCTCGAAGAAACGCGGCTCGAACGGATAGATGGAACGGATCGGCGCCAGGCGCCGAG